>JAILDI010000190.1 GCA_024689525.1 Bacteroidales bacterium
TGTTGCCAGCAAGCTATGGGGCGGTTCCTGGCGCATCCCCACGAATGAGGAGTGGACAGCACTTCGCGAGCAATGCACTTGGAATTGGACAACGCAGAATGGAGTGAATGGCCGCTTGGTAACGGCTGCCAACGGCAACAGTATCTTCCTTCCCGCCGCTGGCAAACGGACTGGCTATGCTCTCGAAGATGTGGGGATGTTCGGCTACTACTGGTCATCTTCCTTGACTACGACTGGCGGCACGGACGTGGCGTGTGAAGTCTACTTCTATTCAGGCAATGTCGACGGGTACTTCGAAGCCCGTAATTACGGGCTCTCCGTCCGCCCCGTCTTCGCCTACTGACCTTTAGCATTCATCAGACTCAGACGATATGAGAAAGTTTTACATATATGCTCTGGCCGCGGCGCTCATGGTGCTGGCTGGCTGTGCCGGAGGGAACGGCGAATGGGCCCCGGCGGGGGACAGGATAAGGACTTCCTGGGCCGATGAGGTGTCGCCTTCAAACGCACACCGGGAGTATCCGCGCCCGCAGATGATCCGTAAGGATTGGAAGTGCCTGAACGGCCTTTGGGATTATGCGATTACCCCGGTGGATGCCCCGCAGCCGGAAACCCCGGACGGGAAGATCCTGGTGCCGTTCTGCGTGGAGAGCTCGCTCTCAGGCGTAGGCCGCAGAGTGGGCGTGGACAGCACGCTGTGGTATAAGTGTGAGTTCAAGGTACCATCGGCCTGGAAGGAAAAGGTGCTGTTGCATTTCGACGCGGTGGACTGGAAAACCGAGGTTTGGCTGAACGGAAAGCTGATTGGAGAGCACACCGGAGGCTATACGGCATTTGCCTTCGATATAAGCGATTATATCGTAAGGGGTAAGCAGGAACTTGTGGTAAAGGTGTGGGACGGTACGGACAATGACCACCAGCCCCGCGGAAAGCAGGTTTCGAACCCCGGCGGCATCTGGTACACTCCTGTTACCGGTATCTGGCAGAGTGTTTGGCTTGAGCCGGTGGCCGACACCTATGTTAAGGACTACAACTGCGTATGGGCCGATAGCACCGGCATCCTCTCCGTCCGCGCCTGCGTGGAGGGCGATGCCGATCAGGTGCGCGTGACGCTGCGTGAAGGCGGCGAAGGCTGGGATGCGGAGAAGGGGAGGCCCGGCGCCGCGGTGGCATCGACAATGGCTGCGCCCGGGGAGATTCTCTCGCTGGAGGTGCTGGAGCCCAAGCTCTGGAGCCCGGAGACCCCGTACCTGTACGCGCTGGAAATATCGGCAGTGAAAGAAGGAAAGGTCGTGGATATGGTCAAGGGCTATACAGCTCTTCGTACTTCCACCACGGTGGTCGATGCTGCCGGATTCAAGAGGCTGGGGCTGAACGGAAAACCCGTTTTCCAGTACGGCCCGCTGGACCAGGGCTGGTGGCCGGACGGCCTGTACACCGCCCCAACGGATGAGGCGCTGGCCTTCGACATCGTCAAGACCAAGGAGTTCGGATACAACTTCATCCGCAAGCATATCAAGGTGGAGCCCGCACGCTGGTACTATAACTGCGACCGCCTTGGAATGATGGTGTGGCAGGATATGCCTTCAATGGCCGGCAACGTGAACGTGTTCCAGGACGATGGCCTTTACGACCCCCAGTGGGGCCGGAACGCATTCGACACGGGCTGGGACTATCCGCTTGACGATGAGGCCAAGGCTACCTATTATAAAGAGTGGGGAGAGATTATGTGGCAGCTGAAGAAGTTCCCCTGCATTGTAGTATGGGTGCCTTTCAACGAGGGCTGGAGCCAGTTCGACACGGAAGCCGTGGTTGCGTTCACCCGCGAACAGGATCCTTCCCGCCTGATCAACTCTGCATCCGGCGGCAACCACCGCCACTGCGGCGACATTCTGGACAGCCACAACTATCCCATTCCCAAGATGCTCCTCCGCAGCGACGGCGAGCAGATCGACCTTGTGGGAGAGTACGGCGGAATTGGCTGTGCCATCGAAGGGCATACCTGGAAGCCGGACGGCAACTGGGGCTACAAGGGCCTCTGTGAGAACGGGGAAGAGGTTCTGGAGAAGTACCGGGACTATGCCCTGAATTATCTCCTTCCTCTCATTGCCGATGGTATCTCCGGCGCCGTCTATACCCAGACCACCGACGTTGAGGTTGAGGTGAACGGCCTTATGACCTACGACCGCAAAGTGATAAAAATAGACGCGGAGAAACTCCGCGCCATCAATCTCGAAGTCCGCGAAAGCCTGAAGTAGCTACTTCAGCTTGCTGTTGTAGTGGGGGTGAACTTTGCCCTTGACTATGTTCTGTAGCTTGCTGGAGAGCATCTTGCGGCGGATTGGAGCGGCGTGGTCGGTGAACAGGTCGCCGTCCAGATGTGAAAGCTCGTGCTGGATCATCCGGGCGGCGAAGTTGTCGAAAACTTCGCTCTGGGGCTTGAGTTCCTCGTCAAAATACTCCACCTTGATGGTTTTGGGGCGGGTGACGTCGCAGTAGATGCCGGGAATGGAGAGGCAGCCCTCCGAGTAGGTTGTCTGCTCCTTGCTTTCCTCCACTATCACCGGGTTGATGAGGGTGCGGCGGAAGCCCTTCAGATAGTCGTACGTGTCGGCCACAACATCGCCGTCCACGATCACTACCCTCTGGCTCACGCCAATCTGGGGTGCGGCAAGGCCGCAGCCATCGGCCCGGGCAAGGGTGTCCTTGAGGTCCTGGACCAGGGCTTTGATTTCTTCCGGCTTGCTTAAATCGGCCTCCAGGGCTTTCTCCCTGAGCACAGGGGCGCCATACAAATAAATAGGTTTTATCATTGCTGTGTCCTTTTTTTCTCGTTACTCTCCCTGTCCAGATATCCCTGGAGGATGATTGCCGCACTTATCTTATCCACCGATGCCTTATTCCTTCTGTCTTTTGCCTTCATTCCGCCATCTATCATGGCCCTGTGGGCAAGGACGGATGTGAAGCGTTCGTCCTCAAGACTCACAGGAATTCCGGGAAATGCCTTTTCAAGCCTTTTTACAAAGCCGCGCACGTGGGGGAGCGTTTCCGACGGAGAGCCGTCGGTATTCAGGGGATAACCCACCACGAAACGGGCAATTATTTCTTTTTCGGCGTATTTTTGAAGATAATCTATTATCTTTGTAGAGTCAACGGTGTCCAGTGCGGTGGCAAAGATACGGAGAGGGTCGCTCACGGCCAGGCCTGTGCGCTTAATCCCGTAATCTATGCCGATGTATCTGTCCATTTGAGACTGCAAAGATAACATTTTTATGGCAAACGAAGATAAGAAAGGGCTCAGCAAGCGGATTTTCCTGTTTACAATCACCGACGCCGTGTCGCACGAGACGGTGTGGGCGCGCCCTTTCCGTCTGCGTCAGGCGATAATCGTGGGCGTATCGGCCCTGGTGCTGGTTGCGGCCCTCGTGTTCGCCATCGTCGCATATACTCCGGTGCGCACCTTCATTCCCGGATATCCTACCGCGGCCACCAAGCGCCAGGCCGTTCAGAATGCGGTTAGGATTGACTCCCTGGAGAGGGAAATCCTCCAGTGGCAGCTGTACACGGAGAATCTCCGCCGCGTGGTGGCAGGGGAGGAGCCCCTCAAGCTGGACAGCCTTATCCGGCAGAGGAGGCTCCCGCTCAAGGAGGAAATAACCATCGACCCTCAACTGGATTCGATGCTTAAGGCGCGTTTGCACGCATTAGACTTTGACGACGAGGAATAATGAAAAAGATAGCGATTCTTGGCTCCACCGGGTCGATATGCACCCAGACTCTGGACGTCGTGCGCCAGCATCCGGACCTGTTCAAGGTGCAGATGATATCGGCCAACAGCAGCACCGCCCTCCTCGCGGAGCAGAGTATGGAATTCGACGTTCCGGAGATTGTGGTATGCCGCGAGGACCTGTATCCTTCGCTCCGGGACGCCCTTCCCGGAAAGAATGTCCATTGCGGAATAGACGCCGCCTGCGCCCTGGTCCAGAGTGCCGATGTGGACATCGTGGTTGCTGCTATGGTGGGCTTCAGCGGGCTGAAACCCACTCTTGCAGCCCTCGAGGCCGGGAAACGTGTGGCCCTTGCCAATAAGGAAACCCTCGTCGCGGCCGGGCCGATAGTAATGGCCACGGCCCAGAAGCATAAGGCCGATATCCTCCCCGTGGATTCGGAGCATTCCGCCATCTTCCAGTGCCTCCAGGCCGCCGGCGGGAACGAAGTCGCAAAGATCCATCTCACAGCTTCCGGCGGCCCTTTCCGCACGCTCCCGCGCGAGACCATCGCCGGCCTCGGCAAGGACGCGGCGCTGAAGCATCCCAACTGGGATATGGGCGCGAAAATCACCATCGACTCGGCCACTATGATGAACAAGGGCTTCGAGGTGATTGAGGCAAAATGGCTGTTCAATGTCGATGTCTCCCGCATCCACGTGGTTGTCCATCCGGAATCGGTTATTCACTCGATGATAGAATTTGCCGATGGCGCCGTTCTGGCGCAACTTGGCTGCCCCGATATGAGGGAGCCCATCCAGTACGCGATGTCGTATCCGGAAAGGCTTTCGCTGAACAACAAGAAACTGGACTTCGCCGCGCTTTCCGGCCTGAGTTTCTTCGAGCCGGACCTGGAAAAGTTCCCCTGCCTGGGGCTGGCATTCGAGGCAATCGAAAGGGGAGGGAACGCTCCCTGCGCCCTCAATGCGGCAAACGAGGCGGCGGTTGCGGCCTACCTTCACGACAAAATCGGTTTCTACGACATATCATCCATTGTTGAAAAAGTGGTGTCAGGCGTGAATTTTGCAGCGAATCCGTCGCTCTCCGACATCTTCGAAACCCACGAAGAGTCGTACCGGCGCGCCTGTGAAATGATATGACTGTTCTGATAAAAGCCCTGCAGGTAATAATCGCCCTTTCCGTCCTCATCCTCATACACGAGGCTGGGCACTTCTTTTGGGCCAAACTGTTCAGGATCAGAGTTGAAAAGTTCTTCCTTTTCTTCGACGCAGGCGGCTTCAAACTGTTTTCCACTAAGCAGAAATGGTTTGTTAAACTGTTTCCCAAGGCCGCTTCCTGGGAAACGGAGTACGGCATAGGCTGGCTGCCCCTCGGCGGCTACTGCAAGATAGCGGGAATGATAGACGAATCCCTGGACACGGAGCAGATGAAAGGCGAGGTGCAGTCCTGGGAATTCCGTTCCAAACCCGCCTGGAAGCGCCTCATCGTAATGGCCGGCGGCGTTCTGAACAACTTCATCTTCGCCATCCTGCTCTTTATTCTGATGCTGGACATCTGGGGCAGCGCATACATCAGGAACGACAACACTCCCATCTATGTGAACGAGCTTGCGCGCGAGATGGGCTTCCGCACGGGCGACGTAATCCTCCGCTTCGACGACTATGCCCCGGAAGACTTCTCGATGCTCCAGGTCGATCTTGCCCGCCGTGACGTCCGCAAGGCCGTAGTCCTGAGAGGGGCCGATACAGTGTCGATCTACATCGACCAGTCCAGGATAGGGGAGGTGCTCCAGAATCCCGGAATGTTCGACATCGCCCTTCCCTTCGTTGTGGAAACCATATCGGAGGATTCTCCCAACAAGGATCTGCTCCGGAAGGGGGACAGGATTACCGCCATCGACTCAATATATGTCGATTATCTCCAGGACGCAAAACCCATCCTTGCCGGTTATGCCGGCGGCGAGGTGGTTTGCCAGGTGGAGAGGGAAGGGGAGACACTGGAAATGCCCCTCCAGGTCGATTCTCTGGGGCGTGTGGGCGTGATTGTGGAATATCCGGGCTACGAATACCGCGAATACACTTTCGCCCAGGCCATCCCGGCCGGTTGCCAGGAGGCCTGGAGCACCGTGGACGGATATGTCAGGGATTTGAGGCTCGTGTTCACTCCCAGGACGGAGGCCTACAAGTCGGTGGGCAGTTTCATCGCCATCGGCCAGGTATTCCCGGCATACTGGAACTGGTACCAGTTCCTCTACATTATGGCCCTCCTGTCGATAATGCTGGGCGTGATGAACCTTATCCCCATCCCGGCCCTGGACGGCGGCCATATGGTATTCTGCCTGTACGAGATAATTACCAGGCGCAAGCCGTCGGACCGTTTCGTGCTGGTTGCCCAGATGATAGGTATGATCCTTCTTGTGGGCCTTATGCTACTGGCATTCGGAAATGATATAACAAGATTACTGCGATAATATGAGACGTTCAATTACCGTTCTGGCCTGCATCCTGGCCATCGTTTTTGCCGCAAGTTCCTGCAAGAACACGCCCCGCGGCAAACTGCTCCCCAACGTCAGCGGAAAGGCAGGGGAGATAATCCTGGTCATCGACAGGGACAACTGGGAGGGCAACATCGGCTCCGCCTTCAGGGAAATCCTTTGCGAAGACACCCCGTATCTGGCACAGAGGGAGCCTTTGTTCTCCCTGGCCAACGTGCCTCCGGGAAACTTCAACAATATGTTCAAGATGCACAGGAACATCATTATCCTGAACATCAATCCGCAGAACCAGAAGACGGGAATAGTATACCGCAAGGATGAATGGGCCAAGCCCCAGTCGGTGGCACAGCTGGACGCGTGGGACGAGGCCGGCGCACTTGAAATCCTCGCGAATGAGGGCTCCGTGCTGGCGGAGTTCTTCGAGCAGGCGGAACGCGACAGGATCATCGCCAACTGCGTGCTGTACGAGGAAGTTCCCCTGCGCGAACCGGTGAAAAAGATTACCGGCGGATTCCTCCATTTCCCCTCCGGATACAAGCTGCGCAAGGTTACCGACACCTTTGCCTGGATTGCCGATGAGAAGCAGTACACCAACCAGACCGTGCTGGTTTACCGCTATCCCGTGGACGGCGACGACGTGTTCGACCTTAACAGGATGATTTCGATGCGCAACGAGGTGATGAAGGCCAACGTTCCCGGGATGTTCGACGGCACTTATATGACAACCTCCACGGCTATCACTCCCACCACCCGTCCTCTCCGTTACCGCGGCCGCGACTTTATGGAGACGCGCGGCTTCTGGGAAGTGGAGGGCGATTTTATGGGAGGCCCCTTCGTGAGCCACTCCTTCTATTCGCCAGATGGTAAGGACATTATCGTGCTTGAGGCCTTTGTATATGCCCCTAAGTACGACAAGCGCCAGTATCTCCGCCAGGTGGAATCCATACTCTATTCCTTCGAGTGGGAAAATAATTCAAAATAAATTTTGCAGGGATAAAAAAAAATTGTACCTTTGCAGTCCCAATTAGGCGAACTGCCTTTTTGAGGCCACAGATGGTGGGTTCGTATAACGGTTAGTACTCGGGATTTTCATTCCCGCAATAGGAGTTCGATTCTCCTACCCACTACCAAAAAAAAATAAAAAAAATAAAATAATGGCAAACACTAAATCTGCTCAGAAGGCCGCTCGGCAGAACGAGAGGCACAGACTGCATAACAAGTATTATGCAAAGACCACGAGGAACGCTATCCGCGACCTCCGCAACACTACCGATAAGAAAGCTGCACAGGACAATGCTCCCAAAGTGTACGCTATGATTGACAAACTGGCCAAGATCGGCGTCATTCACAAGAACAAAGCCGCCAACTTGAAGTCAGGTCTCGCAGTCTACATCAACAAACTCGCTTAAGAGTTACTTATAGCCGGCCCGGCGTTTCAAGGGCATCGGGATGTAGCGCAGTTGGCTAGCGCACTACGTTCGGGACGTAGGGGTCGTCTGTTCGAGTCAGATCATCCCGACTAGTTAAGAAGAAGACGGAAGCAATTCCGTCTTTTTTGTTTATCGAGATAAAATGATTAACTTTGAAAGATGATGAAAAGATGGATCCTCATATTGGCTTTGGCAGTGGCGGCGGTGTGGCCGGTTCGGGCGCAGGAGTGGCTGTTCATTGACAAGGAGGCGTTTGAGATAACGCTTTTCTCGGTGGATGATGTGCCGTTGATGGTGTTCCCGATTTGTACGGGAACCTATGCGGGGAATAAGCGTGTGGCCGGGGACAACAAGACCCCTGAGGGTTGGTTCACGGTTCAGAGTATCGAGGACAAGAGCCGGGTAACGTTCGATTATCACGACGGTCTGGGGCCGGTGTTTGCCTATGGGCCGTGGTTTTTCCGTCTGAGGACGGGGTTCCAGGGCATCGGCATTCACGGAACCTGCCCGGAAAGGGATCATCTGATAGGCACAAGGGACAGCCACGGGTGCATAAGGCTGCACAATGAGGATTTGCTCAAGCTGAAGCCCCACGTGTTCGTTGGTATGAAGGTGTTCATAGTGCCCGGGGTTGAAGACCTGAGGGTAGACGGCAGACTTATAGAGCAGGAATGATTACACAGGATAAAATAGCCCAGCTGCACGAAAGGCTGGATACCTTGGAGAGTTGCCTGGACATTGCAGGCAAGCGCAAGGAGGTGGAGCGCAAGACCCAGGAAAGCCTTGCGCCGGACTTCTGGAACGACCCCAAGGCGGCGGAACTGTTCCTCAAGAAGCTCTCGGGCCTCAAGGCCTGGGTGCAGGACTTCGACAAGGCCAAGGCCCTGACGGAGGATCTGGACGTTCTGTACGAGTTCGCCCGTGAAAGTATGGAAGGCAAGGACGATGAAGCCCTGGAAACCCCCGAAAGCAAGGAGGCCGATGCCCAGTATGCCCAGGCCGTAGAGGCCGTGGAGGCGCTGGAGCTGAAGAACATGCTTGGAGGGGAGGGCGACAATCTTGGCGCTGTTCTCACAATCAACTCGGGTGCCGGCGGAACCGAATCCAACGACTGGAGTGCCATGCTCATGCGCATGTACCTCCGCTGGGGCGAGCGCAACGGCTACAAGATGACAGTCACATCCCTTCTGGAAGGGGAAGAAGCCGGCATCAAATCGGCCACTATCGAGGTGGAGGGCGATTATGCATACGGGTATCTTAAAGCTGAAAACGGAGTGCACCGCCTGGTTCGAATTTCTCCCTTCAACGCCCAGGGAAAGCGCCAGACCACATTCTCGTCCGTTTTCGTTTATCCTCTGGTGGATGACAGCATCCATATCGACATAAATCCCGGAGACCTGGAATGGGACACATTCCGCAGCGGCGGTCACGGCGGCCAGAACGTGAACAAGGTGGAAACCGGCGTGCGCGTGCGGCACATCCCTTCCGGCATTATGGTGGAGAACACGGAAACCCGTTCCCAGCAGGACAACAGGCAAAGGGCCCTGCTAATCCTGAAGTCCCGCCTGTACGACATCGAGCTGAAGAAACGCCAGGAGAAGCAGGCGGAGCTGGAGGGCCAGAAAAAGCGCATCGAGTGGGGCTCCCAGATCCGCAACTATGTCCTGCACCCGTACAAACTGGTGAAAGACCTTCGCACCGGCTATTCCACGGCCGACACCCAGGCCGTTCTGGACGGCGACATCAACGAATTCATGAAGTCTTACCTCATGGGTAACGGTGCCTCCGCAGTTCCCCAGGATGAAGACCTGGATATATAAAGGATTATGCGCTTCAGATATTTACTGCTACTTGCCACGGGGGCGCTTATTCTGGTCTCCTCTTGCCGCACCGGTGCCTGTGAAGAGGATTCCTGGCGTGAACTGCTGGCCGAGAGCGACCGCCTTGCCACATTGCAGGAATGGGAGCCTGCTACGGAGTATGCCATCAAGGCGTTATCGGCCAGGGACTTGACTGGGGCGGGTAAATCTCTTGCACTAAGCCGTCTGGCTTCCCTTGATATAATGACGTGGCGTGATGCCCAGGGGTGGGAGCACGCTGCCGAAGCGGAGCGCCTTGCCCGTGCCGAAGGAACCGACAGTCTTATTGCCATAGCCCTTCTCCAGAAAGGCCGCCTGCAGCTCTGCGGTGCCATAACCGAGGGAGAAGCCCAGGATGCCGAAGCTCTTGAAACCCTTCAGGAAGCACTTGAGCGTGCATCTGACAGCCCTAATCTTCAGGCCGATATCCTCCTTCAGATAAGTCAGGCATACATAGGGCTTAACCGTTTCAGCGACCCTATCGACCCTGATTTGTATGCGAAGGCCGGCAGCGCAATCGACCAGGCTGTCGCGGTCTCTACCAATCCTGCCTTCCCTTCCAAGGCCCTGCCGTATTGGATGCGCTGGTATCGCCAGGGCGGCAACTGGAGTGAGGGCATAGCCTGCTGTAACAGGGTACTTGGTAGCCTTGTCAAGGATGATTATCTTATGCAGAGCCAGTGCTGGAACAATCTGGTGATGCTGTATGCCCAGGCCGGGGACGTGCAGAATGCGGCTTCGGCCCATCAGCAGTATGTCTATGCAATGGAATATTATATGCAGCAAAAGGCCGATGCACGCCTGCAGGAGATGGAAACCCGCTACGAAACCGCCCTCAAGGTGGCGCAACTGTCCAGGATGCAGGTGTGGATAATCCTGCTGGTTATCCTTGCCGCCGCCCTTGTTATCATAATCGCAATATCTCAGGTATATATCCGTAGAATCGTTGCTTCAGACCGAGGAAAGGAGCAGCTACTACGCCTGATTTCAAAAGATTTCACAAGCCCCCAGTTCAACCGCAAGGTTTCGCAGTCTTTAAGTGAGATATCGTCCATTCTGGACAAGGAGGCCATCCGCGCCCGTTGCAAGGAACTCCTCGCCGAGGAAGATGGCTTTGTGGCGGAAGACATTGCCTCCTATATAACCACCCTGGCCGAGGAACGTGCCCGCGAGGTGCAGAAACTGAGCCTCACCGCCCGGGAACTGGAAGTGATTCACCTCAGCAGTGAAGGCCTTTCCGCATCAGGAATTGCAGAAAGGCTTCACGTGAGCGTGTACACCGTCAAGAACCACAAGCAGAACATCTACCTCAAGATGGACGTGCGCAGCAATGCCGAGATGCTCACCAAGGCCCATCAGCTGGGAATAATCTAAAAATAGTTCTTTCGTACTATTTGGCGAAGATGGGTTTTGCCTATCTTTGCTTTTGTTGTATATCTAAGTAACCAATGAATATGAAACGTTTTTTATCGGTCATTGCGATTCTCGCTGCAGCGTTCACAGCGTTCACTGCCTGTGAGGAAGAAGGTTCTGGTGAAATAACCATTTCGGATGAGGCGAGCAAGGAACTGTTCGACAACGGTATCAGTTTCGCCTCCACTCCCGATGGGGGCAATCTCAGCGCCAGTCTGTCTTTCGATGCCCCCAGCCCCTGGAGCGCGACAGTAGTGGATGCCGCAGAAACCAAGGCGGACTCCTGGCTCAACGTGGATCCAGCTTCCGGTCCTGCCGGTCAGGCAACAATTACCGTCACGGCCCAGGAAAACACTGGCGATGAAGACAGGAGCGCGGTTGTTACGATAACCAGCGGCGATCTTTCCCTGTCGTTCAACGTATCACAGCAGGCAAATCTGCAGCAGAAGCCTTCAGTGACCGTTGAGCTTGACAAGCAGTCTGCCCAGATGTCCCTAGGCGAAACGCTGGAACTTCTCGCAACCGTATTACCCGATCAGGAAGCTGTCTGGTTCAGTTCCAATGAAAATGTCGCCACTGTCGCCGGCGAACATAGAGCGGATGTGGTTGGAACGTATATCAATGTGGGCACGGTGACAGCCGTAGGTGAAGGCGAGGCCGTCATCACCGCCAAGGCCGGTGATGCATCGGCGAGTTGCAAGGTGACGGTTGTGGGCGGTAGTGTCGTCGTAACCGTTACTGAAATCAAACTGGACAAGGAGGAAATTCACATGTCTCCCGGGCAGACGGTGCAGATTACCGCAAGCGTACAGCCGGAGGAAGCCGCCGGAAGCGTCAGCTGGAGCAGCAGCCAGGCGGGCGTGGCCAGTGTCGATCAGGAAGGAAAGGTGACGGCAAAAGCTTTGGGCGAGACCGTTATTACCGCATCGGCAGGTAACAAGTCTGCCTCATGTCTTGTGAAGGTTGAGAGTGAGGTGGCAATCGAGGGTATTTCTCTGAATCAAACATCCCTGACGCTTAAAGAAGGTGAGACATTCCAGCTGGTAGCAACGCTGCTTCCCGAAACGGCCACTCCCAAGCCGATTGAATGGACATCTTCGATTCCCGCAGTGGCAACTGTCGATGAGAACGGCCTTGTGACAGCCGTAAGAAAAGGCGGCCCGGCAATGATTTGGGCTATAGTTGGGAAAGGCACTTACAACGAGCACGCAGTCAAGTGTGAAGTGACGGTTACCAGCGATGCCCCTGCCGTGGAAAGCATAGTCATCCAACCATCTCCGGTTTCGCTGAAGGTGGGTGAAGAAACCATCCTTACGGCCAGGGTGAGCCCGGACGGAACAGGTGCGGCCATTGAATGGAAGAGTAACGATCCCAATATCGCCCAGATAGCAAAGATCTCCGATACGCAGGCCAAGGTCATGGGTATGTCACCCGGCGTTGTTTCGGTTCTTGCAACAGCCGGAGGCAAGTATGCCTACTGTGAAGTGACCGTGGAGAAGAACTCCTCCTCCGGCGGGGACGTGTCTGTTACACTGAACCAGACCGAGCTTCAGCTGGGGTTCTACGAAACTGCCCAGCTAATCGCCACGGTAAGGCCCGAAGGTGCCGCAGAAGAACTCACTGTCACCTGGACCAGTTCCAACGAGGAAGTAGTCCTTGTTTCCAATGGCAACACCCCTGGCGCAGATGGTAGCATCAAACCTGCCGGAACGGTCATAGCCAAGAACAAGGAAGGCCAGGCAGTCGTTACAGCTACGGCAGGAGGTGCTTCCGCCTCTTGCACCGTTACTGTCAGTTCTGGCAATGTTGTCCCTGTCGAGTCCATATCGCTCAATAAGACAGAACTGACACTGCAGGTGGGTGAGAGTTTCCAGCTTATTGCTACAATCCTGCCCGAAAACGCAACAAACAAGACCGTGTCATGGAGTATGACGGGAGCACGTTCCTATCAATTATCCCTTGACACAAACGGTTTGATTTGCGGCCTGCAGGCCTGCGAGGGCACGATTTGGGTTAGAAGCGCGTATGATCCCGCCAATTTATATGCAACTTGCAAAGTTACAGTTACTGGCGGCGGTTCGTCGGGAACGGATGAAGAGGTTGTGGATCTTGGCCTTCCCAGTGGATTGAAGTGGCGTTCCATGAACGTGGGCGCTTCAAAACCCGAGGATTACGGTAATTATTACGCCTGGGCGGAAACTTCGCCTAAATCGAGCTACACTTCGTCCAATTACAAGTATCCGGCAACTTCATACAGCGACGGAATCACGATTTATAAAAAGTACGATACCACCCCTGGCGGTGATGGCAAGACTGTGCTGGAGGCCGAAGACGACGCCGCAACCACAAATCTTGGCAATGGCTGGCGTATGCCCACGTTCAAAGAGTTCAAAGAGTTGCGTGAGAACTGCACTTGGACGTGGAAAACCCAGAACGGGGTCAATGGAATGCTGGTGACAGGACCAAACGGAAAGAGCATTTTCCTTCCTGCAGGAGGGTGGTATGACAAGAACGGTCTGAACAAGAGGGGGTCTTACGGAAGCTACTGGACTGCTACCGGAGACGGGGGAACGGCAAACGCTGTTGACATCATTAACAACGACAAGGACAAGGCCCTCGTTCCTCGTTGCGA
The DNA here is from genome assembly GCA_024689525.1 of Bacteroidales bacterium. The sequence goes on from JAILDI010000190.1 coordinate 13,557, forward strand.
AGGCAGGTCTGTCCGTCCTGTCAAAGAATAATAGGACGGCCAGAACTATTGATTTTACGGCCGCAGGCCGACGACTTTTTTTAACCATTTCCTCTTGAAGACTTGCAGAGGTCGGAGGGAATGGTTAACTTTGTAAGAATTGAAACAATAACAATCTCTATAATGGCAGAATTCAAATACGCGCCCATGTTCCAGTTGGGCAAGGATACTACAGAGTACTACAAGATTCCCGGCTCGGAGAAACTGGTATCATCCTCTCAGTTTGAGGGTCACTCCATAGTTAAAGTCAAGCCGGAGGCTCTCACGCTCGTGGCACAGCAGAGCTTCCACGACTGCGAATTCATGCTCCGCCGTGCCCATAACGAGCAGGTGGCCGCAATCCTTCGCGATCCGGAGGCCAGCGACAACGACAAATACGTGGCTCTCCAGTTCCTGCGCAACGCAGAAACCGCCGTCAAGGGCGTGCTCCCGTTCTGCCAGGATACCGGTACCGCCATTATCCACGGCGAGAAGGGCCAGGCCGTATGGACCGGCTTTGAAGACGAAGAGGCGTTGAGCCTGGGCGTATTCAACACCTTCACACAGGAGAACCTGCGCTACAGCCAGAACGCCCCTCTGGATATGTACAATGAGGTGAATACACGGTGCAACCTTCCGGCCCAGATCGACATTGAGGCTACCCAGGGAGACGAGTATCGCTTTATCATGGTGGCAAAGGGCGGAGGAAGCGCCAACAAGACATACTTCTACCCCATGACCAAGGCCACCATCCAGAACGAGGGCACCCTCATTCCCTTCCTTGTTGAGAAGATGCGCTCGCTGGGCACGGCAGCCTGCCCGCCCTACCATATTGCATTCGTGATTGGCGGCACATCGGCCGAGAAGAATCTTCTTACCGTGAAGCTGGCCAGCATCAAGTTCTATGACGCTCTGCCCACCACCGGCGACGAAACCGGCCGCGCCTTCCGCGACATCGACCTGGAGGAAAAACTCCTGAAGGAGGCTCAGAAGATTGGCCTTGGCGCACAGTTCGGCGGCAAATACATGGCCCATGATATCCGTGTGGTTCGCCTTCCCCGCCATGGAGCAAGTTGCCCTATAGGCATGGGAGTGAGCTGCAGTGCCGACCGCAATATCAAGTCGAAAATCAACGCGGACGGAGTCTGGATCGAGAAGATGGATACCAACCCGTCGGAACTCATTCCGGAGGAATTCCGCCGTCCCGGCGAAGGCCCCGGCGGTATAGAGATCGACCTTGACAAGGGTATTGACTTCGTTCGCGCAGAGCTCACCAAATACGCCGTAGGCACGCGCGTAAACCTGAAGGGAACTATAATCGTAGCCAGGGATATCGCCCACGCGAAACTCAAGGCCCGCCTGGATGCAGGAGAGCCGATGCCGTCCTATTTCAAGGACCATCCCATCCTCTACGCCGGCCCTGCAAAAACCCCGGAAGGATATCCCTGCGGGTCGATGGGCCCCACCACGGCCAACCGCATGGACCCGTATGTGGATGAATTCCAGGATCACGGCGCCTCTCTGGTGATGATAGCCAAGGGCAACCGTTCCAAGGTTGTCACCGATGCCTGCCTCAAGCATGGCGGCTTTTACCTTGGTACGATTGGCGGCGTGGCTGCCGTTCTTTCATCGGACAGCATCAAGAGCATCGAATGTGTGGAGTATCCGGAGCTTGGAATGGAGGCCGTGTGGAAGATAACCGTGCAAAACTTCCCCGCTTTCATCCTTGTGGACAATAAAGGAAACGACTTTTTCAAAACCATAGGTCTGTAGAATGAGACGCCTGCTGTGCCTGGCCGTCCTGCTGATGCTCCCGGCCATAATCCTTAACGCCCAGAAGACCGGCAACAAATACTGGTCTTCCGGCAAGCTCACCTGGGAGGACTATACCAAGAGTTCCTTACTGGCCGATGACGGAAACGCATCGTCCAACTCCTTCGGCTGGGAGACCAAAGACACCACGGAGAATTTCGGCAACCTGACGGTCCATCGCGTCACTTCGAGGGTGTACCTGAACAAGGCCCAGTCCTGGGTGAATATGGATTTCGCCACGCCGCAGCAGCTTCTCTACAACCAGCTGTTCTTCGACCTGAACGAACTTGAATGCCGCAAGATGCTGCGCGCCATCTACGACCCGGAAACGAGTTTCGAAGTGGGTTTCGTGCAGGATTATTATATTGGTGTCACGGCCGCCAAGATGTCCGAGATAAACATAACCTCGGACCACGGAAACGACTCGGCAACCCTGGCCTACTACGACGCGATAATCCAGAGCCAGCTTGCCGCGCTGCCCCGCGGACGTTTCAATCCTTCGGGCCTGAAGAAAGGCAAGCACGGATTCGGCGCCTGGGGCGGTATGGGATTGGAGTTCTTCCTGGGCGATCCGGGTAAGTACCTGGGTACGAAGTATTCGATTGATTTCGGGCTTCGCTACTATTATTCCAGATTCTTCGTGGACGCCAGTTTTGGTATTGGCGGCTCGCGCTCCCTGCAGACGTTCAATGTGGGCAACGTGACCGTAGCCGGCAAAACGGCCCTTGCAGGGCTGCAGGTAGGCGCTTTGGCGGGGCTCAATCTGTACGACGGCCCCTGGGGGAGGATAGCCCCTATGGCTGGCATCGGCCATAACTCCCTGGGTTTCCTGGAGGACGAAGACGATGATTCCGTCAACTTCCTCAAGGGTATGCGCATTATGGCCGGTCTTGACTTCGACCTGAAAGTGGACCGCACCGCCTATCTCTATCCCAACGACCGCAGCATCTCCGAGAACTGCCTCAACATTCGCGTCTATGCGGCAAAGACCGGCTTCAACGCCGGCCTGGACGGCATCAGCATCAACGTTGGCATCGCATACGCCTGCCAGATGTGGGGCCTAAAGAGCTGGTAAGACAGTATGGCTACGATCGGCATATTTGATTCTGGTTCGGGCGGCCTCTCCGTTTACAGGGAGCTGGCCAAGATGCTGCCGAAAGAGCGTTTTGTCTATTTCTCGGACAACGCTCACTGCCCTTATGGCGAAAAGAGCCCCGAATACATACGCGAGCGTGCCTCCGCCATCACCGACATCCTTCTGGGAATGGGTGCCGATATCATAGTCGTGGCCTGCAACACCGCCACAGGCGCGGCCATCTCCTTCCTGCGTGAATCCTATCCGGACGTGCCCTTTGTGGGTATGGAGCCCGCCGTGAAGCCCGCAGCCCTTGGCACAAAGACTGGCGTGATAGGCGTTCTGGCCACCGCCGGCACCCTGCGCGGCTCCAAGTATCTTGACACCAAAGGCAAATGGGGCGGCAACGTGCGCATCGTGGAGCAGGTGGGTAAGGGCTTCGTGGAACTTGTGGAGGAAGGCCGGCTTGACGGGCCCGAGGTGGAGGAAGTCGTGCGCAGGGCCGTTTCTCCGCTCAAGGAGGCCGGAGCCGACATAATCGTCCTGGGCTGCACCCATTATCCCTTCCTGCGCCCCGTTATCCAGCGCATCGCAGGGGAGGATGTGCGCATCATCGACCCCGCTCCCGCCGTCGCAAAACGGACTGCCGATATTCTCCTGGAGCGAGGCCTCATCGAAAAAGAAAATGTCCGGAACCTCGAGTCGGTCCCGGACACTGTCAATTCTGATTTCTATTCATCCGGTCTCCCGGATTCGATGGGAAGAATTCTCAATTACCTGTAGTAAGGGCTGTACTGGTTGTACATGGAACCGTACATCTGACCGAGGACCTCGAGGAACGGCTGGCCGTTGAAGAGGGTGGTGCGGTATACGGTGTTGTCCACCATGTAGTACTCGACGCCATTCATTACGATGATCTCATAGTCGTCCGGCAGGGAGGTTACCAGGGCACCTGCAGGAGGTACGATGGTGGTGAACTGTCCGGAAGAGGTTACGATGAAGAATACACCGTCCTGATAGTAGTACTGGGAATTTGCGTAAGCGTAGCTCTGCACGAGACCCAGACGGTTGGCGATTTCGTATGCCGACAGCGCTCTGGAGTTGTTCAGGGCAAGAGCCGAGTTCTGAGCGATGATTCTGGCGTTGTTCTGGGCGATGATGAGGTTCTGCTGTGCAATAACGTTGTAGTTGTCGAAAACCGTATTGTAGGTGCGATAGACGCTATTGTAGTAGGCGAAGTTCACGGCCCTTAAGATGGAGCTCTGGATTGCTACCTCGAGCGGGGTTCCGTAAGGAGGACGGCTGACTACCCAGACATTGCCGTAAGTACGGTAGTAGATGCCATTGTGATAGTAGTAGTCGATGCCCCAGTGGCTGATCCTGCGATAACCGGTAGGGAGAGTACGGACTCTGTAACCGTAGTAGTGAGGATCTGCACCCCAGAAGTGGGTAGGACGGTCCAGGTGCAGGAAGTCGCGCTCACGAGGAGGTATGCGGCTGAGATCCCTGTTGTCGTCCATTCTCATATCGTCTTCGTAACGGTAGTTGCCGCCATCGTCGCGGTAGTTGCCGCTGTTGCCAGATGCACTGGAAGCGCTGGCGCCGCTGCTGAGACCGCTTCTGGTCACGTTGCCGGAACGGGTTCCGGTGGTGGCGTTGCTGGTGGTGACGGTTCCGCTGGAAGTAGAAGTTCCGCTGCTCTGGCGGACGGTGCCTCCGGTGGTACCGGTGGTGCTGGTGGTACCGGTTACGCGACCGCTGCTGCTGCCGGAAGAAGTGGAAGTGGTGCCGCCCTGACGGACAGTGCTGCCGCTCTGGCGGGTAGTGGAGGTTCCGCCGCTCTGGCGGGTAGTGGAGGTTCCGCCGCTCTGGCGAGAGGTGCTGCCGCTGGTGGTCGTGGAAGTGCCGCCACTCTGACGGGTAGTTCCGCCTATCTGGTAGGTGGAGCCGCTCTGACGGGTGGTGGATCCGCTGGTGGTAGTTGTTCCGCCGCTCTGACGGGTGGTGGAACCGCTGGTGGTAGTAGTAGAAGTTCCGCTGCTCTGGCGGGTAGTAGTTCCGCTTGTGGAAGTGGATGTGCCGCTGCTGCGGGAAGTGCTGCCACTTGTAGTAGAAGTGCTACCGCTCTGGCGGGTTGTGCCGCCGCTCCGAACCTGTGCGGAGAGCGGGCTGGCCGACATGATGACTGCCATCACGAATGCGGCTGTTGTGTATACAATGCGTTTCATGGCTCTTTGCTTTTTAAGGTTCAACGTTTAATAAATGTAGTACTTTCTGGAAAGTGACAGAAAATGTTCGACATCCTTGTTCCAGTATTCAACAATGTCTTCCACCTTCATTCGTTTTCCGAAATACAGTCTTACATAATCCGTACCACAAACGATATCCAGCATCCTCGTTTTCTCCAGAGGGAAGGGATTATGCTCCGGGTAAAGCTCGTTAACTGCCTGCATTACATAGAATTGCGTGAGCGTGAGCGATGCGGCCTGATAATCTGTAAAAAAGTACTGCACTCCGTGCAGGAGTTTCTTTTCCAGCGACCCGAACTTGGGCATATAGTGGATGGTCCTGAACGCGATTCCGGGGAGGTTGTAGCTGTCCAGACGCTCCTTCAGCAGGTCGGCGTCGATCCATTCTGCGCCGAATACCTGGAAGGGGAGGAGATAGCCTATTCCGTGATTTACGAAGTTGGGGAACTCGCCGATGATGCCGGCCGAGGGATAGCCGATGGCCGACTGGGGGTCGGGGATATTGGGCGAGGGGAGGATCCAGGGGAGGCCGGTATCGACATACAGCATATCCCTGGTCCAGCCTTCCATGGGGATGACGGTGAGTTTGCACTTGAGGGGTGCCTGGTCGCCTTTTTCCCCGCGGTTGAGACCTTCCTCGTTGATGAGTTGCGCAAGTTCGCCCACCGTGAGGCCGTAGACATACGGAATCTTGAATTCACTTACGAAAGAATGGAAGCCAGGCTCCACATAGCAGCCTTCCACTTTGAGGCCGCCCAGGGGGTTGGGCCTGTCCAGCACCATCACTTCGATGCCCTCGGTGGCACAGGCACGCATTACGAGGCCAAGGGTGCTGATGAAGGTGTAGGAGCGCGTGCCCACGTCCTGGATGTCGTAGACCATAACGTCGATGTCCTTGAGCATTTCCGGGGTGGGCATACGGGTGCGGCCGAACAGGGAGTGGACGGGAAGCCCGGTTGTGGGGTCGATCTCGCTGGGAATGGAACCGCCGGCCCAGACATTTCCGCGGACGCCGTGCTCCGGGCCGAACAGTGCCACCAGGTTCACCTCGGGGGCCTGGAACAGCACGTCGATGGTGGAGCGGATGTGGGTGTCGATGCCGCTGGGATTGGTCACGAGCCCTACGCGTTTGCCCTGGAGCCCTTCGAAATTGCGTTTTTCAAGGACGTCGATTCCGGGCAGGACCTTCTGCGCCTGCAATTGGAAGGCGCAAAGCATAAGGCTTGCAAGAAGGAGTGCTTTTCTTATCATAAGAACAAATATACTATTTCTTTCCGAATTCCGCCGGGATCTTCCTGTACACAATAATGATGGCAGCTACGGTTGCAAGGCAGGTGAACATCACCAGGCCGAAGTACTGGGGATAGCCCATACTCTCCTGAAGCATGCCGGCGAACATGCCGGGAAGCATCATCGAGGCGGCCATAAAGGCGGTACACAGGGAATAGTGCGAGGTTTTGAATTCACCGTCGGACAGATACATCATATATAACATATAGGCGGTGAAGCCGAATCCGTAGCCGAACTGTTCGATGAGTACGCAGGTGCCGATGAGCCACAGGGGGACGCTGGGGTTAATTGCCATATACAGGTATACGGCGCAGGGAAGGGCAAGGGCGAGGCCCATTGGCCACAGGGATTTGCGGAGGCCCTTCCTGGCGATGAAGATGCCGCCAAGGATGCCGCCGGTGACTATGCCCACGACGCCAAGGGTGTTGTTCACCAGGCCGTATTGAGCGGTGGACAGTTCAAGGCCGCCGGCTTCGGCGCCATCGACCATAAAGGCGGGGACTATCTTGAGGGCGAAGGCCTCGGGGAGGCGGTAGAGGAGCATAAAGGCTATGCCGATCCAGACCAGGGGCTTCTTGAAGAATGTGGCGAAACTGTTGCCGAAGTCCCTGAAGATGTCGGCGGCGGTACGCATATTCTTGCTGATGTCGGTCTGTGGTGCCGGGAGGATAAGCAGGTGGTAGAAGCTTATCAGGGCCCAGATGATGGAGATGGCCAGGAGGGTGAGGCGCCAGGACTGGGGGATGGAGCCGGTGCGGTTCTCGAAGTAGCCCGCCAGCATTACCAGGCCGCCCTGGACGAAGAGGTTGGACAGCCTGTAGAACGTGCTTCTGATGCCCACGAACAGGGATTGTTCCCTGCCGCTGAGGCCCAGCATATAGAAGCCGTCGATGGATATGTCGTGGGTGGCCGATGCAAAGGCCGTTATCCAGAACAGAAGCAGTGTGGTGCGGAAAAGCGACAGTTCCTCACCCGTGCGGGTGGGAAGGGTGATGGTGAGAAGGGCGAAGAGGGCCAGCATGGCCAGTTCGGTGACCACTATCCACCAGCGCTTGGATTTGATGATATCGACAAAGGGACTCCAGAAGGGCTTGATGAGCCAGGGGAGGTAGAGGAGGCTCGTGTGCAGGGCCATATCGGCATTGGACATTCCCATCTTCTTGAACATGATCACGGAGATGTTGTTCACGATGAAGTAGGGGATGCCTTCCGCGAAGTAGGTGGTGGTTACCCAGAGCCATGGATTACGTCTTGATTTCATAGTTCGGTGCCGGGGTAGTAGAATTGGAGGATTTCACGGTAGCCGTGGCCCTTGGAGGCCATTACGGCTGCGCCTATCTGGCACAGGCCCACGCCGTGACCCCAGCCGTGGCCGTGCAGGACTACTTCGCTGCCGGTGAATTCGGCATCGAACCAGGAACTGTACAGGTGGCTGGTGGAGAGATATTTCCTTATTATGAGCTCTTTGCCCAGGATGAGGGTCTTTTTGGTGCCGGTGACCTTGAGGCGGGTGATGCGGCCGGAACCGCCCCTTTCAAGGGGCTCCAGGCCGGTGAGAGTGCCAATATCGACCCCGGAACGTTCGGAGATGAGTTTTGAAAGCTCGTCGATGCCGTAGCGCACTTCCCAGTCGTGGAAGCCGGTGGTTTCCAGGTCGTAGCCGTTGAGGACTTTTTCCAGCACAGCGCGGTCCTTGGTGTCGCACCAGGGGTCTTCCTTTACGGGGAGATAGGGGTAATCCCTGTCTTCCCAGGCCGATGAGAAGCGCTCCGTGCGGCCGCCGCAGCATTTGTGGAAGCGGGCGTCGGCGAGTTCTCCGTTGTGGCGGAGCACCTGGCCCCAGGTCTGGTCGATGGCTTCGCGGACGTCGTTCCCTACGGCCATCGTGAGGCCCTGGTAGCGCTGGCAGTGGTCGTCGGCGCAGACGTCGAAGATCTTGTGGTCCTGGTGGTCGAACCATTTACGTATTTCTATTGTATCGGCGTCGTTGCCGTCGCTTTGCTCCGGCATACGCCCTTCCAGCCAGGTGACAAGGCCGGGGGTGCCGGTGAGGGCGGGTCCGGTGGCCTTGTGGGCATTGCGGCGCTTTTCGATCATCGACATAACCCAGGAACGGGAGATGACGGCGTGGGCCTTGAGCAGCTCCAGGGACGACCGGGCGCTCATTTCCGAGGAGATGACGCTGAGGAGGTAGTCCTCTACACCTATTATATTAACTGCTCTTACGTTGGTGCCTTCCACGATGAATTTCAGGGTGCCGGCGAATTTCTGCTCCTGCTGCCTTTCCCAGTGGAAGCCGACGCCTATCGTCACTCCTTGGAGGATGAACGACGGCTCGGCGAAGAGGGTCGATATTGTGGGGGCTTCGAATACAAGTGAGTCGTACAGCACTCCGCCGTAGTCGATCTTGCCTTCCCGGTAGGATACTTTCTGGGGGCCGGCGCCGTCGGAGATTATCTCGAAGGTGATTACCGGGGCCGCCATAATGCCGACTTCGATCTTGGGCTGGGTGCGCACAAGGCGCCACAGGAGATGCTTTTCTTCGTCTTCCGAGATGGAGACCTCGGAGTAGATTGCCGACAGGATTTCCGGGGTGATACGGTCGAAGTCCTTTTCCTGCGGGACAACCATGAAGCCGCCCATATCGGCCGCGCCGGGGCTTATGGCGAAGTTTTCTTCGCCTTCCGCAAAGTAGTGGTGGGGCTTTTCCTGGCGTCGGATGGTTACGAAGGCGCGGTATTCTCCTTCGCCTATCCAGGTGAAGGCGTTGAAGCGCGGCTCGGTTTCTTCCGCCACAAGGGTTTCGCAGTCGAGGAGGCGGTAGAACATCTTGGCCATCGACTTGGAAGTCCTGGCCCTGAGCATAAAGACGCCGCGGGTGAAGTGCTTGTAGTGGTACAGCTGGGCGTCCTTCACGGAGTCCAGGAATTCAAGATCCGATTTCAGCTCTTCCGGAAGGTTGCCTCCGTTGGCGGAGATGGCCCTCAGAAGCCTGTCGGCCGTTCTTTCCAGGGGCATATAGCCCTTGGGGCAGGCCTGGAAATGGGCGTGCTGGGGAACCGTGGTGCCGCTGTTGGGGCTGTTGTAGAACACCATATAGTCCTGGAATGCGCAGGAGAGGTCCAGCATATCCGGGAAGCGGTGCCATATTGTCTGGGGGACGTGGGTGTCCCGCGTGATTACCAGATGGTTGGGAAAGATGGGGGCGCGGTTTACAAGGATGTTGTATTTGCGGCCCTTGCGTCCCTCGAAAGGAAGGGTGTGCTGATGCTCAAGGTAGTTTTCCTCGCACAGCGGGCAGCCGTGGTCGAAGACGGGAACCCTCCCTGGATTGCACTGCAGGGTGACAAGCATTCCGTCCATTTTGAGCGTGCGGGTGCGGGCGCTTTTGAGAGCGCGGTACTTCGCCGCAACCGCTGGCCATACGGACAGCTGGTCGTGGACGAATTTGTCGATGTCGGTTGCCATATCAGAGGAGGGACAGGAGTTTGGGCTTTATCCTTGTGAATTCGAATTCGAAGAACGGGGTGAAGATGCCTTTGCCGATGGAGGCTTCGACATCGGCCATCGACCACCACTTTCCGTCGGAGACTTCTTCCTCCTGGGGGACGGGGTTGAAATTGCCGATGACGGCGAACACGGCGCTGATTTCCCTGAAGCCGTCGCCTTCGTAGAGGTAGCTGTCCAGATAGGTGGGGTTGATTTCCGTGAGGGCGAGTTCTTCTTCCGCTTCACGGAAAAGGGCCTCCTGCACCAGTTCCCCGTAGATTACGTGGCCGCCCACGGCAGTGTCCCAGTAATTGGGGTAGAGATTCTTGCCGGGCGCACGTTTCTGGAGATAGATGTTGCCGTAGCGGTCCAGGATATGGAGGTGGACCACCGGATGAAGGAGCATCTGGGGAAGGGTATGGCAGCTTTCCCTGGAGGCCTGGCCTATTACCAGGCCGCTTTCTTCAACGACGGGCAGCATTTCGGAGGCCGGGGCCGGAGCCGGGGCTGCCGAAAGGGCGTTGCGACGGGGAAGGAGCGGCGCGGGTTCTGCGGGATATACCAGTTCAAACATTTCTAAAACACGAGTTTAACGCAGAATACTGCTTTATCGTCCACCCGGCCTTCAACGTACCAGCCTTCTTCAGTTTGGAGGCGATACAGTTCCACCTGCTGGCCGGGGGTGGTTTCCTTAATGAAACTAATGTAGAGGTCTTTGACCCTTGTGGTGCTTGTGAGAGCGTAGGGGAGTGCATCCATCGCCCAGACGACGTACCGGACGTTGTTAGTGTGGCCGATTATGTCGACGTCCGAGTAGCCCACCGTGTGCGAGCCTGTGTGTTCCGGCTCCGAGCCGCGGGGGAGTGCCGTCTTGGGGCAGGGCTCCGCGATGGCGCTGTCCACCGGACCGTCGACTTTGAGGAGATGCTCCAGCGTCTCCGGCCTTACCAGGCGGCGGGTGGTTTCGTCGATTATCACCCAGGAGGTGGTGCAGCTTACAAGGTGGGAGCCGTTTTTATCGTCCAGGAAAAAGTCCCTGAGAAAATACAGGCCGTCCAGGCCCTTGTGCCAGGTGGTGAGTCTTACGTTGTCCCTCCATTTGGGGTAGCCCTCGAAGTGGATGTGCATACGGGAAAGCACCCAGGCCGTGTGGTGCACGTGGAGCTGGTCGTAGCCGAAGCCCAGTTCGCTGGCGGCCCAGTACGCAATCTCCTGGGCGAAGTCCATGAATGCGGCGGGCTTGAGCTGGAACGAGGCATCCGTGCCGTAGCAGGGAACGCAAATATCTTGACGGAATTTATATCCTTCTCGTATAATCATTGGTTCAGGTTTTATGGACACAAATATATGAAATTTTTCCGCAAAAAATTTGCTATTTCCGAAAAAAGACTTACCTTTGCAATCCCGTTTTCCAAGAGCGGTAAAAATTCCTCAATAGCTCAGTTGGTTAGAGCATCTGACTGTTAATCAGAGGGTCGTAGGTTCAAGTCCTACTTGAGGAGCAAAAAACCGGACAAGTCGCAAGACCTGCCCGGTTTTTTTGCACTTGCCCCTAAAAAAGCCTATATTTACAAACTAAAACCAATCGACTTATTCTATGAAACTGGACGGAAGACGTATGAGCAGCAACGTGGAGGACCGCAGGGGTCTCACCACGGGCGGCAAGGCCGGGCTTGGCATCGGCGGTGTAATCCTGGTGGCAATCATCACCTTCGTTATGGGCGGCGACCTTGGCGACGTGATAAGCAATGTTCAGAGTACCGGGGGAATCGGCATCGAGCAGACATCGACCCAGACCGGGAGTGCGGAATACGAGGAGCTGGCAAAATTCTCGAAGCAGATCCTCGCATCCACGGAGGATGTTTGGAGCGCATATTTCAGCCGCAACGGGCTTGGAACCTACCGCAACCCTACACTCGTGCTTTATTCCGACGCCACTGCAACGGCTTGCGGCACCGGCCAAGCGGCAATGGGCCCGTTCTATTGCTCAGGGGACCAGAAACTGTACATCGACCTGAGTTTCTTCGCCACCATGCGCCAGCAGCTGGGGGCCGAGGGCGACTTCGCATACGCATATGTGATTGCTCACGAGGTGGGTCACCACGTCCAGAACCTTCTGGGCACGCTGGGCCAGGCGCACAGCCAGATGAACCGTATGTCAAAGACGGATGCAAACCGTATGAGCGTGAGGCTGGAGCTCCAGGCGGATTTCTATGCGGGCGTGTGGGCCCATTATGAGAATACGATGTTCGATTCCATCGAGGACGGCGACCTGGAAGAAGCCATCCGCTGCGCTTCGGTAATCGGCGACGACTATCTCCAGAAGAAAGCCCAGGGCTATGCCGTGGAGGAATCCTTCACCCACGGAACGGCGGCCCAGAGAATGCGCTGGCTCAAGAAAGGTATGAACACCGGCGACATCAGGCAGGGCGATACCTTCAGTTTGCGCGATTCGGAGCTGTAATCCATTGAAAAGATTCGCTTTAATAGGACATCCTGTGGCGGGCTCGTTGAGTCCCGTCCTGTTCGATGCTGCTTATGGAGGCCGTTATGCCTATGATTTGATTGATGAGGCCGATTTCTCACGGGCGTGGGAGAGGGGATTGGAGTATGACGGGTTCAACGTGACGGCTCCGTTCAAGAGGGATGCGGCAAGGATGTGTGAGGGATGCGGATTGGACGCGGTGAATCTGGTGATTCCTTCGGCCGAAGGATGTAGGGGATGCAATACCGATATCGACGGAGTAGTTGGTGCTTTAGGTGAGGTTTCGCCTGGGGCGCTTGCGCTTATTGTGGGAACGGGTGGCGCTGCAAGTGCGGCTTATGCGGCCCTGAAGCGTCTGGGATGCAGGATTATCATTGCCGGGCGCTTACTGGAGAAGGCGCGGGCCGTGGGGGAGGGAGAGTATTCGGATTTGTCCGGGCTTCATCGTTTTTGTGCCGATATTATCGTGTATACGCTTCCGGGCAGCGCTCCTGTGCCGGCGGGACTGCGCACGGAAAATGCTGTTGTGCTGGAGGCGGAATACAAGGCGCCGCGCCTGGAAGGCATAGACTGTTTGCGATATGTTTCCGGGAAACAGTGGCTCCTGCATCAGGGAATTGCCGCATACCGTATCTTTACGGGCGAGGAGCCGGATGTGGAGGCTATGAATGAAGTAATGAAGGGGTGAAATTCAGGGCGTTCATACTGTTTCTCCTGCTTTTGGGAATAATGCCGGACCTGCTGATATGTCTGTCGTATTTCCCTCAGCTGCCCCTTCTTTGGAAATGCGTGATATGCCTGCCCACGCTGGCACTTACGGTTCTGTCCGTGAACATCGGAACTGGCTGGCATTATACTCAGTCGGTCACGCTCTTTTCCTATATTATATTTATAGTAGCCCTGCCCAAGACTTTGTTCGTGGCGGTGAAGCCTGCGGGATTCTGGGTGGCGCTGGGGCTTGCGCTGGCGGTATCGGCCTTTTTCTGTACGCTCATTTTCTACAGCTCGCGTCATCTCAAGGTGAACCGGGTGGAACTGGGCTTCGCGCATCTGCCGAAGGCCTTCTCCTGAAGATTTATCGTCCGGACAGGGATAACGCCGTCAAGGCTAATTGCTATTGGGGCGATGGCGACCTGCTCAAGTGGTCACGTTTACCGGATTCTGGTGAGGAATGGAAAATCCAGACCTTCCTGGCTGATGAGAATGTTGGTGGCATTTTCCCCGACGCTACCGACAAGACCGATGTTCCCCGTTGGGTATTCGAGCTTGGTTGGTGTGGCAAGCCTTCAATGCACCTGCTGGACCAGGCCGTTTGGCAAGGCTCCGAGGCTATAGCAGTTCACACCTATGAGAAGGATGAAGACGGCTTCGTGACCAAAGTGAACAAGGTTTACGACGGCGGCGATCCCGAAATCTACGAGTATTCCTGGGAAGTGATCAAATAATTTTGGAGGTTCCGAAAAAAGCAGTATCTTTGCGGTCCCTAACGAAAAGGAGGTGTAAAAGCATGATTATCGTTCCCGTAAAGGAAGGCGAAAATATCGAAAGAGCGCTTAAGAAATTCAAGCGTAAGTTCGAAAAGACAGGTACCGTACGCGAAATGCGCGCCCGGAAGAACTTCGAGAAGCCGTCCGTAATCAAGAGGATCGCCCATCAGAAGGCTGTCTACGTGCAGCATCTCCGCCTCCAGGAAGAGCAGTAAACTCAATAAAGAATCCGGAATCTCAAAGGTTCCGGATTTTTTATTATATTTGTGTCGATGAAGGCAAAGAAGATAATAAGGAACGTCCTGCTGGGGATTCTGGGCTTTTTCCTGCTGCTGCTCATTACAGTGCAGATTATCCTCAGCCCCAGATTCCTCACCCGCCTGGTTAACAAATATGCGGCGGATTATGTGGACGGCACCGTGCACGTGGACAAAGTGCGTGCTTCCGTTTTCCGCAGTTTCCCTTACCTTAATCTTCTTGCCGACGGCCTGTCCGTCACCTACCCGCACGACAAATTTGCCCAGTACGATGCCCTTTGCACGGAAACCGGCCGCTTCGCACTTGTGAACCGCGGCCGCGGGGATGTGGAAGACACTCTGGCATCCATCCGCAAACTGGACGTGTCCGTCAACGCGCTTGCCCTTTTGGACAAGAAAGTGGATATCCGCAGAGCGCTGGTATATTCCCCGCGCGTTTTCGCCCACTATTACGATTCAACCGCGGCCAACTGGGATATAATCAAGCTCCCCAGTAGCCAGAAGGACACCACTTCGAAGGAGTCAATGCCTATCATCGTGCGCAAGGCTGGGTTGCTGGAGCGCCCGTACGTGGTGTATACCAACCCCAAGGATACGCTCCACGCCCTCATTGCTATGAAGGACATAGTGTTCAAGGGCAACCTTAACACTGCCGATATCCTCCACACCCGCTGGGGCCTGGACGTGGACAGCCTGTTCGTTTCCGGACGCCTTCCCGCAGACACCCTGGCGCTGGGCCTGGACCATCTGGGCCTGCACGGCGGCAGCGAATCCCTTGTGCTGGACGCCCAGTCCAAGGCCCACATCGCATCGGCAACCTATGGCAGGATGGCACTTCCCATCGGCCTTCTGGCTCAGGGTTCACTCCCGGACAGGGAGGATGGCGCGGTTGAGGTGAAGGTCGATACGGCCGCGCTCAATGCCGCATCGCTGGTGCTGCAGGCGCAGGGCGACGTCATCCTTCGCGGGGACCGTACTACGGTAAATGCCAGCGCTAAGATCGATGACTGTCCGCTTACTGCCATTGCCAATGATTACGGAGCCTTGATACCTGAGCTCCGCAAGATACACACGAATGCCGTCCTGTCGCTCCAGGCAAACTGTGATGGCGACTTTGTGCCGACGGAAAACCGCATCCCGGACATCACGGCCAGGCTTCGCGTGCCGCGCACGGACATCGCCTACGAGGACATCCCTTACCGCGGCTACACGGAAATCGACCTGGCCGCCGCCACCGACGAATATTACAAACTGAATGTCGATGTTCAGAAGTTTATGCTGGATGTCTTCGGCGTCTCCCTCAATCTCAAGGGCGGTGTGGACGACACTCTGGGCGGAGACCCGTTCATCGACCTTCACGGAGGAATTAATGCCGATCTGGCTGCTATTCTGGAGACCTTTACGGCCGAGGATGGCATCACCGGTACGGGCACGCTTAGCGGCACTATCGGCGCCAGCACTTATGTGTCGCGCCTCAGCGCTCCCGGAGGCATAAGCAATATCGACCTTAACTGCCGCGCAAAGGCAAGATACCTGCGCGTTTACGACCAGCCGGATTCTATCACCGCGTTTATTCCCAGCGGCACCCTTACATTCCGTACAGTGGGTAAAAACCGGAAGACGCTTGGCATCAATGCTTTTCTGGATACGCTGTCATTGCGTTCCGGAAAGAATATGAGCGTGCGCGGGCACGGGGTTTCCATCAATACGAATAATCTCGTGAAACTGGCGCAGGGCGGGCCGCAGGCAATAAGCGCCAGCCTAAAGGCGCATCGCCTGGCAGTGCGCGACAAGGCGAGCATATCGGCCCTTTTGGGTGATCTGAGCCTGAGCCTTGCCGCAAGGCCGCATGTCTCAGTGGCCAGGGCGAATTCCCGCAGGCAGCATTATCTGGATTCCCTGCAGAGGGTTTATCCCGGAGTGCCAAGGGATTCGATCATCGCGGTCTTACGCCGTTCGCGCAGGCTGCCGGTGTGGATGCAGGAGGCGGAATTCCGTCAGCACGACATCGACATAAAGGTGGGCGAAGGCCTCGCGCATTATGTGCGGGATTGGGATTTCAGCGGCAGCATCGGCCTTGACAGGGGCAGGTTCAGGATTCCGGATTTCCCTCTTGCGAACCGCATTTCCTCGATGGGAGGCTCGTTCAGCAACGACCAGGTGGTCATCGACAGTCTTACTCTGAGGTCGGGAGAGTCCGATATCAGCGCTAATGTCAATATTTCAGGGCTAAGGCGTGCACTTCTGCGCCGGGGGCTTATCAGGGTCGATGCCAACGTCACATCGGACTATATCGACGCTAATGAAATTATGAGGGCCTATGCCTGGTCGCAGACGGAGGGGATGGATAAGGCCGTCGGGGATGAGATCAAGGACGCGGAGATCCCGGACAGCGTGAAATATGCCCTGGTGGTGGTTCCGGGCAACCTCATCGCCAATATCGGCCTGGAGGCCAACCGGATCAAATACGATAGCCTGATGGTCACCTGGGCGGCGTCGGACATTGCAATCAAGCAGCGCACGATGCAGATTACCAACACGGTGGCAACCTCCAATATGGGCGATATCTACTTCGAGGGCTTCTATTCCACCCTGGCCAAGGACGATATCAAGGCGGGATTCGACCTGAATCTGGTCGATGTCACGGCGGAGAAGGTTATCAACCTGTTCCCGGCCCTGGACACCATTACGCCTATGCTCAAGAGCTTCGGCGGATACCTGGACTGCGAGGTTGCGGCCACGTCGGAGCTGGACACCAATATGAACTTCATCACGTCCAGCATCGACGGTATAATGAAGATTTCCGGAAAGGATCTGTCGATACGCAACAGCAAGGAGTTCAGGCGCATAGCTTCACTGCTGCTGTTCCGCAACCGCAGGGAAGCGGTTATCGACAATATGTCCGTCACCGGAATGATCAGGGACAATACCCTGGAGGTGTTCCCGTTTGTGCTGTCGGTGGACAGGTATATGCTGGCCGCCAGCGGAATACAGAATATGGACGAATCGTTCCGGTATCATTTCTCCGTGTTGAAGTCGCCGGTTCTGGTGAAGTTCGGCGTCAATATGTGGGGACAGGACTTCAACCATATAAAATGGGGACTGGGATGGCCGAAGTACAGGAGCGCGAATGTGCCAGTGTTCACGTCGCAGATCCACGACGTGCAGTACAACCTTGTTGGCTCCATCCATAATATCTTCGACATCGGCGTGGAAAAGGCGATGGAGGAGAACCGCAACCAGAATCTGATTGCCGATGAGATGGCGCGGTTGAACTATACTTCAGAGATTGATACCACTGAGAATACGCATTTCAGGGATTCGGTGATGATGATTCTGGGAGCGCACGAGGATCCGGAGGAAAGCATCGAAGAGCGGCTTGAGCGGCTGCGTGGCGAGGTTCTCACCGAGGAGGAGAATGCATCCCGGAAGGGCGAAATGAAAAAGGACGACGACGATGTTCAGCAGTGACGACTATCTTGAGGTGAGCCTCCGCCTGGAGCCGTTCAGCGAGGAAATGGCGGAAATCCTGTGCGCGGAACTCTCCGAGCTTCCGTATGATTCCTTTTTGACGGAAGAACCGTTCCTTAAGGCATATATTCCGCGTGAGTCTTATAATGCGCAGGCCTTGAAGGCCGTTTTGAGCGGGTATGACTGCGTGGCCGGCTTTGATGTTGCGTTGATGCCTTCCCGCAACTGGAACCGGAGTTGGGAGGAAGGGTTTAAGCCGATAGTGGTCGATGGAGTAGTGACCATCAAGGCGCCGCTCAATGGTGACGTCCCCCGCACGCGATATAATATATGGATAGACCCGCAGATGGCGTTCGGAACGGGTTCGCATCATACTACATATATGATGATACAGCGGATGCTGGGGCTTGGCCTTAAGGGCTTGTCGGTGCTGGATATGGGCTGCGGAACGGCCATCCTGGCCATCCTGGCAGCCAAGATGGGTGCGCGCAAGGTGTTCGCCGTGGACATCGACGCAGTGGCCGCCCGCTCCGCCTGGGGCAACGCCCGCTGGAACCGCGTGGGCACCCGCGTGGAAACCGCCTGCGGCGACGCCTCCCTTCTTCAGATGGGGGCATACGACGTAATACTTGCGAACATCCATCGCAACATCCTCCTGGACGATATGCCCACCTATGTGCGCTCCCTCCGTCGGGGTGGTCATCTCCTTATGAGCGGCTTCTACGAGGCCGATGAGCCTGCACTGATGGAGCGCGCCCTCTCCCTGGGCCTGTCTTTTGTGGGCACTTCCCGCCGCGAAGGATGGTCGTGTATGGAATTCGCAAAATAATTCTTATCTTTGCAACCCAATTCGCGGGTGTGTTGGAATTGGTAGACAACCCAGACTTAGGATCTGGTGCCTCACGGCGTATGGGTTCGAGTCCCTTCACCCGCACAAGCCGGCCTCTTCGAGGGCCGGTTTTTTGACAGAAATTTTGCAATCTGTCAAATTTTTGCTATTTTTGACAATTGAAAAGAAAACTGTCAAAATGGAAGCATACGAAAGACATACTCCTTACAACCAATTTCCGCCCCTTCCTCCTGAAACGTCATTATATCTGGATGAGGAAGTCGGGGCCAAACTGGTGCAAGCAAGCAGACGGCTGGCCGAGTTAAAAGGCTTGGCGGCCACGCTCCCCAACCAGACCATCTTCGTCAATACCATTGCCTTGCGGGAAGCAAAGGCCAGTAGTGCCATTGAGAATATATTTACCACAGACGATGAGCTCTATCGTAGACTATCCTACCAGGAAGATGACTACTTGGAGGGGCCGGCCAAGGAGATTCTACACTATAGGGAGGCTCTCTGGAAAGGTTTCCAGGACATCAAAAAAGAGAAAAACCTAAGCGTCGAAACAGTCGTTGACATCTTCCATCAAGTCAAACAGACGCACGAAGGAATTCGTCCATATCAGGCAGAAATTGTAATCAAAAAGAGAGGTTGGGGGTCCTTAATTGCGGAAACCGTCTATACTCCCCCTAGAGGAAAAGGAGTCGTGGAAAAAAAGATGGCCGAGTGGATTGACTTCCTGAACGACGATTCTGCCTTCCCCATTGACCCGCTCCTCAAAATGGCAATGGCTCACTATCAGTTTGAAGCCATCCATCCATTCCGGGACGGCAACGGCAGGACAGGCCGAATCCTATGCATTATCTATTTGATTCAAAAGGGGCTCCTGGATCTGCCCATCCTCTATCTGAGCGCCTATATTCTTCAGAACAAGGATGCATACTATTATGCACTTAATAGCGTGACTGGCCTCAGGAACTGGAAGGCATGGATTCTTTATATGCTTGAAGCCGTTTCCCAGACATCGGAATACACCATTGAAAAGATAAACCGTATCCGCTCTTTGATGGAAAAGACGGAAAGACTCATCCGGGAGAACAAACTTCCACTGGCCAGACTCAACCTTTCCAAGCTGTTTGAACAGCCCTATATCCGTCCTAAGAACCTTATGTCAGATACAATTAAGAGTGTCAATACGGCCAAAAAGTACCTTAATCAGTTGGA
>JAILDI010000209.1 GCA_024689525.1 Bacteroidales bacterium
CATCATTGCGCTGTGGGTGGGGCATCCAGAACGGCTTGAATCTCTTCCCTGGCAGGATTGATCTTG
Source organism: Bacteroidales bacterium (assembly GCA_024689525.1). Next base: position 67 of record JAILDI010000209.1, read on the forward strand.
ATGACGATACCCTCCTTGTCTATCAAGAAAACGGACCCCGCTTTTTCTCTCAATCCATATGCATCTCCCACCGAATGGTATTCCTCCATGGCGAGCAGGTCTGTCCAGCCTGCGCCGTCTTTCTCAATGAATGACCGCCATTTCGAATCGTTTCGGAATTCCCTTGCGACTCCCACCACCGTGAAATCCTTGTCACGATTCTGGTCGTACAACTCCCGGATGGTATGACGTGTCGTGATGCAAGGGCTGCACCAGGTTGCCCAGAATTCAAGAACGGCATATTTCCCCCCGATCAGTTGAGACAGGGTGCGCTGGACCCCGTCCTTGTCCGGGAGGGTGAAATCGACGAAACGCCCACCCTCGCGGACACTCGTGGCCGCGATGACACCGCTGACCAGTTGATGTAAATTGCTTTTTTCAAACTTGTCGGCATATACCTGCTCATACGTCTTCAACCAAGCTTGATAATCGTAATCCTGTGCCGATGCCGTCTGTATGGACTCATAGGCAATCTCGAAATGGCCGAGAGAAGGCAACCTGGCCGAAAGATAATCCTTGGCAAAATCCAATCCCATCTTTTCCACTTGATCATTCTTCGCCAGATACGCCCGGCCTTCCGGGGTATATGCGGTCCTGTCTTCGCACATCTGTCCCAGAAGTAGCTTTATAGAGTCCCGGGCATAACGGTCAAGGCCCCTGTCATTCATTTGTTGGTTAAGACTTTCAAACTCGGCGGACCAATAATTGTCCTTGATGGATTGATACTCCTCCTGAAGGGATTTTCTCTCTTCGGCAAAGCGCCTTGCCTTTTCGGCCTTGAAGGCCAGATAATCCGAATTGCTTCCCTCCGGATTGAGAATCAAATCCGGCGCCGCATAATTGTCCTCCCTGGCGTCGTAGATAAACCGCAACGTGTCCTGGCATGCGAAGAAAACCTGGTAACGACAGGAATGATAATGCTCTTCCCAAGGAATCAACAGTTCGTAAACCTGCTCCGGATTCAAGGGGACGTCGGAGGAGAAACGTCCTTCCTTTACCGGGATGGTATAATAACTGTCGCTATGCGTGTAATCCGTCCCGGCAAGGCAGATTCTCACATCCCGCGGGGACAGATGGTCAATCGTCCCGCAAACATGGACGATCCTGTCGTTGTCAGGGTTGCTTTCCCAATTCCGGTTGGGGGTACTACAGGACACCATCGCCGAAAGGCCCGCACAAAGAAAGAAGGCATTCCGCCACCATTTGATAACCAACGTCATTCTACACTACTGTTACGATAACTGGGATTCAAATATAAACAAATCTCGCGGAATATCTTTATGCTGAATGCGAAGATGTCAAAGAATCAGGCCCTTACCTGTTATCTCCTTCAATAATAGCAAGCATCTCCGCCGGAGTAACGACGAACGGCTTTTTGGGGAAGTGTTTGATGTTCCCGGTGACCAGATACGCATCTTCCTTGGACAAAGCCACCTCGTAGAAGACTACGTCCTTGGGATCCGGGAAAGGCTCATCCCCTTATTTGCCATTTCGTGCTGCGCGAATCTCTTCGTTAATCTCATCCAGCGTCATGTCGGCTGCACCATTGGCGATGGCCGTCTCGCGCATCTGAAGGAAGGCCTCCCAGCCTTTGCGTCTTACTTCAGCTTCCGTTTCTGCCTTGATCTCGAATGGGATTCTGCGCTCGCGGACAACGGCCTTCATAAAAAGAGTGAGGGCCGCGGTATTGCTGAGGCCAAACTGGTCACAAAGGACATCGAAGTTCTTTTTCAGCTGCTCGTCAACTCGTATAGTCATGGATGTCATAATACGTATCGTTTTGTCGTTTGTACTGCAAATATGATGCAAAAATAAATACAAGCAATAATAACTCAAAAAGAATCACTGCCGCCAGTCCGTCCGCTGGCTATGAGAAGCAGCCGGGTACAAGAAGGACAAGGTTTATCCCTTTAGAGGTGTCCCCATCCTTTTTTCCCGCTACGCAAGGTGATGCCACCATCCCAGCAGCCGGGCCTCTTACCTGCGACCTTTGCAACGAGAACGTGGAGAAGAAGGGCCGCCTGTCCCACAACGGACCTGGCGCATACTTACGGCGGTTTTTTTATTATTGCTTCGGTGCTGGTTTTTTTGTAACTTGCACGCCGTTAGAGTGTAATGTATTATGATGGAAGGAAAGGCCATTATCCTGCTGCATTGTCCTGACCGGCAGGGAATCATCACGGATGTGACGGGATTCATCACCCGCAATCACGGCAATATCGTCTATATCGACCAGTACGTGGACAACATCGAAGGACGCCTGTTCATGCGTATCGAGTGGGAACTCAAAGGATTTTTCATTCCCCGAGAGCACATCAAGGAAGTCGTGGACGAACTGTTCGCGGAGCGTTACGAGATGACTTCCAGCATCTTCTTCAGTGACGAACGTCCCCGGATGGCCATCTTCGTGAGCAAGATGAGCCACTGCCTCTATGACCTGATGGCCCGCTACAGGGCGGGCGAATGGGATGTGGACATCCCCTGCATCATCTCCAACCACGAGGATCTGCGCTATGTCGCCGACCAGTTCGGCATTCCGTTCTATGTATGGAGCATCGCCCCGGACAAGTCCAACCGCGCGCAGGTGGAGCAGGAGGAGATGGAGCTGCTGCGCCGCGAGCGCATCAGTTTCATCGTGCTGGCGCGCTACATGCAGGTCATCGGCGACGATATCATCGCGGAATATCCGCACCACATCATCAACATCCACCACTCTTTCCTGCCGGCGTTCGTGGGGGCAAAGCCCTACCACCAGGCCTATGAGCGCGGCGTGAAAATCATCGGTGCTACGAGCCACTACGTCACCCGGGAGCTGGACGCCGGCCCCATCATCGAACAGGACGTGGTGCGCATTACGCACAAGGATAAGCCCGACAGCCTGGTGCTGAAAGGACGCGATCTGGAGAAAATCGTCCTCAGCCGGGCCGTCACCAAGCACATCGAACGGAAGATCCTGACCTACAAGAACCGCACGATTGTCTTCGGCTAAGTTTTTTTCATTGCCGTTTTTTCATTATATTAGCGCTATAATCAAACGGAGCCATGTCAAAATACAGCCTGCCGCACATCTTTGTGCTTATTGTTATTCTCTTTTGTTCAGCTAGTTGTGCCATGTGTAAGAATCCTGTCCTGAAGGGCACCAAATGGATTGCCGTAGAAAAAACCTTCGTGGCCGATGCCGGCACGATGACCATTACGCACACCTTGGAATTCACCACGGCCAAGGACGTGGTGGTCCGGGAGCGGTCTTATCTTCCGGAGCACCCGGCCATGTACATGAACGCCGACGGGACGGTAACCCGGATCCCGGCGAGCGAATCCGAAAGCGAATTTGCCGGCACGTATAAATACCGTCGCGGGAACCTGACCGTCACGGATGAGGAAGGCTCCGAAGCGTTGTATTTCTACAAAAACGACGGCACCTTTGTCCGGCTGGGCCACTTCGAGGAGCTGGTATTCTCCCGCGTGGAGGAGTAATGGGCCAAACGGCCCGGTCTTTGCAGATCACTCCTTCAGGCAACGGTTTTCCTGCTTTTTTTAGTTACATTTGTCAAAAGATCAGACACCATGAAAACGAAAAACGTATTTCTTATCCTGCTGGTCGCATGCCTGTCCCTGGCGGGCTGCACCGAGAAGGTTTTCGTGCCGGGTACTGAAGTGACCACCTTGGACTATGACGTGTATTCCAGCCAGTGGCAACTGTGGGGCGACTCCTTCCGGGCCATCCTGGACGCCCGGGATATCACGCGCTATGTGGTGACCAACGGCAATGTCCAGGTCTCCCGCTGCTATCCCGGCGAGAACAACGGGGTGGACGTCTGGACCCCGCTGCCCTGCATCCGTACCGAAGTGACGACCGGAACGGACGGGAATGACTACTTCTACACCACATTCGTGGATTACGAATGGAGCGAAGGAACGGTCTGGATTTATGTTACGGCATCCGACCTGTACACGGGCGACCGTCCGGGAGACATGTCTTTCCGGGTATTCATCTCTCAATAACGGCCGATGAGGAAAAGATTGCTTCCGCTGCTGGCACTGCTGTGCCTGGCGGTCTCCGGCTTTGCCCAGCAGATCCGGGATATCGATGAGACGGTGGTGGTGCATGCCGACGGCAGCGCCACCATCACGCAGGTATGGGATGTCAACGTCGTCTCGGGGACGGAGTTCTACCTTCCCTTCGACAACCTGCGCCCGATGGAGATCACCGACTTGACTGTCAGCGAAAACGGGGAGCCCTTCTTTGCGGAAGGTGACGGCTGGGATACCGACCGAACCCGTGAGCAGAAAGCGGGTCGTTGCGGCATCGTGCGCAAGCACAACGGCGTGGAGCTCTGCTGGGGGCAGGGGGACTACGGTGACCATGTGTGGACGGTCTCCTACAAGGTCTCGGGCCTGGTGATGAAGATGGGGGACTGGAACGGCCTGTATTTCACTTTCGTCAACCCGGGCCTCTCCGCTCCGCCGAAGCATGTGAAGGTCATGATCCTCAACGAGACCGGCGGACCGGAATGGACCCAGGACAATGTCAAGGTGTGGGGCTACCGTTCCAACAGTGAGATTTTCGTGGAGGGCGGGGCGATCCGCGCGGAATCCACGGCTCCTTTCGGTACGAACAGCGCCATGACGGTGCTGGTCCGCTTCGATCCGGACCTGCTCACGCCCGCGGTCAGCTACAAGGACTTCGAGTCCGTGCAGGCGCAGGCCATGGACGGCAGCGACTATACCCCGAAAAAGACCTTCTGGGATGTTGTCGAGGAGATCTTGACTGTCTTCGGATTCCTGATCGTCTTCTTCCTGTCACCGACCGGGATGTTCATCCTGGCCATCCTCTACTTCCTGTACCTGTTCATCACCTACCATGTGTTCGGCCTGAAGTACAAGAAGAGTTTTTACGGCAAGCACAAGATCAACGGCTGGTACCGGGACGTGCCGCTGGGTGGCAATCTGTCCGCGGCCTACTACGCCCTCGTCAAGGGTGACCGGATGGAGAGCAACGACTTCTCGAACAACCTGATCGGCGCATACTTCCTCCGCTGGGTGCTGGACGGTGTCGTGACCGTGCTGCCCGATCCCAAAAAGAGCAACCACGTGAACCTCTCGTTCGAGAAGGAAAAGACTTTCCCGGAGGCCGTGGAAAACGATCTGTACAAGATGGTCCGGGAAGCCAGCGGCGACAATCTCATCCTGGAGGAAGGTGAGTTCGAGAAATGGTCCAAGAAGTCCTTCAAGCGGGTCTCCAATATTCCCGAACGGGAGAAGACCCGGGGACGCAAATGGTTCCAGGACCATCATCTGCTGGTCAAGGGTGACACCTGCTCGCCTGAAGGCCAGGTGGAAGCATGCCATCTGATCGAATTCGAGAATTACCTGAAGGATTTCACGCTCAGCAAGGAGCGTGGTGCCATCGAGGTCGGCGTGTGGCGGGACTTCCTGGTTTTCGCCGCCTTGTTCGGGATTGCCGACAAGGTCGCCCAGCAGTTCCAGAAGTTGTATCCCGGCCAGTTCGAGCAGTTTGCGAATGCCGCCAACCTCAACACGACTTCGCTGTACGACCTGATGCGCGTGTCCAACAACATCTCCGCTACCGCGATGCGCAATGCCGCCCG
>JAILDI010000215.1 GCA_024689525.1 Bacteroidales bacterium
CGGAGAGGCCGGTGGATTCCGTGCCCATGACGATGGCGGTGCCGCGGAACATATCCGTGTCGTAGTAGAGTGAAGAGTCCTGCAGTTGTGCCGTGAGTATCTGGATTCCCTTGGCTTTGAGCCAGGGGATTACTTCTTCCGATGAAGCGGCCACGGTGGGCACGGTGAAGATGGCGCCGATGCTGGCGCGGATGAGGTTGGGGTTGTAGAGGTCGGTGAGGGGGTCGCACACGATTACGGCGTCGGCGCCGGCGGCATCGGCACTGCGCAGGATCGCGCCCAGGTTTCCGGGCTTCTCCACGGCTTCGAGCACCACGATGAGGGGATTTTCGGGCAGCTCCAGCTCGTCAAGGCCGATGGCCCGCGCCTCCACCTCCGCTATAATCCCTTCGGTTCCCTCCCGATACGCCGCCTTGCGATACAATTCAGCAGGAAGTTCAATTGTGTTTGTCCCGAAATCGGCATTGCCGAATATTTCGGAACAAACGAAAACTGTCCTAACTGTATACCCCGCCTCTATGCAGTGCTCCAGTTCGCGGCGGCCCTCGACGACGAAGAGCCCCTGCTCCCGCCGTGCTTTGGATTTCTCCTGCAGCAACAGAAGGTTCTTGAACTTGGGGTTCTTTGCCGATGTGATTAGCTCAGCGTTCAAAACTTTTCAGGACGCATTGTGGGGAAGAAGAGCACGTCCTGGATGGTTTCCGCGCCCGTCATAAACATGGTGAGGCGGTCTATGCCCATACCCACGCCGGAGGTGGGGGGCATGCCGTACTCCAGTGCGCGCACGAAGTCATAGTCGATGTACATGGCTTCGTCGTCACCCTTGCTCTTGAGGGCGGCCTGCTCTTCGAAGCGTTCCAACTGGTCGATGGGGTCGTTCAGCTCGCTGTAGGCGTTGGCCAGTTCCTTGCCGCAGACGAAGAGCTCGAAGCGCTCCGTGAGGGTATTGTCGTGGCGGCAGCGCTTGGTGAGAGGCGACATTTCCACCGGATAGTCGATGACGAAGGTGGGCTGGATGAGATTCTTCTCGCAGTATTCGCCGAAGATTGCGTCGATGAGCTTGCCCACACCCATTTCGGGAGTGACCTCCACGTTGAGTTTCTTGCACGTGGCGCGCAGCTGCTCCTCGTTCATGCCCTTCACATCGACCCCGGCATACTCCTTGATGGCATCCAGGATGGGAAGGCGGCGATAAGGGCCCTTGAAGGAAATCTCGTTGCCCATGATGGTCTTGTTCACGCCTCCGGTGGCCTCTGCCACTTCTTCCAGCATCTTCTCGATGAATTCCATCATCCAGAAATAGTCCTTGTACGCGGCGTAGAGTTCCACGCAGGTGAATTCCGGATTGTGCGTCTTGTCCATACCCTCGTTGCGGAAGTCCTTTGCGAACTCGTATACGCCTGCGAAGCCGCCCACGATGAGCCTCTTCAGATAGAGCTCATTGGCGATACGCATATACATATCCACGTCCAGGGCATTGTGGTGGGTTATGAAGGGGCGCGCGGTGGCACCGCCGGGAATGGGCTGCAGGATGGGGGTTTCCACCTCCAGGCAGCCGGCGGCGTCGAAGTACCGGCGCATAGTGGCTATGATCTTGGCCCTCTTTACGAACACGTCTTTCACCTGCGGGTTCACCACAAGGTCGACATACCTCTGGCGGTAGCGGAGCTCGGGATCCTCGAAGCTGTCGTGCACGGTGCCGTCGGCATCGACCTTTACAATGGGAAGGACCCGTAGCGATTTCGAAAGAACCGTGAGTTCCTTGGCGTGGACGGACAACTGGCCCGTCTGGGTGAAGAAGGCGAAGCCCTTGATGCCGATGATGTCGCCGATGTCCAGGAGTTTCTTGAACACGGTGTTGTACATCGTCTTGTCTTCCTCCGGGCAAATCTCGTCGCGCTTCACATACACCTGGATGCGGCCCTCGCTGTCCTGCAGCTCCATAAACGACGCTGCGCCCATTATGCGGCGGCTCATAATGCGGCCCGCAAGGCAGACGTCCTGGTAGGTGGTGTCGCCTTCCTTGAAGTTATCGGCGATTTCCTTTGTGGTGGCGTTCACCGGATACAGTGGTGCCGGATATGGGTTGATTCCCAGTTCACGCAGCTTGGCCAGGGATTCCCTGCGGCCGATTTCCTGCTCGTTGAGTTCGTAGTATGCCATTGTCATTCGTTTTACGAGCCACAAATTTACGAAATTTCCCGCAGCGGAACAAATCACCCGCGTTTGTGATTGCCTTGTCATAGATTATTGTTATCTTTCGGCATGAAAAAAATCGTACTAATCATTGCAAGCCTGTGGCTCAGCGTTTCGATGCTGGCACAGCAGAGGGAATACATCTGGCCCAAGGGCAAGATGCCGGATGCGAGCGACAAGCAGATTGCCGCGATGACATCGGAAACCAGCCAGCCAAAATTCAATCCGGACAAGTTCCGGAGGCCTTATCTGGACTGGTTCGATGCCCCCGCGAATCCCAACGGCACCTGTATGATCCTGATATCCGGAGGCGGATACAACAACACGTGCGACGTATCGCTCATCGACCTTTGGCACAAGGAACTCACGGCCAGGGGAGTGCAGTGCGTGAATTTCGTGTACAGGACGCCGCGTCCGGAGGGTCTTCCATATTACAAGACGGCCTGGGAAGACGGGCAGCGCGCAGTGCGAATGGTGCGGAGCCAGGCGGCAAAGCGCGGCTTCGACCCTGACAGGATCGGCGTGGTGGGAATGTCGGCCGGAGGGCATCTGAGCCTGCTTCTGGCTGCAAATTCGCTGACTCCGGCATATGAGAGAATCGACAAGATCGACGATATTCCCTGCAATATCAACATCGCCATCGTGAACGCCCCGGCGTACATCACTTCCGATGCCGATGAGTTCGGCACGCCCGCTTCACGCGAAGGATATGGGGCCGATGTAAGCCTGAGCAGCCTGTTCAAGTTCGATGAGAAAACCTGTCCGATGAGCCTGCATCATGGCGGCATCGACAAGTATTCTCCCAACGGCTCCACGCTGGTGTACCGACGGCTCCGCAGTATGGGCATTCCGGCCGAACTGCACCTGTATCCAAACAAGAAACATGGTGCTTACGGGTTTGACCGGGCGCTGGAATTTCTCACTCAAATGGGCTTCCTGGGGCCTCTGGGGCCAGAAGTGAAGTTGTTGGAACGGTTTACAAGTGACGAGGACAGGGCTGAATACAGCAAGGAGTTTATCTGGCCGGAAGGGAAGACTCCCGACTTCCAGGAGAACCAGTGCGTTCCTTATATTGAATGGCATATCCCGGCAGTCCGTAAGACCGATGCCATTCAGATTATCTATTCAGGAGGCTCTTACTTAGGTAACGACCCGGACGGGTTTGAAGTTGCCCCTGCCCGCAGATATTTGAATGCTATGGGCATCACGGTGGTTACTCTCAAGTATCGTACGCCACGCCCGGCAGCTCCTCTGGCCAAGCACACAACGGCATGGCAGGACCTGCAGCGTACCATACGCATCGTCAGGAGCGAGGCCGCCGAAAAGGGCCTGGACCCGGATAGGATAGGTATTATGGGGTCGTCGGCAGGTGGACATCTCACGCTTATGGGCGTTACTTCCTCCCGCCACAATTCTTATGCGCGTATCGATGACATCGACAAACTCCCTTGCAATGTTCAGTGGGGCATAGGCATCTATCCGGCTTATGCACTCACCGACGGAATAGATGAGCACAACACCACCGGCGGCAACGACGACGGCGCCGTGCTGGTGCCGGAATTCTCCTTCGACCTGGATACGGCCCCTATGCTGTTCATCCACGGCGATGCCGACTATTGGGCCGCGATGAACTCCGTGAAAGTATGGGAGAAGATGCGCAGTATGGGCATCCAGAGCGAACTCCACACCCTGGCCCTGCGTCCCCACTGCTTCCAGCGCACCGCCTCCCCGGGCACCGGCAGCTACACCTGGCTGGACCGCATCGGCGAGTACCTCACAAACCTTTTGAAACTATGAGTCGATGGTAGCTGAGGCGAAGGAATATGGCCCCGGTTCTTATAGCTGCACGCTGTAATATGTGACAAAAAACATAAAATTTGGGACGAAAGCGGGATTTTTGGGACGAAAGTATTATCTTTGTGAGTACGACCTAAACCCGCGGATATGAAGAATATTTCGTCGCCATACTACAGAATGCCGGTTCACTGTATACATTTTATAGTGATACCGGTATTCCTGTTTTTGTTTACCTTATTATATAATCCCTTCGGAATTGACGAGTTCCTGGGGGTGGGGAGCGGACGCTATACGCTGAACCTCATCATAATGACGCTCATCGTGCTGGGCGTGCTCACCATTTCCCGGATGCTCATATTCATCCTGCGCCGCGTGCTGGACCTCAGCTGGCCGCAATATATATTATGGTGTGCCCTGGAAATTGTCTTCTCCGGAATGTTCCTGTCGATTCCGCTGGGCATCGGCTGGTCGGGGACCATCCCGTACTTCACCGTGATGATAAGGTGCGTGGGTTATCTTGCGGCGATAGTCATATATCCCTACGCCATCATCAACCTGATGGTGGAAAGAGTGGTGCTGGGACGCGCGGCGGCATCGGCCCCCATTGTGGACGACAAGACATTGATAAGGTTCTACGACGACCAGAAGCGCATCAAGCTCATCGTGTCGTCCAAGGCCATCCTCTATATCCAGGCGGAGGAGAATTACGTGCACATCATCCACACCGACAATGAGAAGGTGAAAGATTTTTGCCTGCGCTCGTCCATGCGCGCTCTGGAGGACAATCTTACGCGTCACGGGCTGGTGCGATGCCACCGTTCCTACTTCATAAACCCTGAGCATGTGGAACTTGTGAAGAAAGACCCGGCAGGATATGCGGTGGCCCAGCTCAGGCGCGAGGGCGTTCCGTCCATCCCGGTTTCAAAGAGGTATTACGAAGCTCTCACGAAACTGTTGTGATTTTTGGATTCTTTTTACTATATTTGAGAGATATTTCAAGCCAATATTTTTTTTACATAAAACCAAAAACCAATTATGTCTGACAAAAATGGAAACAGAAATATCATTGCAGTCATCACGATGATATTCCTGTTCGGTATGATTTCCTTCGTGACCAACCTTGCGGCCCCGATCGGAAACATCTGGAAAATGCAGCCCGGTATCAACGGATCCAACACCCTTGGTATGATGGGTAACATGATGAACTTCCTGGCTTATGCCATTATGGGTATTCCCGCCGGTAACCTCCTCAAGAAGAAAGGTTACAAGTTCACTATCGAGGCAGCCCTCCTGGTAGGTCTCCTTGGTGTGTTCGTACAGTTCCTCTCCGGCGTTGTGAATCCCGGCACCGGCAAGATTCCGTTCAGCTTCTTCGTGTACCTCCTTGGCGCATTCATCTGCGGCTTCTCGGTGTGCATGCTGAACACCGTGGTGAACCCCATGCTCAAGATCCTGGGCGGCAAGCGTTCCAACCAGTACATCCAGATCGGCGGTTCCTTCAACTCCCTGATGGGTACCCTCACCCCTATGCTCGTGGGCTCGATGATCGGCACCCTCACAAAGGACACCCTCATCTCCGACGTGAACACCCTTATGTTCATGGCAATGGGCGTATTCGCAGTGGCATTCGTAATCCTGCTCTTCGTCCCTATCCAGAACCCGGAAATCAAGCAGGTGGAAGGCCAGGTGGACAACCCCATGAAGTACAAACACTTCATCCTGGGCGCAATCGCCATCTTCGTCTATGTGGGTGTTGAGGTAGGTATCCCCGGGACCCTCAACTTCTATCTGTCAGACCCTGTGAAGGGCGCAGGTATGGATCCCTCCACCGCCGTGGCGATCGCCGGCTTCGTGGCAGGTACGTACTGGTTCCTTATGCTCATCGGCCGTCTGGTATCCAGCCTCATCTCCGGCAAGGTATCGTCCAAGGCTCAGCTCACCTGCGTTTCCGCAGTGGCTCTGGTGCTCATCATCCTTGCCATCTTCCTCGGCAATTCCGCAAGCGTGAAGATGCCCGTGTTCAACGGTCACGGCTTTGAAATGGCAGTCGTTCCCATCGCAGCCCTGCTGCTGGTACTCTGCGGCCTCTGCACTTCCGTTATGTGGGGTACGATCTTCGACCTTTCCGTGGAAGGCCTGGGCACTGCAACCGAGCGTGCTTCCGGTATCTTCATGGCAATGGTCGTGGGTGGCGGTATCGTCCCGCTCCTGCAGAACTTCATTGCCGATAAGGTGAGCTACATGGCCAGCTACTGGGTGCTCGCAATATGCGTTGCATTCATCCTCTACTTCGCCATCCTCGGTTCAAAGATTAAAAAGGCATAAGTTATGGTACAGGACTATGTAATTGGTATCGACATCGGTGGACAAACCTCCAAATGCGGTATCGTCAACCGCCGCGGCGAGGTTCTCGCTAGAACTGTCATCCGCTCGGACGACACCGACGATGTG
>JAILDI010000019.1 GCA_024689525.1 Bacteroidales bacterium
GGCTTTTTAGGAGCGCCCCAACCTTCGGGGAAACTGATAGTCCAGACGCCCGGTTCTTTGACCCGGGTTGTTGAAATCTGCAGGACAGGATCTTTAGAGCTCGAAGGGCGGAAGACTACAAAGCAGTTCCCGGCACGTTCAAGATCCAGCTCGACCACCTGATAATCCCCATCCACGGTGCTTTCCAGGCCGGATACAGTTCCGTTTACAGCGTCCCATAACTCTGCCTTTCCGCAGGCCTTGAGTTTTACCGTGCCGTGGAAATCGCTGCCCGAAGGAGCGGCGATATAATACCACTGGGCACCTTCCGCCTGGCGGCGGGTCCAGAGAAGGTCCTCTTCGCAAACCATGTTTGGTTCCAGGCCAAAAGCCCGGAGACTTCCCTCCGTGATGGTGGGCCCAAAGAGCACTTTGACACCGGCCGCAATGAACTCCTGCAATTTTTCCACCGTCTTTTCGCTCAGGCGATCGTTTTCAGGAATCCAGAGCAGTGCATAGGAAATACCCTCCGGAGTGGTGAGCCTTCCGTCCTCAACCCTGAGGCGGTTGAACAATACGTCGGGGTTGCAGTAATCGTATTTGTACCCCTTCGGGAAGGGGTATTTCTGGTTTGGTCTCTGGTTGCCGACTTCGTCTCCGGTGTACCACAGCACATCCACAATTGGAAGGCCTCTTTCCAGAAGATAGGTTGTTCTTGCCAGGTACTGCGTAAAGTACGGCATATACTTCCACCACGTCTGTCCACGCAGGAAAGGTGTACCTATCTTGCTTCCGAAACTGGTTCCTGGAGGCAGGAAGCCCACCTGAGGGTTGTGCGTATATGTATGGAACACGTTGTGGGTAACGCCCTCAGTCATATTCAGGTTTGCCACTTCCTTGAGCATTTCCCAGTGCTCGTCCCAATTCAGGTCAAATGATGTAAAGCTCTCGGCCGATACGCGGCGCTTGCCGTAGAGGTGGGCGGCCGATGCCGCAGGCTTGATGGGCTTGAAGTTGAGATCTCCTACGTAGCCTTCCGACAAAGGGTGCCAGAACTCGGTCATCGGGACATCGGCATACTTGTAGAATTCCATGAAATCCGTCGACAATACGTCTCCGCCGGCGGCCTCATACTGCACATCCATGCCCTTTTCGTGGGCCAGCCGGGTCATTTCCTCAAAGAAATACTCATTGTAGAGGTCGGTTTTCACACGGCGCCAATCTCCCAGGAAACGGGCCGTGGCCGATGGACTTCCCAGCACATATCCGGAAAGGGCGGGCAACCATTTCCTGAGGGCATAACCGGTGCGGGCGCCGAATTCGGCTTCCATTTCAGAAGTCCAGTTCTGGTTGTTGCACTCCCAGCTGTCCATCAGCATCCCGCCTACCTTGCCATTGAGCGGGCCATCGGCAAGACGGCCCACATATCCATTGAACTGCACCCTGGCTCCTCTGGGGTCCAGTTTGTTGCATTCCCACCCGGTGGCAATCTCCGGGGCGGGACTGTTCTTGTAGCCGATATTCACGTGTCCGTAGCGGAGAATGGTCCATTTGCCTAAAGGAACGGTCCAATCCAGACGGCCGTCAGGAGTCATACGGTCGGTAAGGTCCAGCACTTTCCCAGGTTCCACATAGGATTCAGGCATCCGTACGGCGTTTTCCTGCCAGTTTTCGCGGCCCCGCAGAGTGCGTCCGGCGGCGGAGCGCCAGTCATTCTGCCTGGAGGCCGAGTAAAAACGCAGGTACGCCAGATTCATCGGGTGCTCGTTGGTGAGAGTGAGCCGGTACTCTACCGCACCTGGCACCTCATTGAGCGCCAGCACGAAGGGTTCATTGTCCTGCCAGTTGGACATAGGCAGCTGCACGTGGGCCACCTCCCGCTGCATTCCGTCCAGGCAGAATGCCACCAGGTCGACGGTTACGCCAGGGGTATAGCTGAAGGCGTGGTTCAACTCCTGTACGGCCGGCATTTCCATACTGCGAAGTGGGGAATCGGCCCGGAATGTGACACAGTGTGTGCCCGAGACCTTTTCCGAGACGCCTTTTTCACCCTTAACAAGGGCTGTCCAGGCCGCATCGGCCCTGATATCTTTCAGTTCGAGGGGTTCTCCTGTATCCCCTTCCGGGGTTGGGAAAGCCAGGACGCAGATGTCCTGATAGTTGCGCCATTCCTCCTGTGAGGGCTGCCCTTTGGGGAGGACGATACCGGATGCTCCTCCCGACACGTCGGTGCGGCTCCAGATGAGGTCGCGCATTGCATCCTCCGGCTTCACCCAGGGGCCGCCGGCCATCGCCCAGCCAGGGCATGTCTGTATGGTGAGTCTAAGATCCAGGCTGCGGGCCTTTTCTCCCATGAAAGCCACCACCCGGTCCCAGTCTTCAGAAAGGGGGATGATTGGCTTGTCGACTCCCGGCCACCGGCCACCGAAAGCGCCGTGGAACCACTGGATGCCGGCAATCCCGGCTTCGGCGATGGCCTCCATGTCCGCCTCGATCCCTTCCCTGGATACATTGTCGCCGATGAAGTGGAACCATGTCTGAGGCCAGAAATCCTTGGGCGGAGCGGCGAAGTTTGTCTCGTCCTGAATGCCGAACGGAGCGTCCAGAACGGCCTTTTCAGGCTGGATATGTGCGATTTGGGCCTGAAGACCGAATGAGGCCAGGAGGCCAAGCGAAGCGAGAAAGACTCTTTTCATCCCCAGGCGTTTGGAAAACTGTTTACTTTTTACAAAGGAAGTCCTCGCGGACAGGATTGAAACTGTCGATGATAATTCCCGGTTCCAGGCAATATGCCTCATGGGGAACATCCGGCTCTACATAAAAAGAGTCTCCGGGGCCAAGGACCACGACTTCCCTGTCACCGCAGTGAAATTCGAATTTTCCACTCAGGATATAGGAAGACTGGCTTTGGTGGTGTCTGTGCAGAGGCGGCCGCTGGCCAACCATCTCGGGGCCGAACGTAACCTTGACAAGCATAAGGTCATTGTTATACCCAAGAATCTGCCGCTGCAGTCCGGGTTTTACAATATCCACAGGGGCCTGGCTTCCTCTGATGAAATAGTTGGATTCGTATGCCATTTCTTCACCTATTATTATTTCACAATTGTCCCAGTTTACCGTAAACTCAACTCCGTCTATTCTTGCCGAAGTATCGCTAATAATGTCTATGTTCCCTGCCACATATGCGGCAGACTCTTTCCCGGACAACCCGGGAGCCATGAAATAAGAGTATCCACCATTTCGGGGATGGATTCCATGGTCGATATATACTTCAAAAATATCCCCGCAAATCTCCTCATCCGAAAAATATGGAGCAGCGACTATCCACGAACCGCGACCTTCCACAACACCCGCGAAACTGAAAGCGCTGCCACCAAGCGGCACATAACTCGTTCCGTTATGAGTTATTATTCCTTTCTTGTTCTCTATCTCCCCTGCTCTGCGAACCTGCTCCACGGTGGTGATTATCCTTGAATCGCGGAAAGAAGATATCCCGCTGCCCATACAAAGAACGCCTTCCGGGCAGAAAGCCCAAACTTTTCTTGCGAAAACCGAGTCCCTGTCATATTCCATCGCCACCACCATAATATCGCCAGCAACAACGCCAAAGACACGGTCCGACTTATTGTATGGCAATCTGGTATGGGTCCCCAAAAGAGGGGTGTCGTCATCGCAGGTGGTTGTTCCCGGCAAATGGCGCCAGTTCCAAACCGGGGCGATGTCGGAGAACTCATCCCCGGAGCGCCTTAACAGCAAAACTCCGTCGGCACTGAAATAACCCTTTTGGTTCTCTCCGTTTATTTCCTCGTAACCTATAGTCCTGGACGATTGCATCCTCAGCGAAGCATACCATCCATCGGCCCTGTAATTGCCGAAATCGGCATAAGGATAATACCTTGGACCGTTCTCAATTGCCGATTCATCCAGCCCGAGATCTTTGAGGGCGTATCTGAGACACATGGTCTTGGACTGCTGGCTCATCGGGAAAATCTGCCTTCCCAGAGCATTCTGGTCCATGAATCCGTTCCATACGGTTCTGCCGATTCCCTTGCAGATATAGCTCTCTAGTATCTCCCGCTTCTCACCTTTAAGCGCAAGGGATGTCCCTTCAAAAGCCCTGGCCCAATATGCCTGGCTCACCGCAAAGGACAACCCGTAATTGCCGAACTGCAACTGCGTCCCGTGTTGCATGAACGACCAGTCCGGCTGAATGCCGGCCGCGGATTGCTCTGCCGACAGCTGGTCCTGGATTATCTCTGCCATTTCCCTGACCATGGCCTCATCCTTCTCCAGAAGCCCAGCGATAAGCAGGTTTCCTGCCTCCCAGACCAGATTCTGTCCGTTTCTTGTGAGTTGCGCCTGCCTCATTATTGCCGATGCCGCCCTTCTCTCCCGACGCGACATTTCATCGGCAAAAAGCAGGAAGCCAGGGCCGAAGGCCTTGGGGATGTTCACCTGATTGTAATACCAACTGTTTGTCTTTGGCATCTTGGCCGCCCAAAACTTCAGGGCCCTGTGCAGGGCACGTCTTACAGCTTTGTTGCCAGGGTTCAGCCTGTTATAAACGGCAAGCCTCTGGAAACGGATGGCATGAAGCGTCTGGGAACACTGGCTTAAAGATTGGTCTGAATAGTCGATGTCGGAAAAAGAACCGTCGCGGTTCTGCATCTGGAGAATATGTGACACCTCGTCCTGCGTAACCGGCGTCTTGAAATAGAGTTCAAGAAGATAAACCAGGTAATTGTTTCCCTGCTCGGACAACTCAACGAGCATTCCGGCCCGGGCGGGATCCCGCTCAAAGTCCAGAGTCATTTCGTTTATGTTGCCGCTTATCTGCCTGATCAGCAGCGACGCAAGTATTACAATAAGTCCTTTCACTTCAGATAATCTGATATGAACTGTTCCCTGGCATTAAGAATCTTTTCTTTCCATTCCTGCCAGTCAGAATCACTTCCCCAGTAAGTATGCCCCCTGTGAGGCCAGAAATGTATTTCCTTGTATGACGCGCCGCTGGTGTTGAATCCGGCCGCCACTCCGCATGGAGGACA
>JAILDI010000058.1 GCA_024689525.1 Bacteroidales bacterium
ACCCTGGCCGTCTTTGCCCCAAATCCATACGGAGATCTCGGAAGGATCGCATTTTGCGTTGTCCAGATATTCAAGGATCACGTGGATGTTCTTCACCATAGGCGTTCCGGCGGGAGCAATAACAAGCTGGAGTCCGTCCTCCCTTCCGGGGCAGTAATACACATCGTATGAGCCTGCCGTCTTCACGTAGAAAGGATTGTCAACACCCGGCTCGGCGACGGGGAGCAGGAGATTGCTCTCCTGCTTCGCGTCATCCTTGCTTCCCACGTTGCCATACCAGTTGTCGCCTTCTGTATCGGCAGTGAGTATCTTTACGCCTTCTCCCCTTTCGGTTCCAATCGTAACTCCGCCGGCCTTATACCAGCCTTCATGCCCCTCAACCTGAGACAGGGCAATGCACCCTCCCGTGGGATTCCACTCGTTGAAACCGCCCACCACGCGTAATCCGCTGCCCACCGTAGGATCCACTTCGGGCTCCTCCGGATTCTCCGGATCCTCCGGCCCCTGAGGGTCCTGCTGCTCTTCTTTTTCCTTTTCATTCTCAACCTTCTTGCAGGACACGAAAGCAAGGGCCGTAGCCAGCACCAGCGCCGTAATGATATAAAACAAATTCTTCATAATCGTCAAAACCGTATTTCAAATAAAGGGCGGCGTCGCGCCTGCTCCGCCGCCCAGGAAGCTTGCCGTTCCGTCTATCCAATAATGCTTTAGATGCTATTCCGGCGTATTGCCAGAAAGCAAAATATACAGTTTTTTGTCCGGCAAGTTGTAATAAACATCATAGCTGGTCGCACCTGTCTTGTCAAGTCCATTGATCTTGATGGAGTTATTGGTGCCATCCTGCCATCTCATGTAAGGCGTATAAGCTTCGCCGATATTGGCATCGCCACCGGTAGTCGGGCTACCGCTATCACTCTTCCCAAGGGTCTGTCCTACATTGGACGCTCTGTCCTGCAGATTGATTCTGCTTGTGCTATTGTCTCCTACGAGATTCTTGAAAACAACGTAATACCCATCAACGACTCCGGAAACGCCTACGGTATTGGCACTATTGAAGAATCCATAAGCAGAGATAAAGCTGGTGATTTCAGCAGCCGGATCAGCTATTGGCGCAAACTGTTCACGACCGACATGGAAATAATAATCGGTTTCTGAGCCCACGGTGAAAGTTGTCTGGAAGGAGCCACCGCATAGTCTCCAACCATTCACGCCGCGTTTGGGAATGATTCCATAAGTGCCGGAATCCCAGAAATTGTTGCGAGGTTCATCCCAGAGAGGATAAGATATTACCTGATAAATATTCTTTCCCGCCGTTATTGTTTCTCCAGTAGGAGCGGGTTCTTCTCCCCAAGTATTGCAATCAGAACCTCCATCTTTCCAAACATGCGCCGTAATATTGTTCGGATTGAACGTATTGTCAAGATACTCCATGAGGAAATTGATATGCTTCACCATGGTAGCCCCGACAGGAGCGACGACAACACCGAATGAGCTGTTGTAATATACATCGTATGTTCCTGCTGTCGCCACAAATATATTGTTATTGCCCGCCGAGATGGGGATACGAAGCATGGTCCCTCTTGCCGTTGTTTTCTCTGTTCCGCGGTTACCGTACCAGTCTTCACCTTCAGTGTCAGAGGTCAAGATCTTGATACCGTTTTCACTATTATTACCGATGGTTACGCGTTCGGCTACATACCAGCCGGAATGATCCGTAACAGGCGACAGGCTGATGCAGCCACTGGTCGGATTCCAGTTGTTGAATTTACCCACAATCCTCAGAACGGCGTCAGCTGCACTCGTTACCGTAAATCCTTTGGCAGCAAGGAGAGCTTTGCGGGCTAGGGAGAATTCTTTCGTGGAAGTCTTGGCAGCAGATGTGCCATCGTTGAAAGCCATGGAAAATCCGCTATAAGTTCCCGTCGGCATCGGAACGCTGAGCACAGCCGAGGTCTTGTCGATAGAGCCGAGGGTGATCGTTACCTCCGTATTGGATGACCCGTTCGTAACGGAAGATCCGGAAGCATCGAACGTACCTGCACAGCCTTTGGCGGTAAAGGTCGCCGTCGTCGCAGCAGACGGAATCTCATTCACGGTGAAGCGAATCATGGCTCCCAGATGGGCAAAACTCAGTTCATTACCGGACAGGGTGGCCTTCATGGGGAAGGATCTGGCCATCAGGTCAACGCTGGCATAAGAGGCAGGATAGGTCACCGTAGTGCTACTGGCAGCTGCGTCATAAGGATAAATGGCGACAGCGCCGTCCAGAATCTCATCACCAACCGGGACATCACCTGTGAACGTAACGGACGCACCCGCGCTTTCAGCAGTAAACTTAACCTTGGCGCCCAATTTTGAATAAACAGCGATTTCATCACCATTCTCCCAGGCGAAAGCACCGGTGCCGTCGGCCAGGGTTGCCTTGGTGTCAAGATTCTCCAATGTTGCGGTAAAGCTGACAGAGTAGGTGTCAACCGTAGAGTTGTCCTCAATAACACTGTTTTCTTTTGAACAGGAGAAGAAGAGGACCATAGCCGAAAATATATAAATAATCTTTTTCATGGTCATTATCCTTTTAAAGTAAATCATCTTCATACCAATCGGCATTTTCGCCGCTCGCAGAAGGATTGCCGGATAGAAGGACATTCCTCTCTACCCTGATTTCCAACAGCTTCGTTACCGGAGCTTCATACAGTTTGTCTTTTTTCATAGTAATAGGAATTATTAATTGGTTATTACAACAGATAATAGTAGGGAAGGCGTTCCAAAGGGACTTGCTCTTCGATGGTGCGGCCGCCTTCCAGGGTTTCACCGGTGTCGCTGAGCCAGGTGCCCTCCGGGAGGACGACCTCGCGGCTCGTACCGGCTTCAACCATAGGTGCCACCATGATTTCCGGGCCCAGCATGAACTGGTCCGTGATTCTTGCATAGCCTTTATTGGGGAAGCGGTATTCCATGGGAGCAACCACGGGCTCGCCTGTTTCTGAAGCCTGCTGAACAAGCTTCATAATATAGTCTATATGGCTCTGCCTTGTCTTTGCCGTTTGCAGCAGCGCGTCCAGGTGCTCCTTGTCAAGAATCCTCCATGGAGCCACCGAAAACTGCATCATGGGCATAAGCGCATGAGTCTGGGCCGACCTTACCACAAGGTCCTGGTCCGGAGCGGGGGAATCAGGCAGGAAGGAAGCGAAACTGCCGCCGCCAATCATATCGGGGCAGGAATACCAGTAACCAAGCAGATTCGCTGCCATCATCTCGGGGACAAGGGCTCCCAAAGCCTCCCAGGAGTGAGCTTTGTCGTGAAGGCGCTGCACAATGGGCTTTCCGCCGCCCTTCCAGCTGGCGCGGAACTCGTTGTAGGGATACTTATCGGCGAACTGCATGAACAGGGCGCTCTGCTCCCAGGGCGATGAAGGCTCGGCCGTTACGGCATCGGCAGGGAAAAGATTGAAGTCCCCGGCGTCGAACTTGAAGCCGTCCACGCCATATTCGTCGCGCAGGTACCTGAGCCTTCCGTCCAGCCATTCCACGGCGGCAGGATTGGTGAGGTCCAGTTCGGCCGACATTCCGTTCCACCAGAGAACGGGATATACACCGCCTTCCCCTGTGTGCAGGAAACCGCCGAAACCGTTTATCTGCGACCACAGGGCATACTGGTCCATGCTCACGAATGGAGTTATCCACAGCATTATCTTGAATCCCATGGAGTGCAGGCGCCGGCACATTGCCTTTGGATCCGGGAAACGCCCCGGATGGAATTCCCACTTGCCGTAGTCTTCCATCCAGGTGTCGTCTATCATAAGGATTCCGGCAGGAAGCCCGTGCTCCAGAATGCCCTGTGCATATTGCAGCACCCCTTCCTGATTCTGGTTGTACTGGAGTTCTATCCAGGTGTTGTATTGCGGAATCCTGAAGAACTCTTCCGGAGGGAAACCGCCTTCCGGAGGGAAGAAAGTGCGCATTGCGAAACGATAGGCGCCGGGAAGATTTCTGGCAACCACTGCAGTTTCGTAATCGTCGATAAGATTCTCTATCAAAAGGGTATTCCCCTCACGCTTGAAAGTGAACGGCTCAGAGCTCCATACATAACGGCCTTTGCTGGTAAGAAGAAGCGGAGTAACCTGATTGCCGCTGTTTTCGTAAAGGGTTGTGGAGAAGCCGTCCTGGAAAGGCATATTCCTGCCGTCGGCGACGCGGCCTCCCCATATTTCTTCTCCCTCTTCCAGCGGAATGCGCACCGAACCCGTCCTGTTTTCACGGGCGGCGGCAAGCACTGCCGAAAGTTTCCTCTCTCCGCGCACCCGTACTATGCCGTTGCGGGAGACGAGATACAGTGACGGGATTTCCCTCTGGTCGAATGCTCCGCCAAAGGAAATTGTGCCTCCATCACTGTAATGCTTCCAGCCTAGGAGCATTGCGGCCATATCGGCCTGTTCCCGGGGATTATCTCCGGCATATATGGCAATGGTGGCAAGAGAGCCATCAGCTGCAAGTTTCGCAAGCGCAGCGCTGCTTTTGAGTTCACGCGCAATGTCCTTGCAGGCCCGGCATGATTCCCCGTAAAGGAAAATAAGGGTATTTCCGGAAACCGCACGGCAGAGACTGCGAAGGGAAACGGTATCTCCTTCCATGCCTGTCACGGGGATGTCGGAAACCGCGTACCCCGGAGAATTGAGAGCAAGGCGCTCGCGAAGGAAATTTATCTTGCGCCAGTCGGCAGGTTCAAGGGAACGGCAAAGTTGCATACGGTCCAGGGCCATGCCGAACAGACGGGAATTCCTTGTGGGAGAACCCACGCCGTCCAGCCTTTCCGAAAGCGACTCGGAGAACCAGTACAGGGCCTCCGATTCGGGATTGGCGGATGTGAGGCTGTCGGCCAGGGAAAAAGCTTCATCAAGGAGCAAGGCGGCATCTTCCGACGATGATTTCACCAGGGATTTCACCAGGGCGTCCATTGCTCCCTTTTCGGGATGAAGAGCCCCATCCCCTGCCGGGATAAAACGCAGTGAAGCACTGCTGCACCCGGCAAGGAAGAAGGACGAACACAACAATAAACTGAGAAAAAACAGTCTCATCAGTTTCACAAATCACTGATAAGACACTGCGCGCGCGGAAAAGGGTAGTGATTGAGCCGGAAAGAATCTACTTTATTCCGAGCATGCCCTTCACATCTTCCCAGCGGTAATACGGACCCGCCACAGGATCAAGGGCCGGGATACGGGTCTCTTCCTCGTTGACCAGGACTTTCACAAGGATGTCGGGATTCTTTTTCGCCTTGTAGAACACAATCTGAAGATTGGCGGCCAAAGGGCAGTATTTTGTTCCCATCCAGTTATCCCTTGCAGTTTTTGCGTCCATACGGTCGCCAACCCCTTCCAGGCCGAAGCGGGAGCAAAGGCCCAGATAAGGCCAGTCGTGACCGAAGCAAAGGTCGGCCGAAACGCCTCCGCCCTCTATCACTTCGTCGGCCTGACGGACAATAACATTCACGAGGTCTTCCGTACGCTTCATCCTGTCTTCTCCAAGTTCCAGCGAATTGCACTGGCCCAGATAGGCATCCGTAACCGACTGGGCGTAACGGAGAACAAGCATTTCTTCCGGCAGGAAGCGGAAATAATTGTCGTCCACGCCATAAGGCTCGGCAACCATGGCCGTTGTGAATATGTCGTTTTCGAAACCCTTCCAGTCGGGAGCGAGTATTTTCCCCTTCTCGGGATCGGTGAAAAGCCTGCGGTATATGGAAACGCTGTCCTGAAGGGGCTCCCATTCAAGCGATTCCACAATTACGCCTCTGCGCTCCTGAATTTCCTTTGTATCGGCCTTTGAAATATAGTCCATGTATTTCCAGCCTGTCACCCAGCTGAAATTCAGGGAAGGCTGGAGAGAAGCCAGGCGGGCCGTGAAGGCATTCATGCTCAGGATACAGCGCGGAACAGTGCTTGAGGCCGCACGTACGGTACGGCTGCCTTTCTTGAAAACGGAAGGAAAACGGCGATACATCCTCTCAGCTATTCCCCGGTGTTCCTGAAGGCCCCTTGGTGTGAGTTCTCCGTCCATGGCCCACTGGGATTCCTTAACGTAGGTGGCAATAGCAAGCAGCGAATCCCCGCCGGAGGTGAGAAGACCTTCCCCACGGGCCCGGATAAGTATGTCTTCCACCCTCATATAAGGCTCGCATCCCCACGAACCCCTTGAGCCATGACGTCCGTAATGGCTTATATAGAACGGCTTGTAGCCCCTGGGTGCCGGGGTGTCGTGATGCGGGACCACTTCATAGGAGTGGATGTTGAATGCATAGCGGTGCGGGTCTCCGGCCAGATATGACGATACTTCTCTTCCGGGGTGCTGGGCATGGCAAAGCAGGCAGCAGCTCAGCAGGCAAAGGGTCAGCAGGGTTTTTCTCATGATAACAATTATTTGGCATCCACTTCGGTCCAGCCCGGATTCTGCACCAGGGCACGGTTCAGGGCGAGGTCCGACGTTGGTATGGGGAAAAGGTAGTCGCGGTTTTCGTCAAAGGAACGAGTGATCAGCCGCACCGGATTCACGTTTCCGCTCGCTCCCTTGGTGAGCACCATTTCGGTGGACAGGCTGAACTGATAAGGGGCGGTGGTAGCAGGAGGAATAACCTTGTCCTGCGAGTCACGGGCACAACGCGTGGGATTGTACAGGCTGATGTCAACTGTTCCGTTGCCGTCGAAATCATACTCCTCCTGGACACTTTCGCCAGGCCCCTTGAAGTACATTCCGTACATTGGCTGCTCCATGCATTTCCCCTCTTTCCAGCGCATGAGGTCGTACCAGCGGAAATCGCCTTCAATGGCAAGTTCAATCATCCTCTCCCGCCGGATTTCAAGGATTACGCCCCGGTTGGCTCCGCTGACATTCCTGTAGCCCCAGGTTACTGAACCCATGTATGCGTCGTCGGGATTGGCATTGGCATCGTCAAGAATAAGGGCCGGCATACCGGCGCGCTCCCGCAAGGGCTGTATGGAAAGGTCCAGGTCGGCCTGGGAAATGGTGGCGTCGCCGCGCTCAGCCATAGCCTCGGCATAATTCAGATACACTTCGGCGGCACGGAAGATGGGAAGGTCGGAGTCTGTAGGGCCCCAGTTGTCGCCCAGGACGTCGTAGCTCTGTGCGAATTTCACAATCTGATAGCCGGTGCATGTGTTGGTGAAATCCGGTATCCTCACTTGGGTGTCCCCTATCCTCTTATACCCCGGCAAGCGTATAATCTGGGCAAGACGCGGATCGCGTCCCGCCGTCTGGATGAAGTATTCCTCCGTCTGCCATGAGGGGCGGTCGGTATAGCGGGAGCCGTCGGCCATGAGGAATGCATCCACGAACTTCTTGGACACGGCCTTCTGGTTGGTGCCGAAAGTTGTATAAGTGGCCTCATGCGAAAGGAAGAAGGCTATATTGTAATTCTTGGCAAGGATTATTTCGTCCCGGTTGCAGGTTTGCGAAGCGAAGAGCATCAGGTAGTCGCTCTCCGGATGCCCCGTGTTGTATATCCGGTACGGGCTCTGTTCTATGAAGGCCCTGGACACTTCAGCCGCCAGGAGCAGATAATCGTCCTGTCCTTCAAGGCCGTGATACTTCCTCCAGGTTCCTTCGAACAGGCAGAAACGCGACTTGAACGCCATCGCCGTCCATCTGGTAACCCTGTAGGGGTCCGGCTCGGAAGGCAGATTGGCAATTGCAAAGTCCACATCGTCAATCATATGCCTCATCACCGTTTCGCGGCTGTCACGGGCCTTGTACAGCTGTTCCGAATCGTATGACAGTTCGGTATCGTACCATGGAACATCTCCGAAATCACGCACCTTCAGCCAATAGAAATATGCCCGGAAGAAACGCGCAAGCGCTTCATACTTTGTCCTCACCGCAGGATCCTCGCACATGTTCAGGTTGTCCAGAAGGGTGTTTATCTTTCTTAAGGTAGTCCAGGTCCACCCTCCGCCGGATGAAGGGACGCTTCGCATGTTCCCTCCCTGGATCAGGGGCGACAAGGTTGTCCTGAAACAGATATCGTTCTCAGCATCGTAGAAAGGACCGGTGAAAAGGTCGGGATAGAAAGTGCAGGAAAACTCTTCAAGCTGGGTTTCCGTGCGGAAGAACTCGTTTTCGGTGAACCTGTCCTTCGGATTGGTGCCAAGGAATTTATTGCAGCCCTGAAGGACGGCAAGCGCAAACAGCAATATGATCATTCGTTTTCTCACGGCATCAGAAGGTAAGGTCTATTCCAAGTGTGGTGAGCCTCTGCTGGGGATAAGTCCATCCGTAGGCTCCGTTGGTGTACAGCATCTCAGGATCCACGTAACGCGTTATCCTGGTGAGCGGTGAGATGTATGCAATGTTTTCCGCCGTGAGGCACACACGCAGTCCGGACAGCCCTATTTTCCTGGCGGCGGTGGAACTCATGGACCATCCTATGGTTACATTCTTCAGGCGCGCATAGCCAAGGTTCTGCAGATAACGGTCGTTAGGCTCCGTGAGTTCCGTTGTGCCCTCCATAGCTATCATACCCCTGGTCCTGGGGAAATAGGCATCGGTATTGGACGGGCTCCAGCACTTGTCCAGGAAGTCTTTCTGATAAAAGGTGGCATAGGGACGGCTGTACGGGCCCCAGAATGCCGTGTTGTCGGCTCCCGGATACCAGTTCATCCTTCCCACTCCCTGAACGAACGCGGAGAAGTCCCATCCGCCCCAGGCCGCCGTGAATCTTATTCCAAACTGGTATCGCGGCAGGCTGTTGCCGATAATCCTGAGGTCGCCGGGATTGTCAACGGTGAATCCTCCCTTGGAGATTATCCTGTCGCCGTCTATGTCGATGAACTTCAGGTCGCCGCCGCGCCATCCGCCGTTCAGGCCTCCGGCCAGATAGGTCTGGTCTATCCCGCCGCCGGCATAATCGGTATATGCGGCAGCTTCCGCATCGTCCTTGAAAAGGCCTGCCACCTTGAAACCCCAGATTTCACCAAGAGTCTCTCCCACATAATGGGAGCCCAGCACTTTTGACGAATTGCCGAAGCGGGTGATGCGCGTGGTATAGTCGCTGATTGCGGCGCTCACTCCATACCGGAGGGTTTTTCCGCCCACTGACGCCCTGTCCTGCCATCCCAGGACAAGTTCCCAGCCGGAGGAGCGAAGGTCGGCGCTGTTCTCAAGGGGAGACGGAGCGCCGTACACCGACGGGAGGTCTTCGCCTTCAGTGAGCATGCCCTTGGTGTCCCTGATAAAGAAATCGGCGCTGGCCGTGAGCCTGCCATGGAGCATTGCCAGGTCCAGGCCGAGGTTATAGTGGTTTATAGTCTCCCAGGTTAGGTCCTCTGCGTTGGGCGCACTCAGGCTTGCTCCCACAGGCAGGCTTCCTTCGTTGGAGAAAAGGTATTCTATCGACTGGGTGGTGATGGTTCTCATATACTGGAAATCGGATACCTGCTGGTTTCCCAGGCTGCCTGCGGAGAAGCGCAGTTTTCCGCTGTCCACAACGCTCCTGAGGGAAGAGGCGAAAGGTTCTTCGGTGAACACCCAGCCCGCCGATACCGAAGGGAAGAATCCCCATCTGGAGCCCTCCCGGAACGAGGATGAACCGTCATATCTGCCGCTCAGTTCCAGTATGTATTTCCCCATGAAATCGTAATCCGCCCTGCCGAAGAATCCGGCAGTGGTGTGGTCCAGCTGGCCGCCCAGGATGTTCATGCGGAAATTGCCGTCGGGATCGGCCTGCTTCAGGTTATAGTCGCTCTCGGTGTCGGAGCCTATGTTGTCGGCATAGGTGTATATGTTCTTGCGGGAATAGCCAGTGGCGTTGAACCCGCCCGTGAGCGTGAAATGGTGATGGCCCTTCACCGCGAACGAATACTGCCCCCACAGGCTCATTTCCGACAATTGGTTCAGGAACAGGTAATCTTCCAGGCGGTTCATGAAACGTCCGGTGTTCTCGCTTGTGAGTTCTCCGGGAAACAGGGAATACTCCATTCCTGCCCATCGGTAACAGTCCCTTTGGGAGTCGATGGTGTATGTGAAATCACCATGCAGAGAGAGTCCAGAAAGCGGTTTCCAAATAAGGGATACAGTATCGGAGAACTGGAAATTTTCGCTTATATTGCGCTTTGAGTTCTCCCCCAGTTCTATATGGCAGCCGTTGGCCAGGTTGAAATCGTTGAAGATGGTGCGGTACACCCAGGTGCCGTCCGGATTCTTCAGCGGAAACGAAGCAAGGCCATGAACCGAGGAAAAACCGAAGGTGTTGTCCGGGCTCCTGTTCCCGGGATAATCGTAAACGGACTTGTAGAAATCCATTTTATTGGACAGGGTGAGGGTTGGAGTAAGGTCCAGGTCGGTCTTCGACATCACGTTGTACCGGTCGTACTGTTCCGCCTTTTCCCGGAAAGTGCCTTCCTTGTGCTCAAACCGGCCCGACAGGTAGTAGCGTACCGCCCCGTTGCCACCCGTTACCGACAAGTTGTGGCTCATGGCGGGATTGATATCCCGGTACATGCTGTGATACCAGTCCGTATTGCAATAATAGATGTAGGATTCGCGGCCGTTGCGCATCTGGGTAAGCACCCACGGCCGCTGGGGGTTCTCTGTTTTGTCGTTTCTCCTTTCCAGAAGGCGGGCCATGTCGTCCCTTGTATAGAAGGTATAGTTCCTGCCCGTGGATTCCTTCATGAAAAGGTCGCTTATGTACACGGAATCGTAGCCCCTCGTTTCAAAATCAGTCTTTGACGTGGGGGAAGAGAAGCCTGTTCTTGCCATATAGCGTACCGTTGGCCTCAATGCCGATGACGCTCCGCTTTTGGTGGTGATCAGTATCACTCCGAACGACGCCTTGGCACCATATATGGCCGACGACGAAGCATCCTTGATCACCGACAGGGATTCCACGTCGGCCGGATTAACCTTAGCCATGTCGCCCTCAACTCCGTCGATGAGCACCAGCGGCTCCCCGCCGTTAAGGGAAGGCACTCCGCGCACGGTTAAGGCCGGAATGCTGGACGGATTGCCGGACAGGTTCTGCACAAAAAGCCCCGGAACCGTGCCCTGAAGCATATGCCCTACCGTGGATGCGGTTCGATGGGCGAAATCCCTGGATGCCAGAGATGAAACGGCACCGGTAACATTCGCCCTCGCAATGGAGCCGTAACCTATCACCACCGTTTCACTGATAGGAATAAAATCGTCCCTGAGCGTAACTTTCATGCCGGCTTCTGCCGGAAGCCTCTCGCTCTTGTATCCCAGACAGGTGAAAGACAATGGTACTCCGGGTGCCAGTTCCATGCTCCAGGAACCGTCCTGTCTGGTGAACACCCCTGTTGAAGTGAGCAGATTGAGCACCACCACTCCTTCTATCGGTTGTCCGGAGGAATCCAGTACCGTTCCGCTTATCTCCCGGGCTTCCCATATTCCGCCCTCACTGCGCCGCGACACTATGACGGTTTTTCCCTTAACCGTCCATGTTACGTCCTGGCCGTGGAAAACCTGGGCGAGGGCTTCGTCGAGGCTCCCGGCATGTACGCTCACGGTCCTTTCCGTATCCATGTCGCTGCTTTCCCATACGAAGGTGCAGCCGCTCCACTGGCGTATTTCCCTGATAGCTTCGCGTACGCTTACATTCTCCAGCACCAGCGGGGGATTCTGGGCTCCCAGCACAGTACAGAGAAAGAAAAGGAGGACAGAGGCGAGCTTTGTCCTCATGGCGCTAGAATACTTCCGCTCCTGCTTCCGTAATCCGGAAGCTGATGTGACGGGTGAGGGACAGTGCGTCCAGGACATCGGACAAAGACTGGCTGTGAGTGTCGAATTCGGCAGTGAAGCGGAGCTGCATCAGTGAGGGATCCGATATCCTGATGGAGGTGCCATAGGCACTGGAAAGCTCCCGGCATATCCTCTCGAGCGTACAGTCTTCAAATACCAGTATTCCGTTTCTCCATGCGGCCGGCATGCCTGTGAGAGTATCGCTGGCCAATGATATCTTTCCGCTCCGTTTGTCCAGGATGGCGCTTTGCCCCGGGGTAAGGTCCAGGCTTTCCCGGGACGGGCGGGCAAAGGTTACACTACCTTCATAAAGGATTAAAGAAGCCTCGCTGTCGGCAGAATAGTCACGGAAATCGAATTTGGTGCCCAGCACTGTTACGCTGGCGGCTCCGGTATTCACCACGAAGGGAAGCTTTTCGTTTTTTGTAACCTCGAAATACCCTTCTCCGCTGAGGTTTACCTGCCTGTCCTTGACTCCGAACTGTTTGGAGCAGGTTATGCTTGACCCGGAATTGAGCCATACCCCGGTGCCATCCGGCAAGGTAACATTCTCCACCTCTCCGGCCGGAGCCGATGCAGTGAACCGGCCGGAGGGGTTAAGGAGACGAATGCCGAATAAGGATCCGGCTATTATCGCAATACATGCGGCGGCACTTATCGCGGCCGTCCACCTGATAATCTTCTTCCTGCGCAGGGTTTCATCCTTCCTCCGCTTGAACTCCCGGAAGGCAAGCATGGCCTGATCCCCGTCGCTTTTGGCGGGAACGATATCTTCTCCTTCCAGATATCTTTTTATCATTTCTTCTGTCTCAAGCATTGGTCTTCTCTTTTATGACAAATCACAGGTCATTTCCGGGTAGTGCCGGCGGATTCTTCCCAAAACGTTTTCTGAGAAAAGCCAGCGCCCTTTTAATATGATATTTCACAGTATTCACCGAGATTCCCGTTTTCGAGGCAACCTCTTCGTATTTCAAGCCCTCCGCACGGTGGAGCATAAACACATTCCTGGTTGCATCGGGAAGGTCCGAGATGGCCTGGTCAATCTCCTGCTGAAGTTCTTTCTCCAGCAGATTTCCAAGCGGCGATTCCTCTGTGGAGAGTTCGGTTTCTTCCGATACCGGTACTATGTTTCCCGTTTGCGCAGAGCGGAGATAGTTCAGGCATCTGTTGTACACGCCCCTTGCAAGATATCCCCTGAGGGACGTGCCAATGTGCAACTCTGAACGTATTTCCCATATATGGAAGAAGAAATCGCTCACGATGGTCTTGGCGGCGAATTCGTCGTGTACCATGCTCCAGGCCATGTTTTTCAGAACGGGATAATGCACCCTGAACAGTTCCTCGTAGGCACTGTCATCCCCCGCCCTGAGACCATTGATGAGCTCTTTCTCCCTGATGTCCATTTAGAAGCAGAACACTACTTTCCGGTGACGCCCAAAAGGAGGGCGAATATCGCAATTACTATTTCCATGCTGCAAAAATAATAAAAAAAATGTATCTTTTCAGTCCATTATGGAAACAATGGTTCAGTAGCTCAGTTGGTGTGGAGCTTTTCTTTCTAGAAAGGGGTGAAAAACGCCGATTTATGGCTTTGCGCACGGGAGGTGTCGACCAGTTTCTTGGTAGATTATTTGGTAGACGATATTACAAAAAACCGCCGCAACTAACTCTATATTAGTTAATTACGGCAGTGTTCCGGCGGAGAGGACGAGATTCGAACTCGTGGTACCCTTAAGGAGTACGGCAGTTTAGCAAACTGCTGGTTTCAGCCACTCACCCACCTCTCCGGGAGCCTTTTGGCGAAACTCCGCCACGCGGGCGGACTGCAAAGATACGAATCTTTTTTCTATTTGCAAGAAAAAATGTATTGCGTTACTCTACGGCGTCTAATGCAAGGTGGATGTTTTTGATAACCGCCGTGGAGGAGTAGGTGGCGCCGGAGACGGCGTCAAGCGGGATTTCGCGGGCTTCGGCGGGAGTTTTGCCAACAAGAACATTCAGGAGGCCGCTGTCGAGGACGCGCTGGAAGAAGCGGGGTGTTTCCTGGTTGGGGAGCGCTTTGATTTCTGTGATGACGCCATCGTATACGCACAACTCGATGGGGGTGGGGCCGTTGAAGCCGATGATGGCGGCGCCGGTTTCGAGGGTGTTCACTTTCAGGGTGTCCGGGCCTTTGGTGCGGGTGCGGGGGGCGCAGGAGCCGCTCACGAGGCAGACGCCGGAAAGGACGAGGGCAATTGCCGACAGCAGGAGAATCTTATGTGTTTTCATATAGTTCTTTGGGTTTGACGGAGTGCAAATATACGGAAAAATTGCTATCTTTGACCAAATAAAACCAATACCAATGAGCCAACTGCACGTCATCGACCACCCTATGATCCAGCACAAGCTGACGATTATGAGGGATAAACGCACCGGATCCAAGGATTTCAGGGAACTTTTGAAGGAAATCGCACTCCTTATGGGATATGAGGTCACGCGGGACCTTCCCCTGGCCGACTATAAGATTGAAACCCCCATCTGCCCCATGGTGGCAAAGAAGGTGAGCGGCCGCAAACTGGCCATCGTGCCCATTCTGAGGGCCGGTATGGGTATGGTCGACGGGCTGCAGACGCTTGTGCCTGTGGCAAAGGTGGGCCACATCGGCCTGTACCGCAACGAGGAAACACACAATCCCGTGGTGTACTACTGCAAACTCCCTGAAGACATCCAGGAGCGCCTTGTGATTGTTACGGACCCTATGCTCGCAACGGGCGGAAGCGCCTGCGACGCGCTTCAGATGCTTAAGGAGAAGGGCTGCACCAACATCCGCCTTATGTGCCTTGTAGGAGCCCCTGAAGGCATCGCGCGTGTGCAGAAGGAGCACCCGGATGTGGACATCTATCTGGCAGCCGTGGACGAGCGCCTGAACGACGCCGCATACATCGTCCCCGGCCTGGGAGACGCCGGAGACCGCATCTTCGGAACGAAGTAGCCTTGCGGCCAGCACGCAGAAGCGCGCTACCCGCCCGCAAATCATGCGTCCAAGCAAACTGTTAACGGTTATCGTAGCCCTGGCCATAAGCATGGCCGGCAGGGCATACGATATTCCCTTCCCTTACAACAGGATAGCACAAGTCCCGTCCGCAGACCCCATACAGGTTCCCGTGGACAGCAACGACGTCGAGCTCATCACCAGCGGCGAACGCTTCTTCGAGAGCCTGCTGGAGGATATCGCATCGGCCCAGACTTGCATCAACATGGAATGCTACAAGCTCCTGGACGATGAAACCGGCCGCATGGTGCGCGACGCCATCATCGCCAAGGCGCACGAGGGGGTGAAGGTGCGTGTGATTATAGAGAACGTGACGCATTTCACCCAGCCGATAAAGTTCTATGAAGACATGCGCGCGGAGGGGGTGCACGTGCTTTATGCGACAGACATGTACAGGCCCCTGGAGCCTATAATCAAGGAAATTAACAGCCGCGAGCATCGCAAAACCACCATCATCGACGACAAAATAGTGTCCACCGGAGGGTTCAATTTCACCAAGAAATACTACAGCGAGTGGACCGACACCCACCTGCGCATAACCGGCCCCGCGGCAGCTTCGTATGCCAGGCTGTTCTACAATTACTGGCACTACCTTGGCGGGGAGTTGCCGCCGGAGCATATCGAGAGGCCTGCGCCCGCAGGTGGGGTTACCGTGCAGCCGCTAAACGGCGGCCCGGGGCTGTCGTATATCCCGGACGGGATAATCAAAGCCCTGGACAACGCGCAGGACTATATCTGGTTCCAGACGGGATACTTTAGCCCGCCGGACAACATCCTGGAGGCCCTTGGCCGCGCTGCCGCACGCGGAGTGGACGTGCGCCTGCTAATTTCCGAGCGCGTGGACATCCATTTTGCCGATTTTCTGAACGAGTATTGGCTGAAGAAAGCCCTGGAGCTGGGCGTGAAGGTGTATCTTTACCAGCCCTGCTTCAACCACAGCAAAGCCATAGTCTGTGACGATGAATTCTGCGCCGTGGGCTCCGCCAATATCGTAATCCGCAGCATGTACACCAACTACGAGAATTACACCTTCATTTACGGCCGCGACTTCACCATGAAGATGAAGCAGATGCACATGGAGCGCGAAAAAGACTGCCGGGAACTCACCCTGGAGGAGGCCAACGGATGGAACTGGTGGCGCCGCTTCCGCCAGCGTTTCGCCAACATAATCCATCCCCTGATGTAAGGCTATTTCATATCATCGGTCTGCGGGCGCAGCACTGTGAGTTGCAGTGTTAGCGCCACTGCCGTTATGCCGCCAAGTATAGCGAACGACAGGCCCAGATTGGAGATGCGGCCCAGGAGCTGGGTGCAGAGCGCGCCCATAGCCACACCTACCATATTCATAAATCCGTACGCGGTTGCGCGCAGGCGTGAGGGCACGAACTGGCAGAGGATGGGCATATTGTTGGTGTCGAACATGCCGTAGCCCAGGCCGAAAATGAGCCCCGAAGCCACCGCCGTAACGATTCCGTGGCCGAGCCCCATAAGCACAAGGGCGGGAATCATCATGGAAAGGCCGATGGCGCTGGTGTAAATGCGCCCCTTGAGGTTGCGCTTTACCCAGCGGTCCGACATCGGTCCGCCGATCATAACGCCGATGAATGAGGAGAACGCGATGGTAATCGTGGCCACGGGCCCAGCCACCGCCATTCCTCCGTCGATGTGCTGTGCGAACAGCGTGGGCAGCCAGTTCTTCGTGGCCCATCCGGGCAGCGATGTGGAGGCGAAGAAGAATAGTATAACCCAGAATGCGATATTGCTGAAAATTAAGCCGAAAGACTTGAAAAGGCCTCCTTTGCTCCGGGTAGTAAGTGTTTCGGAGGCCAAAAAACGGCGCTCCGAAACACTTCTCCCCTCCGCGAAGGCCTTTTCACGTTTCTCCCGCAGGCAGAACACCAGCACCACCGCATACAGCACGCCGATGATGCCGAACCACTGAAACGTCATCCTCCAGCTGAGGGCCGATGCGAAAATGGCCCCGAAGCCGCCCACGGCCTGGCCCAGGTACAGGCCCGTCATATGCAGGCCCACGGCCAGGGAGCGGCTCTTGCCCTCGTGATAATCGGCAATGAGCGACAGGCTGGAGGGGATGTATAGTGCCTCGCTCACGCCCATAAGGCCGCGCAGCCAGTACATCTGGGAGAAGGTTTGGCAGTGGCCCATAAGCAGCGTCACCAGCGACCATACGCCCAGGGAACCCACTATAAGCCATTTGCGGCTGAGGCGGTCGGCAATCGACCCGGCAAAGGGGCTCACTACGGCATAGACCCACAGGAAGATGGCCATAAGGCGGCCGAAGTTCTGCGCAACCTGCAGTTCCGCGATGTCCACGCCTATGGCCGCCTGCATCGTGGAAAGCATCTGGCGGTCCAGGTAGTTGAGGAAGGCCACTACCGAAAGCAGCCCCACTACTACCCAGGGATATATGTTCTCTTTCTTCATTTCAAAAGGAAGATTCCGGGGCTGCGTACGCCGGGTTTTATCTCTCCGCCGGCGATGAGCACGGTGCCGTCGGCCGCGGCGGCAACGCCTGGCCCGGCAAGGGCGAATGCGGCGTCATCGACCAGGACCGTCCAGTCGTCCCCGTCGAAAACCAGCACCTTGCTGCGGAAATGGTACTCTTCCGGAGCCATGGAAAGGTATGGGATGCGGTCTTCCGGGGTGTTGTGAAGGGCTTTGGAGAAGACGGCGCGGTTAACCCCGCCGGCGAGAACCATACGGCCGTCGGGAAGGACTGCGGCCGTTGCCCCCACGGACATTCCGTCGTCGGGGATTTCAGGAGCGGCCAGCCATTGCAAGTCGCCTTCCAGAGAAGCCCCGGTGAGCATCCAGCCGTAGGTGTTCTCTTTTTTGGTTTCCGGATTGTAACCACACCAGATATAAATTCCCTGTGCACAGGCGTACAGCACAGGTTGGACTCCCTGTTCAGGCATCTTGGCTATTTCCTTCCACTCGTATTCGCCCACTGCGCAGCAGAATACGGAGCCCTCTCCGGCAAGGAGCAGATGGCTGTCGTATATCGTCCATCCGGCTTCAGCCAGAGGCACGGGAAGCGGAGGGAGTGTGTCCAGGGCGGCCATACCATCCTCGGCAAGCCTCAGAAGATACACCTTGTCCGATGGATTGCCATCGACCTGCCCGCCTGCGAGCACGAGGCCCTCCGGGACGGGGAAGGTGGCGCCGTAGGCCACCGAGTCCGGCAGGAGGCCGATGCGGGTCCAGGCGTCATCGGCAAAAGCCCATACATCGCGGTAGACCCGCTTTGTACCGCCTTCCAGAAGGGGTTTGTCTGGGAAATTCGCCCCGCCGGCCACTATTGCAACAGGGCCGATAAAGCCGCAGAAAGGGGCCGATACGCCCTTGGCATACGCCTCGTCGGGGATGGGCGGCAACTGCTTGATGTTCATAGAGCAGGATATTAGTAGGAGGGCCGATGCCCAGATCCAGGGTTTCATAATACGTTGCAGCGCTGGAAGAAGCCGATTTCCTCCAGCTGGCGTTTAAGTTCAACCTCTTCTTCCGGCGTGATGTTGCGCCAGGGCACGCGGTTGGGGCCGAGGTCCAGGCCGATGAGTTTCATTATGCGTTTTCCGCCAACGATGTTGCCGCGGAAGTTGCAGATTACGTTGATGACCGCCTGCGAGAAGTTCTGCAGCTCGCGGGCCTTTTCCAGGTCGCCTGCAGCCCAGGCTTCCCCGATGGCCACCTGCTCGCGGCCGTTGTAGTTGGTGGTGCCGCAGATTCCGCCCTGGGCGCCGCCCTGGGCCAGTGAAGGCAGATAGGTTTCGTCCTGGCCGTGGAGCATATCGAACTTGCCGTCCTTGTACAGGCGGCACTGGTTGTACTCGTACAGGCTCTCGAAGGTGTATTTGATGCCGGCGAAGTTGGGAATGCGCCCGTCGACCGCCTTCAGGAATTCCAGCATCGGCAGGAATGCTCCGTTGAATGCGGGGATGTGATAGAAATAGAACGGGAGCTGCGGTGCGGCCGCGGCTATGGTTTCACAATACAGCACCAGCTCTTCCACACGGCCGATTTTCGGGAAGGGCGGAGCCATTGCGCCGATGCCCCACGCGCCGATCCCCGCGGCGTGTTTTGCCAGCTCCACGCTCTCCCGCAGGCAGCAGCTGCCTACGTGCACGATTACCTTGAATCCTTCAGGAACCGCTTTGATCCACGCCTCCGCAAGGGCCTTGCGCTCATCAGTGGTGAGCATATAGCCCTCCCCGGACGAGCCGTTGATGAATACGCCCTTGAGCCCGTTCTTAGCCAGCATTGCGGCATATCTTGGAATGGGAGCAAGGTTTATGTCCCCGTTGGGGAGCATAGGGGTGAATGGGGCGTCGATGAGGCCCTTGATTTTCTCGAATTGCATAAGCGTTATTCTGTGGTTCCAACAAATATACGAATTTTTACGGAATAATGCTTATATTTGCCAAGTTGACACTAAACACAAAAACAATATGAAAAAGATTCTCATTCTCGCTGCCGCCTGCCTTGCAGGCATCCTGATGGCAAGCTGCACCAAGGACGAAACTCAGGACGTCGTCAAAGTTGGCGACCACACCTACACTGTTACCGGGGCCATTTCATTTGAGTATGAAGGCGAAGTCGGCATCGACTTTGACACGGACAACGGCACCCACGGATTCCTCAAGAATCTCCAGAGCTGCGTGGGAAAGACCGTGGAACTGGGCAAGGAGCTCTCCGGCATCGAATACTCGATCGGATGCAACGGAAATCCCCAGCTGTACACAATGCTGGAAGGCGGTAAGTTCATCTATAACGACTTCAAGTCCGGCAAGATGACTATCAAGAAGAAGAATGACGGCTACCGTCTCACCATCGACGCGGTGCTTGCCGTAGGCGGGGAGAAAGTATTCATTGATGTCTACGCCCCCCTCGAAAAACTCTAAGACAAGAGGATGGAATACATCAAGCCCATCGACCCGGTTGAGTTTATGGACGCTGCGTCCAAGGAGCTCAACAAGTGCGTAACCCATTATTTCCGGGAGATCTCCCTGGAAGAGGCAGCCAATCCGGAAATCCTGGACGCAGACTACACGGAGGACTATCTGGAGCGCGTAATCGGCGACTATTACAGGCGCCTGTCGATGATCTGGGAGCGCAGTCCCCTTGCGGCATACGCAAATTTCTCGTCCGTGTACCACGTCCCTGCGGTTGAGGAAATCGGGGACCCGGCGGAGCTGGCCAAGGCCCGCAAGGACGCCACGCGCCGCACCCTGTGGGAGCGCCTCACGCGTACTAATCATAAGGATGTGTACGAGTACAGGGAAAAGCTGAACACATACGGGGAAGCCCTGCTGAACACGATGCTCAATCGCTTCGCCGACGCAATTATCGCCACTCAGCCGCGCTAGATTTCGAAGATTTCGTGTCTGTCCCAGGTGCTCCAGTAGCGGAGGGCGGTACGACGGATTTCTTCCCAATAGGCCGGGGAATCGCCAAAGGATTCCCTGGCTTTTTGTATGTCCTGCCAGATCAGACGCGCATATTCCTCCTTCAGGCGCACCAGGATGGTTTTCCCGTCGTGGGTGAATTCTGCCTGGGGAATGCTCCGCACCTCGGGGTCCATGTCGATGAGGCCGCGCCCGAGGGTGGCGCCGGTGCTGATCTGCAGGCCGTCGTTGAGGCAGCTAATCGGCGGTATCGACCCGGCATAAGAGCGTATGCGCAGTGCGTGGGCATCGGCCTTGAAATAATCCAGGGCGAAGAGGCCCATTTTTACGCCGATGAGGGAATAGATGCCAAGATGGCCGTGCACACTGTTGGTGAGCACGGCCTTCTCCCATTCGAGGGCTCCGAATCTTTCTATTGTCGACGGGCTGATTGCGGCCACATCGGCCTCCAGGCCTACCATTTCTCTATGGCCTTGAGGAGGGCCCAACCGCCCATGATCTGGATGAGGATTCCGGGCCAGCCGATGCGCACGTCCTGGAGGGCGTGCAGGATGTTGAAGTCCATAAAGAACTCCGCGATCATGCCTACGAGCTGATACGACAGCACGGCGATTGCCACGGCCCAGATGGAGAATCCCATCTTACGGCTTACGATGGCCACCGCAAGCACCAGGGCCAGCGATTTGATAAGGATCGCGGGCAGGGACGCCACGGGCGGCATGCCGAAGAACAGGCAGTTCACGAGCGGCGAAAGCACCGCTGTGAGCAGGCCCACCTTCCACCCGCACTTGAACGCGCCGATGAGCGTGAAGAAGTAGATGGGCAGGAAAATCAGGCCTCCGTTGGGGATGAGGTGGCACAGCTGGGGCACAACGATGTTGCCCACGATGAATATGGCCGCCGCAATGTAGGTGCGCAGGCTCTTGAAGTTATATCTCTCGAGTGTTGCTGCTGAAGAGTAGCTCATAGTTTTAGGTTATTTGTGCAAATATAGCAATTATTCGCTACAATCCTTCCAGGATGGACGTGAAGCGTATGCGAATGTCGCTGAGGATGCTGCGCCAGTCCTTGAGGGTGCCGTCCATATTGTCGGAAACCGCCTTGAAGCAGTAGAACGGGATATCGTGGGTGCGGCAGAAGAGGGCTGCGGCGTAGGCCTCCATATCGAACAGGTCGTACTGTTTGGAAAGGGCCTTCACCTGTTCCGGGCTAAACGTCTGAGTGCTCATGAAATAGTCGCCGGAGTGCACCAGGGCGCCTTCGCCGGGAAGGTCGATGCGGTCGTAGATGAGCTCGGAGCCGCCGTTGACGAAGTGCCTCACGTTCACGATCTCGCCGATGGGATACTTTGCCGATCCGGCGCTGCCGATATTCAGGATGATCTTCCCCTGCTTCTTTCCGCCGGCGTACCACTTTTCCAGCGCATTGTACATGCGCATCTTGCCCATACCCGTGTAAATCACCGGGAACCGCACGTCGGCCTCTGAAATTTCGTCGATATCGGCCACGAAAAGTACCACGTCGCGGCCGCGGAGCGCATTTAATACCCTTTCTTCAATCATAGGTACAAAGATAGTGAAAAATCAGATATTCATCCCCTCCGTTTCAAACACTGCGCGGCCTCTGAGGGATTCCAGCTGAACATCAACGCATTTGCTTTCGCCGGGCATGAGGAAGAAATAATTGTCCGAGTACCAAACCGGTAGCGCAAGGTCGCCAGTGGCACTGTCTTTCACTTTCAGCCTTATCATCAGGGCCGGGGTTTCACCGCGGTTCTCGAGCGTAACCGCATAACTGGTGGCGGAGAGCTTCTTCACGGAGGTGTGGAGCTTCGTTTTGGCCAGTGTGCGCAGTGCCCTGTAGTTGCCTTCCTCGCGGCCCTGCCAGTAGAAGTTGTCGGAGAGAACCTTGCCGGAGGCATCCGTGAGCGAAAGTTTTACGAAATACACCTCACTGATGTCTTCCGGAACCTCAAGCGGGAAGCAGGTGGCGGTGGAATCTTCCGTCAGGTCCAGCTGTGTGCTGTTTCTCCAGGCTTCGCTGCCGTCCATATAGAGGATGCGGGCTTCCGCGTTCAGGCCTTCGCGTGCGCCGGCGTGGTAGTTCACCACTTCCACGGTGCCCTTGAGGGAGTTCATCTGGATGTGCAGGGGCTCGCAGGCCTTCTTGCAGCCGAAGAATGAGCCGATGGGCTCGAAGAAGTAGTCGTAGGTCTGCCACACCATCGACGGCCAGGCAGGGTGGCTCATCCACAGGATCATTCCGCGGCGGTATTCGCTGCGGGCCTCGAAGATGGCCCTGTAGCCGTCGTAGTTTATCCACTGGGCCAGATAGGAGAATTCCCTGGCGTCGGCAGGCTCGCCGAAGCCTTTTTCTATCATCTGGTTGAAGCTGTCGGCCGCCTGTGCAGCACTGGCAATCACGCCCAGGGTGTAGTCGTGGAGGCCGTACATCTGGTTGGGATGGGCCATTGTGTTAACAGGTTCAACACCGTTCTCTCCAAACGCGCGCACCATGTTCTCGTAATTCATCACGGAAGGCATTCCGCGCTCGCTGTGGAACTTGTCGTGCCCGTGGAGCTGGAAGTATTCCTTCACCGGGAGGGCCCTGTAGGGGCCGCCGCCGGTGACTCCGTCGGCCGCGGAATGGGGGATGTAGAACATTCCGGGATGCTCCTGGGGAATCATCGTCTCCAGATGGTTTTCAATGATTTCCGGGGGATAGCCTTCGTTGCGGCCTACGTACAGCGCCACGGAAGGGTGGTTGCGGATGCGGCGCACGTAACGGGTGGCCACTTCGTTGAATCTTTCCGGATTGGCGGGGTTGGGGCCGTCCCAGGGGTTGGCCAGCCAGAAATCCTGCCAGATCATTATGCCGTACTTGTCGCAGGCCTCGTAGAAGGCCTTGTTGTCCGTCATTCCAACCCAGTCGCGGATCATCGTGAAGTTCATTTGAGCGTGATTGCCCACGGCGATGTCGTATTCGCGGGCCTTGTATTCCAGGTTTTCTTCCGGGAATCCCCAGTTGCCGCCGAATCCTATGAAGCGGCGGCCGTTGACATAGAGGCTCAGGCGCTGGTTCGTGTTCTTTTCGTCGAACACGTTGCCGCTCACGGGCTCGTAGGGCTCAAGTGAGTATGTCATCTGGCGGACGCCGGAGAGGAAGGCCACCTTGTCGGAGGCGCCGTCTGCTGTGAACGTGAATTCCACGGGATAGAGTTCCTGCTTTCCGTAGCCGTTGGGCCACCACAGGCGGGGATTTTCCAGCACAGCCGGCTCCATAGCCACGAGCTCGCTGCCTCCGGCCTCCAGGGACACTTCCTTATTCATCGTGAGTTCCCCGAACTTCACTTCCAGCACGCCGCTCACGGGTTCGTCGCCGTGATTGCATAGCCTTGCGCTGGCGAAAACCTTGGCGCTGGTGGTGTCCGGCAGCGGCAGTTCGCAGCGCACGAAGGGCTCGTCCACGGTGACATCGGCCTTATAAGTAAGGTAGACGCTATCGTAAATGCCGATATTCCTGCCGCGCACGGTGGGAATCCAGTCCCAGCCGATGGACGCGTGCATGGTGGGGTTGTCGGCCCCCAGGATTCCGCCGTTATTGTCCGGCGTAAAGGCGGTCTGCAGCTTTGCCGAGCCGTAATGCGGCGGGCAGATGATTTTCACCGCAATGCAGTTCAGGCCTTTCTGCAGGATGCCGGTGACATCGAACCTCTGTGCATCGAAAGCACTGCCGATGCAGCCGACGTCCTGTCCGTTGAGGTAGATCCGGGCCTGGTAGTTCACGCCGTCGAAGTTGAGGAACTGGCGCGGCGAGTCGGGATTGGCCTCGAAGACGCCCCTGTACCAGAAATCGCTCCTGAAATATGAGTCCGATATGTACAGCTGGTTGGCTTCGAAATGGGGGTGATGCACGGCGCCGGCGGCGATGTATGAGCTCAGGACCGTGCCCGGGACCTTTGCGTCCATCCAGCCGGAATCGTCGAAGGTGGCCGATGAGATCTCGTTCCCGGAAGGGTCTGTGGCCGATGCCCTGGCCAGCTTCCAGCCGCCGATGATGTCCTGCCTGTCGCCGATGCGAGGATTATCGGCCTTATGCTGTTGTACGGCCTTTTTCCGGCCGATGATCTCCCATTCCGACAGCTCGAAGGGCTCTCCGTTGTCCGTGCTGTCCAGGACGGCGCGGACATATCGGCCCCTGGCTCCTCCAAGGTCGATTTCCTGTTCTGTGCCGATGATGGCGACGTCCTTCCAGGACTTGCCGTCGCGGGACACCTGCACCTTGCCGGACGCCGCGGGGTTGAGCCAGTGGAACACCGACTTCTCCAGGGTGTAGGTGGCGCCCAGGTCGACATCGACCCATTCATTCTCGCTGCCGGCGCTCTTCCAGACGCTCTGGAACTGCGTGTTGGGCATTATTTCCAGGAGCTGGCCGCCTTTGAAGAAGAAGAGCTCGTTCACGGTGCCGCTGCCGCCCGGGAGGGTGAGGGTGAGTCTCAGGGCTGCGGGATCCGGCTCCATCGACAGGGGGACAATCCATTCGTCGCGATATATTATAAGGTCGATGCTTGGCGCGGTGCGGCCCTTCTTCCGGCCGGCCTCCACCCACTCGCCGCCATCCTTCGACACCTCGATTATTGCTTCCGAGGTTGCCGCGTTGCCGCCATAGTTGTTGCCTGCGACCACCACTTTGTCCGCGTCCAGCGGAATCCCGTGGAATTCCAGCTCCACGGTGATGCTTCCGTTTTCCACCTGGAGGGAGGTGTGGTTATGATCCACCATATAATTGCGTTCCGGCAGGGGCACGTCCTGGCCGTTGCGCTTCAGGTTTACCCACGCCGCGTGGTCCCCGGAGATGATTCCGTCGGTGACAAGCTGGGCCGTCTGGTTCATGTCGAAGGCTGAGGAATGGCGGGCGGCCCTCATCAGGGCCAGGTTACCGCTTTCGCCGGTGCAGGATGCGAGCACACAGATTGCTGCTGCGATGAAGAAGGGGAATTTTTGCATATCGTTTTTATTCTTGGCGTAAAAATACGATTTTTTCCGATATTTGTAATATGAAAGGAAGGCAGTTATTCGTTTTTTTGGCGGCCGTGTGCGCTGTGGTGTGCTCGTGCGGGGTGCAGAACAGGGCGCAGCACCTGGCCGGGGTGCAGGATCCTGTGTTCGGGGAACATTTTACGGACTCCACGCTGCGGTTGGACTATGTGTTCTGCGGTGACGCGCAGCATCAGGCCATATATCTTCAGGGGATGGTGAAAACCGGCCCCTGGGCGGGCAGGAGGCACAATTTGCGGGAGCCGCTGCTGCGCGGCAACGGGCAGGTTCTGGTGAAGGATCCTTCGTCCGGCGAGGTGTTGTACTCCAACAGTTTCTCCACGCTTTTCCAGGAGTGGCAGGACTATGAGGAGGCCCAGAGCACGCCCAAGGCCTTCGAAAACTGCATTCTGGTGCCTTTCCCGAAAGAGGACGTGCGCGTGGAGGTTGAGCTAACAGATAGGCATGGGAAGGTATCGTCCCGGATCAGCCATCTTGTATCGCCCAGGGACATCCTCATACGCCGCATCGAGCCTCAGCCCTATGAAATGTGCGTTCTGTGTTCCGGAGGGCCGGCGGAAGGGGTCATCGACATAGCCATCCTCTCGGAGGGATATACCGCCGGGGAGAAGGATTTGTTCTTTGCCGATGCCGCCCGCGCCCGCGACGCTCTTCTGAATCACGCGCCCTTCTCCGACAGGGCTTCGGAATTCGCCATTCGCGCAGTGTTTGCCCCGTCTCAGAGCTCCGGCCCCAGCATCCCGCATCTTGGGCAGTGGCACAACACGCTGGTGGACAGCCATTTCGACACGTTCTACAGCGAGAGGTATCTGACGTCATCGTCCCTGCAGAAAGTGCACGATGCGCTGGGTACGGTGCCGTTCGAGCACATCATCGTTTTGGTAAATACTCCCGTCTATGGCGGTGGGGGCATTTACAACAGCCTTACCATAATGGGCAGCGGGCACCCCACTTTCGACCAGGTGCTGGTGCACGAGTTCGGCCACGCCTTTGGC
The DNA here is from genome assembly GCA_024689525.1 of Bacteroidales bacterium. The sequence continues at coordinate 26,279 of JAILDI010000058.1, forward strand.
GGTCTGGGCGACGAATACTTCTACGGAGAGCAGACGGAAACCCCCTACCCGGCGGACACGGAGCCCTGGGAGCCAAACCTCACCACGCTCAAGGATTTCGCATCCAAGTGGAAGGATATGCTTCCTGCCGGCACGCCTGTTCCCACTCCAGTGGATTCACTGGAGATGGTGGACGTACGCCGCATCTGGCACACGTTCACCCAGGAGCAGAAGGATATGCTCAATATGAAAGTTGGCGTCTATGAGGGCGCCGGCTACCAGGCGCACGGCGTATACCGCCCCGTGCAGGAGTGCCGCATGAAAATCAACGAATGCGAGCGCTTCTGCCCCGTGTGTACACGTGCAATCATAAGGATGATTGATTATTACACAAAAATACAATAGCCAATGAGCGACACAACCAAAACCAGGGAACTATACGGACTCTATGTCCAACGGTTCGGAAGTTGCCCAAGGACGCCTTATCAGGCTGATTATTACAGAAAATGGCTGGATTTGCTGACCTCCTGCGCCTCGAATGAGGAAGCGGAGGAGAAATCCAAGCAAAACGGGCTGTATACCGCAGGAGCGGCGGCCGTAGCTAAGGACAGGGTCTACGCTAATAAGCAGGCTGCGGAAAAGATGGGATGGACCGACGTTGCGGAGTTCTGCGACGAAATTATCGGGAAGATAGAGGCCGATCCTTACTATGTTTTCACCCACAGCGGCCTGTGGGGAGACCTCCAGGCTAAGAAGAACGGATGGCTCCGGACTATCGACGGCTTCCATCGGCTGTTCGTGGATTTCCGGGAATACGATGATGAACGCACTGAGCCGGAACGCGCTGTTTCCGCCATCACTCAAGACCTTAAAATGCTCTCGAAACCCACTTTTGATTTTGTAACATTGGCCGCTCTGCCGCAGTTCAGGGCCATAATTGACTGCAATGACGAGTATTATAAGGAGTTCGTGGAAGTCATAGGCAAAGTTGCATCGACAGGCCGGCTAGACTCCATTCAGTGGAGCGCGGACAAGGACGCGGTTGCGGAGCTCTGGAAGGAACGGGATTCCCTGAAGGGCGAATGCGCACAGTGGTATAGCCAGGCGGTGAAGCCCTGCTGCGTGAGGCTGTCGCCTTCATCGGCAGATGGAAAATATGAACTTAAAGAGATCGACTGATATGGACCCTACTATTAAAATGATGATTCAGGGCTATATCGACGGCCTTGACGGAATGAACACCACGAATCCCGCGTTGAAGCAGGACGTGGAGGCTTTCAAGAAGGAGCTCACTGCTTTTGCGGAGACTCAGAACGACCCTATGACATTCTTCCCCAAGTTCCAGGATTCGGGCCTGATGGGGAAGTACATGGATCTCACGGCAAAGTTGACGATGGCGGCCCAGGCCCCGGCGGCGGAAACTAAAGCGGAGGAAAAGCCGCAGCAGAAGCACAGCGCAACGCCATCTGAATGGCTGGAGCCTTTCCGGACGGCCTATGACTACATTAAGAATCTGCCCATACGCGAGCGCGGGCTGGCGGTTTACCGCCGCCTTTTCGAAATTGGCGACAGGCACACTGATATCACGGAATTCCTCGTGGAAGTGGAGAAGGAGAACCTCCTCTGGAAACTCTGTTCGGAAGACACCCTGGGAATCCTTGCCATCACCCTTACCGGAATGGATCCGCTTTACAAGGGCGTGACCTATGCAACTCTCAAGAACATCGAGGCGTGGGAAGCCTCTGTCTGCGAGGCCGATGCCTACTACCTGCAGGACCTCCTTTCCGAGGATATAGCTCGGAACGCCCCGCGCCTCATCCAGAGGGAGCATTACGTAGCCTGCCTTGGCAAGCACCTTATGTTATACAGGGGGCCGAACGGCAAGGAGGGCATCATGGAGATGATCGCCACGGGGAACATCGTTGAGTCGGAATTCAAGGGCAAGGCCAACAATATGACCATGGCCAAACTCCAGGCCCGACGCACGATGGAAATCATCCGGAAAGCTATCGGCCTTACCTTCGACGACATTATGGCCGATGAATACCTCCGCTACAAACTCATCGCCACATCGAACGTCTGCGGCCTGTCCAGGGCCTATGTCCAGAGCAATCCGGTTATCCTCGACATCCTTGCTGACACCTATCGGAACGAAATCGTCCCTGATATCTCACTTGTCGATGCGTTCCGCCGCGAATCCACCCTGCATTTCGGCCGATGGAGGATGCCGGAGAGTCCCGAGCACCAGAAAGCCGCGGCTCTCGCCCGGGCAGTATACGCCGATCTCCCGTACTTCAAATACGAGGATCAGCTGCAAGGTGGCAGCGTCCACGTAGGCACGGGAGAGGGATTCGATATCAAGCTGCCGTCGTCAGCGGGCCTTGGTTAGCGTGAGGGGCCGGTAGGAGAGGTTGCTGGTTTCTAATTTGCCGTTAAGGTATTGAAGGGAATACTGTTCTCCTTCCTCGCTGGTGAGGATGATGGTGTTCCCTTTAACCGTGTATGTTCCTTTCTCCGTCCACGTGGAGGTGGATTCGGGATGGATGTCCACGGTGCCATCGGCATTCATATACATACTGGGATAGGCCGGCATATACATGATGGTCTCGTAGACATAATCTTTTGCGGAGGTGAAAGTCAGGTTGGTGGTGATGGTCATGGTTCCGGCATCGGCCACGAACTCCTCCACCTGGCACGTCCATGTTGTGTTCCTGAAGTTGTTTTTCTTGCATAGAATTGAGCAGGAGGCGCACATTACGACAACTGCGACTATAATAAGAATGTGTTTCATATGCGGTGGTTTATACCGCAAAGATAACAAAAACTACATTATTGCCACCCCGCCCCGGGTGTTTTCCAGGGTCTCTGCTGACGTGCTGACGCCAAGCCCCGAACCCCCCACCTCTCCACCACCAGCCCCCAGTGACACACATACTATGTGTAACGACCAATCGGCTACAGAACGCACTACAGGGCACATTCGTTTTTACACATAGTATGTGTGACCCCCAGTACAGGCCCCCAGAGCCATACTACACATACTATGTGTTGAGACCAACCTGCCATAGAACGCACTGTAGGGCACATTCGTTTTTACACATAGTATGTGTGATGCCTCGTACAGGCCACCAGAGCCATACTACACATACTATGTGTTGAGACCAATCCCCAACAGAACGCGCTACGAGGCACATTCGTGTTTACACATAGTATGTGTAGCGGGGGTGAGGTGTGGGGATTGGGGGAAAATCTGTATATTTGTGGCGAAATAGAGACGGACGTTATGACTGGAAATTTTTTGACGATACTGCTTTCGGTGATGCTGCTGCAGGGGAATCCGGCGGTGGTGTGGAAGGCGGCGGTTAATCATACGGATGGGAATAAGTACGAACTTGTGGTCACCGGGAAGGTGGCGAAGGGGTACTATGTGCATCCGATGGAGGCGGCGTATGTGGGGACGCAGTTGGAGGTGAACGAGGCGGAGGGCGTGGCCCTGGACGGGGAGGTGAAGGAGGAGTTCGAGCCGGCGGATTACAAGGGCGAGACTGTGGTGAAGGGCACGTATGTGCTGCGGCAGGGGCTTGTGGTGGATGGAGCGGAAGAGGTGGCGGGAAGCGTCATCTGGAGTGCCTGCAGCGGGGATGCGTGCGGGATGCCGGAGGAGTATGAGTTCAGGGTGGAGATCTCTCCGCGCGGCTCAGAGAGCCTTGGTCGAGATGACAGTGCCAAGGAAGGCAACCATAGCATTTGGGCGCTGATTCTGGAGGCGGTGCTGTGGGGGTTCCTGATGCTGCTGACGCCTTGCGTGTTCCCGATGGTGCCGATGACGGTGTCGTTCTTCCTGAAGCAGTCCGGGTCGCAGGCGAAGGGTAAGTTCCGTGCGGCGATGTACGGGCTGTTCATCGTGCTGCTGTACACCGTGCCGATATGCATTATTATCGGCCTTACGTGGGCCCTGGGGGGCGCTACGGTTACGGCCGACATTTTCAACTGGCTTGCGACGCACTGGCTGCCGAACATACTGTTCTTCATTATCTTTATGGTGTTCGCGGCGTCGTTCTTCGGCGCATTCGAGATCACCCTGCCCGCCAGCTGGACCACTAAGGCCGACGCTAAAAGCGGCAATAAAGGCCTCCTGGGCGTGTTCTTCCTGGCCCTCACGCTGGTGCTGGTGAGCTTCAGCTGCACCGGACCCATCGTGGGAACCGTGCTCATCAAGAGCACCCAGGGCGAGTTCTGGGCGCCGATGGTGACGATGCTCGCTTTCAGCGTGGCTTTCGCTCTGCCGTTCGCGCTTCTGGCCTTCTTCCCTTCGCTGCTGAAGAAGCTCCCCAAGAGCGGCGGCTGGCTGAACAGCGTGAAAGTGGTTCTTGGCTTCATCGAAGTGGCCCTGGGCCTGAAATTCCTCTCCGTTGCCGATCAGACCTATCACTGGCACCTCCTGGACAGGGAAGTGTATCTGGCCATCTGGATAGTGTGCTTCACGCTCCTGGGAATCTACCTGATGGGCAAGATCCGCTTCAAGCACGACAGCCCCCTGGAGTACATCTCCGTAGGCCGTCTGGCCCTTATCATTGTCGATTTTGCCTTCGTGGTGTACCTTATCCCCGGTATGTGGGGTGCGCCCCTGAAAGCCCTCAGCGGCTATCTTCCGCCGATGGAGACGCAGGATTTCGTCATAGGCCGATATGCCCCGCCGACCCAGGCCACACCTGAAACCACAATAGACGCCACCGCAGTCTCCCTGCCCCACGGCCTCGTGGGCTACGACAACCTGGACGACGGCATCGCCGCCGCATCGGCCAGCGGAAAAAAGGTGTTCGTGGACATTACGGGTCACGGATGCGTGAACTGCCGTGAGATGGAAGCGCGCGTCTGGAGCGACCCGGAAGTGCTTCAGCGACTGAGAGATAACTTCGTCATCGTCCAGCTCTATGTCGATGACAAAGCCCGCCTCCCCGAGTCCAAATGGGTGACGACGGAGACCGGCAAGGTGCTCAAGGACGTGGGCCGCGTGAACTCGCACATCGTCCTGGAGCGTTTCGGAGTGAATTCACAACCCAACTATTTCATCCTCGATACCGAGGGCAATACCGTCGCGGGACCCCGCGGCTACAGCCTTGACGTAAAAGCTTTCATACATTTTCTGGAGCAGTAAAATGTGTTGAAAACTTTGTTAATTAATTAAAAATTACTATCTTTGTCGCCCCAAAAAAGCGGGACATAAGACCCGCGGCCTTGGGGTGCAACTATAACTTATTTATTAACAAACATTTATGCCAACAATTCAACAACTTGTCCGCAAAGGACGCGAGCAACTTGAAGTAAAGAGCAAGTCTCGTGCGTTGGATGCTTGCCCTCAGAAGCGCGGCGTATGCCTCCGTGTGTACACCACCACGCCTAAGAAACCTAACTCGGCTATGCGTAAGGTAGCCCGTGTAAGGCTTTCCAACACAAAAGAGGTCAACGCATACATCCCCGGAGAAGGCCACAACCTCCAGGAGCACAGCATCGTGCTTGTGCGCGGCGGTCGTGTGAAGGACCTCCCCGGTGTCCGTTACCACATCCTTCGTGGTGCCTTGGATACAGCTGGCGTAGACGGCAGGACCCAGTCCCGTTCCCTCTATGGTGCCAAACGTCCCAAGAAAGCCAAGAAGTAATTTACAAATCACCTAACAATTTTTCAAAATGAGAAAAGCGAAGCCTAAAAAGAGGATTCTACTTCCTGATCCTAAGTTTCACGACGTGGAGGTTACCCGTTTCGTGAACAATCTTATGCTCCAGGGGAAGAAGAGTATCGCGTATTCGATCTTTTATGATGCTATCGACATGGTAGGCGAGAAGATGAAAGATTCTGACAAGGCTCCTCTCGATATTTGGAAGTCCGCATTAGAGAACGTGACTCCTCAGATTGAGGTCAAGTCACGCCGTATCGGCGGTGCAAACTTCCAGGTGCCGACCGAGTTACGTCCGGAACGTAAAGTCTCCGTCGCTATGAAGAACCTTATCCAGTTCGCACGCAAGCGCTCGGGACACTCGATGGCAGAAAAGCTCTGCGCGGAAATCGTAGCCGCCTACAACAGTGAGGGTGGCGCCTTCAAGCGTAAGGAAGACATGCACAGAATGGCAGAGGCCAACAAGGCATTTGCACACTTCCGTTTCTAAGATCTGTAAACTGAATGGCCAAGAGAGATCTCAGGTACACTCGTAACATCGGCATCATGGCGCACATCGATGCCGGTAAGACCACTACGTCCGAACGAATCCTCTATTACACCGGGAAAACCCATAAGATAGGAGAGGTTCACGAAGGCGCAGCCACCATGGACTGGATGGTGCAGGAGCAGGAGAGGGGTATTACCATCACCTCCGCCGCAACTACGGCATTCTGGCACTATGAGGGCGAAACCTTCCAGATCAACCTTATCGACACTCCCGGGCACGTGGACTTCACCGTTGAGGTGGAGCGCTCGCTGAGGGTCCTGGACGGAGCGGTTGCCACATTCTGCGCCGTCGGACGGGTTCAGCCCCAGAGCGAGACCGTCTGGCGTCAGGCCGATAAATACAATGTACCCAAGATCGCGTATGTGAACAAGATGGACCGGGTAGGGGCCGATTTCCTCGCTTGCGTTGAGGATATCAAGGTCAAGCTCGGAGCCACCGCGGTTCCCGTCTGTCTCCCCATCGGTGCCGAAGACAAGTTCGAAGGCATCATCGACCTAATCGACATGAAAGCTATCTTCTACAATTCCTCCGAGGAGCTCGTGAACTATCACGAGGGCCCTATTCCGGAGGAACTGAAAGGAGAGGCCGCGCGCTGGAGGGATATCCTCCTGGAGGCGGCTGCTGAGTGCGATGAGTCGCTTATGGAGAAGTTCTTCGAGGATCCCGATTCCCTTACCCGCGAGGAGATTATCGCCGCGCTGCGCAAAGGCTGCATCTCGATGCAGATCGTGCCGGCCTGCTGCGGTTCCTCCTTCAAGAACAAGGGCGTACAGTTCCTCCTGGATGCCGTTATGAGGTATCTGCCTTCTCCGCTGGACAAGGGCTCAGTAACGGGAACGCACCCCCGTACAGGGGCGGAACTTGAACGCAAACCCTCCGCAGACGAACCCTTCTGCGCACTCGTATTCAAGATTGCAACGGATCCCTTCGTGGGCCGCCTCGCATTCATGAGGGCGTATTCAGGACGTCTGGATGCCGGTTCATACGTGTTTAATACGCGTACCGGCAAGAAAGAGAGGGTGGCACGCCTGTATCAGATGCACTCCAACCACCAGAACCCTATCGAGTTCGTGGAGGCGGGTGATATCTGCGCAGCCGTGGGCTTCAAGGAGCTCCACACGGGCGACACGGTGTGCGATGAGAGCCATCCCATCACTCTGGAATCGATGGATTTCCCGGATCCGGTTATCGGCATCGCGGTAGAGCCCAAGACCCAGCAGGATCTTGACAAGCTGGCCGTGGCGCTGGGAAAACTGGCGGAGGAAGACCCCACCTTCACGGTGAAGTCGGACAACGAAACCGGGCAGACCATCATCTCCGGAATGGGCGAGCTCCATCTGGACATCATCGTGGACAGGCTGCGCCGTGAATTCGGCGTAGACATCAACCAGGGTGCGCCGCACGTCAACTATAAGGAAGCCATCACCACCAGCACACAGCTGCGTGAGGTCTTCCGCAAGCAGACAGGCGGCCGTGGCAAGTTCGCAGACATCGTGGTCGAAATCGGTCCCGCGGACGAAGGCGTCCAGGGGCTCCAGTTCGACAATCAGGTCAAGGGTGGAAACATCCCCAAGGAATTCATCCCCTCCGTGGAGAAAGGATTCCAGGCCGCAATGGCAAACGGCGTCCTGGCCGGAAACGAGGTTCCGTCGCTGAAGGTTACCCTTCTGGACGGCAGCTTCCATCCGGTGGATTCCGACCAGCTCTCATTCGAGCTGGCGGCCAGGATGGCTTTCCGCAATGCCTGCCCCAAGTGCCATCCGGTGCTTCTCGAGCCCATCATGTCGCTCGAGGTAGTAACTCCGGAAGAGTATATGGGCGACATTGTGGGAGACCTCAACCGCCGCCGCGGCCAGATTGTCGCAATGGACTCCAGCGGGAGCGGAGCACGCATCGTCAAGGCGTTTGTTCCTCTTGCAGAACAGTTCGGTTATGTCACGGTGCTGCGTACGCTGTCCAGCGGACGTGCTACCAGCACTATGACATTTGACCACTACGCCGAGGTCCCTGCAACGCTCGCAAAGGGCATTGTGGAGAAGAGCGGCTATTCTACGAGGAATATGTTCTTCGACGAAACAGTTTAGCAAAAATTTAAAAGTTTAGCAATATGAGCCAGAAAATCAGAATCAAACTGAAATCATTCGATCACATGCTGGTGGACAAGTCCGCAGCCAAGATCGTGGATACAGTGAAGGCAACGGGTGCAAAGGTTGTGGGTCCCATTCCTCTTCCTACCAACAAGAAGATCTTCACTGTGAACCGCTCCACCTTCGTTAACAAGAAGAGCCGCGAGCAGTTCGAACTCGACTCCTATGTCCGTCTTCTGGACATCGACGACAGCAATGCAAAGACCGTCGATTCCCTGATGAAGCTGGAACTCCCTTCGGGTGTCGAGGTGGAAATCAAAGTGTGATAGCTAAGTTATCACACAAAAGGTCCCTTAGCTCAGTCGGTTAGAGCAGCGGACTCATAATCCGTGGGTCGTGGGTTCAAGTCCCCCAGGGACCACAAAAATAGCTCTCACAGCAATGTGGGGGCTGTTTTACTTTTTCTTGTATCCCTTCTTGTAACCCCGGTGCTGTTCACACAGTAAACATACAATATATCAAAACGCCCCTCCAAGGTTGTAAGGGAGGGGCTACAAATATACTATTTTTTCTCTTATTTCAGCCTGTGATTTGCCAGGTACGCCCATTTGCTTTTAGATGTACGAAGCAGTTCCAGGTTGTAGTCTGAATTGTTTTATTCCGGTTTGGTGCCGCGAACGCCCGCAATCCACACTTTGGGAGTTACGCCGGTTACTTTCTTGAAGATGCTGTTGAATGACGATGCGCTGAGGAATCCGCACGCAGCGGCTATTTCATCCTGCTTTGCGTTCTTGTGGGTAATGATATACTGCTCTGCATAGTCGATGCGCAGAGTGTTCAGAAGTTCCGGGAATCCAAGGTTGTAGGTATTGTTCACCAGCTTGGAAACATAAGTCTTGTTGGTGTGCAGGCGGTCTGCCACATCGCCCAGGGTGAGGCCGGGCTGCAGGAACAGCTGCTCCTTCACCATAATGGTCTGGAAGCGCGACAGAAGGCTGTCTTCGTCCCAGGTGCTGGCCATGGACGCGAACAGATTCTCCTTTACTATGGTCGATTTTACCGGGTCTTCAGCCTCCGTTCCGTGTGGAAGGACTTTCCCTATCTTCTCCTGCAGGCGGCGAAGGCCTTCTTCCTCAGCTTCGTCCAGAAGGTCGTCCATGGTGAATTCAACGATGATCGACTTGATTTTGTCGTTGTAGTTGTACACCATCACGTGTCTCATATTCTCCAGGGTAACCTTTTCCCTTGCACCGAACAGCGCTGTGAAGGCTACGTTGAAGACGGCTGCCGCCATTGCGAGCGAAATAATTATCAACATCCACGGATGATGCTGAAGGATTCGGTTGCCGATAGCGATTTTGGCTATCACTGTAAGAATAGGCACGAACAGGTTCATAAACTGAATCTGCATCACCGAGATGTGCTCGCCTTTTCTCCAGAACTTGCGGAAATTACTGAGCTTGAACTTATACTTCCGGGCAAAAAACACAAGCATAGCGAAGCCCAGAACCAGCTCCGATCCAATGACAACTCTGAAAAGAACGAAGGTCCACAGGTAATAGGCAAAAAGGATATGGTCCTCCCTCGGGCGTGCCACAGGAAGACCTTCGTTGTAAATGCCGTGAAGATATGCGGCAATCGGTTCGACTCCTTTCAGGTGTGTTATCAGCGCGCTGGCCGTGAGAAATACTATAGGGATTACCACCCAGGACCACTGTACCGTTGAGAATTTTGTCTTATGCTTGAGCTGCCACAGGTACATCCACATCAGAGGAATAAGACACGGGCCGGCGCCCAGTTCTATCAGTACCATATAGACAAGTAATTCCGGATTCACATCCGGATTTGCATAACTTGAGTCTGTAACCAGGAATAGTCCCAGCATTATCAGGAATAGTGAAAATATCCCATATGTCTGCGTTCTTCGGGAGACAAAATAATTCAATAATATCCACCCGAAGCAAGCCACAGCCGGCGTTAGCAGAATCAGAATCCGTATCATAACTGCTTAGAATACTTCATTGTCTTCGTAAATATGCGATTCCCAGTCCGCCACGCTTGCGGAAAATTGAATCGCGTGATAAAGTTCTCCGGTATCCAGGCCCAGATGGAAGGTGTATTGCCTTCCGTATTGAACCAGCCGGAATAGTTTTCCCCGTTCCTGAATACCTGTGCATTGTCGATAAGAAGTTCATGCGTGTAGAAGTCCATGCCGATGACGCCGATGGGCCTGTCGGTATCCATCGTGGCGTAGCGGTCGTCTACGTCGTCGCCGCCCTTTGTCGCAATTCTCCTCTGTGGGATAACTTCGCCATCCCTGGTAACAGTGATGTCGAACTCCATCTTCTCCTTGCTTCCGCCATTATTATTGTCGCCGGGCATACCGGGGCGCGGCATATCGTCGCTTTCGAACTTCAGGCACGAGGTGAAGGACAAAGCGGCTGCCAGGGCGGTCAGGATTGCGAGATTAAAGTGCTTATACGTCGTATAAAATTCTTATCTTGGTGCAAATATAAGCAATTATTTTTTTAACAAACAAGAAAATATTGCAAATTCTTGACAATTTTTCTAAAAAATTATTCGAATAAATAAAAAATGCACTACGGGCGCCGTAATATCGCTTTTTCTTAGATAACCTTGTTATTTATGCCGTACGCCCACGCGCGCGGTGTCACACCCTTCATTTTTTTGAAAATACTGTTAAAAGCCGAAGCGTTCAGGAATCCGCAGGCCTCGGCGATTTCGTTCTGCTTAGCTCCTGGGTGGTTGATTATATAATGCTCCGCATAGTCTATCCTCAATGCGTTAAGCAACTCCGGAAATCCCATGTGGTATGTGCTGTTCACCAGCTTTGACACGTACGTCTTGTTGCTGTGAAGTTTTTCTGCGATCTCCACTATCGACAGGCCGGGCTGGAGGAATAGCTTGTCTTTCACCAAAAGCTTTTGGAACCGTGCCAGAAGGTTTTCTTCGTCCCAGGTGCCGGCCAGCGTGGCAAACAACTGTTCTGCAGACGAAGACATAGGCGCGGGCGCCCCGGTCTTTTCTACTTGCTGAAATACCTGCTCCTCGTTCTCCTGTCCCTTATCTTCTACCGGCTCCGGATTCTTGTGTTTGAGCAGATGCCACACAATAAGGCCTAAAGCTACGGCTGCTTCCAGGATCAGAATTCCCCAGAAGGCGATAACCGTAAATATATAATATAGGTGTACGGCGTCATTTTCAAGATCCGCAGCCTTATGGCCGTGCAGGTAAAAACTGCTCAGGAAGTCTGCGACGGCCGCTTTTCCGGTCAATTCGTGCAGCAGAAAGCCGATAGACAGGAAAAATACCGGTATAACAAGCCACAGGAAGTGCCGGGACGCAAAAGGCTCGTTGTATTTAAGCTTATACAGGCACATTAGGGCCAGCGGTATGATGCAAGGAGCGGAAACAAGTTCCACCAGACGGGCGATTCCTAGCGTCTGCAGGTTGGTCTCAGGTGCTGCGTGGAATGAAGCCGCGAGGAAATAAATAAAGCAGACTAGCAGAAGAATCCGTATAGTGACGGCCGTAGCCGTCCGCCGGACCGAAATAATGTTCTGAAGCAAACAGAACAAACAGGCCGATGCGGGCAGAAACCATATGAATAAGGCTAACATAGGCACAAAGATAAATAATCCGAAAACAAGTTCCAAGAATAATTATCTATTCATAAATTATTATAGAAATGGAAAAAGTTTCACGTCCGAATTCGCGCGTAAGCGCGCTATATAATAGGTATAGAAAGGGCCTGGTTCTGGCTTTGTGCGTTGTGGCCGTAGGCAAAGCACGGGAAAATGGCAATAAAAGGCCTATTTGTGCTGAAGATCCGGTAGTATTACGGCCCTGGCGACACATCCAATGAAATTACGTAGAACATGCGGCCATTATTCAAATATGCCACTAGGCGCCAACCAGAGGCATATGTATCAAAATCAAAACCTGTAATTTTCCTATAAATCGCTCTCTCACTACGCCCCAGATTGGTCTACGACATACCTTGATTGTACTAGATTATGATAGATTAGACTATTCCTTGATGATGTTCTTTTCGTTCTGATTCAGGCTGATTCACATCATCAAAGATCAGGGGCCAACGCTTGTCGTATCGTATGCTTATTTATAACAAATAATAGCTTACAGAGCCATCTACTTTAATAATGTATCAAAATCAAAAACACACATTTTGCTGCATTTCACTCAATTTGCCATCCTCTCTGTTTCTCTGTTATTAACGGACCTTTAACATCCTTGTTTTGCTTCAAACTCATTCTTTGCTACCATTTTGCCCCCTTATTTCTATTTTTCCAATGTCAAATCACTAATTCCTTCTCTTTTTTGCTTATTTGAATTGCCTAAATCTGTCTAAGTATCATAATTATAAATTTGTAAATTCGTCAAACTGACCTTATTGTATTTTTCACCCCGTTTTTATAACTTCGTACTGCAATGAAGAGAAGCCTTCATATACTTTTTTTCTTTTTGCCGGTAGTTTTGTTCTTCCTCTCGGCTAGTAACAATTTTGTTTCGGCTGAAGACCACGTGCATCTCGTCCATTATAGAATCTCTGATTCTAATGTCGATGAGTACTGGATGGACAACCTCAATCGTATTAAGGAACTTCAAAAGCTTCTTGAAAACAATACTCCTTCAAAGATAAATATCTTTGCCGCAGCATCTCCGGACGGCCCTTATTCCTTGAATAAGCAGCTTTCTGAAGACAGGGCAAGTTCCACCGTCTCTTTGATTAAAAGGCTTTGTCCCACTGTTTCGGATACTGTTTTTGTCACAAAAACCCTATCTGAGGACATTGAGGGCACGATTAATCTCATTTTGAAGAGCGGTCAGCCCTGGGCCGAAGAGGCAGTTTCTTTACTGCGTAAAGGTGGTCAGGATCCGGAAGAGGAACTTCGTCATTTTAAAGGTGGCAAAGTGTGGCGTTATCTTGCCGACAATGTATATCCCCAGCTCCGCCGTTCGGAGATTACTATAGTATGTAATTCCAAGGAGTCAACCACCGGTTTGGCCGCCGGCGTGGCACCTTCCGATAATGCTGATAATCAAGCGGTTACCACCGTTGCTCAAGATGGTGTATCCCCTGCCTCAAAGGACTCCGGAAAGGTGCCTGGCTGGGCTTTGGGAACGATGGCGGTTCTTGCCGCCGCCGTGGCTGGCTTCGGGTTCCTATACGCGCGCGAGCGTAGGCGCACCCGTTCCTTATTAAATGATAAAATTAAGCCCACAGAACCGGTAGCGGCGCCAACAGCAGCAGAAGAGCCCGTTCTTCCGCCTTCTGAGCCCGAAGAGCCCGTTATAGAGGCTCCAGAGCCCATTGCTCCCTCTCCTGATGTCGTAGAACCCGTGGCTGCCGCCCCCGAGGCTGTTGAACCGGTGCCGGTTGAGCCCGCCGGGCCCACGTTCCTGGACAAAGTAAAGGACAAGATTCAGGAGAATATAGCTGATTCCAACTTCGGAGTAGAGGAATTGGCCGTTGCGATGGGTATGAGCCGCATCCATCTTAACCGCAAGCTTAAGTCGGAGGCCGACGCTTCTCCCTCGGCTCTTCTCAAGGAGGCCAGAATGGATCTGGCAGCCCGTCTTCTTAAGGAAGGCAGGATGAGTATATCGGAAGTCTCCTCCATGAGCGGATTCTCCACGCCGTCTTACTTCGCCACGGCGTTCAAAGACTACTACAATATTTCTCCTTCGGACTACATCGCCCAGAACTAGGCGGCAGCCAGGCGACAGGAGTTAATACGAATCGCACCCCCAGGCGTCCCTGGGGGTGTTTTTTTTAATTATTTTACGAATTCGCGTAAAAAATCGAAACACCCCGAAACAAAATCAATAGCAAGAATCCTCAAAACTTGTTAATCATCGAAGAATAATTGTTGAATCATAAAACCGGCTGTATGTAGCTATAAATCGTCGTTTTAGCTTCGTTCTGTTGATAATCCTGTTGATAACCCAAAAGCGCGACCGGTACTCACTAGGGCAAATACTCAAATGCGCCCATCTGGAGGCGGTTTTTGCATACATTTTAAAGATTTTGCAGAAAGTCGTTCAAGAATAACGAAAATTATAAAAAAAGTAAAAAATTTTTTTGGATTCAAGAAAAGTTGTATATCTTTGCACCCAAGAAATCACGAAAGAACCCCGCTTGCTGGCACGGAACTTGAGTGACAAAGCCGCTAATAACAGAGTAAAAATGTACGCAAAGCGCTCAAACACAGCACTTTACAGGATGGCACTGAAGGCTGTCCTGGCTCTTGCGTTCATACTCGCCCCCTCTCTTTTTTTACGCGCCCAAGAGCGTACCCTGCGTGTTTATTACCCGTACGACGACGCCACCTTGATGCGAAATTATATGAACAACGCCGAAATTTTCGCCCAGTTCGAAGAACTTCTGGCAGACGGCGACGTTCCTTCATTTGAAATCGTCTCTTATTCCTCACCTGAAGGTGACTGGAATTACAACTTGCGTTTGTCCCGCAGAAGAGCAAAATCCCTGAAGGTCTACCTCGAAAGAAAGTACCCCCAGCTCATCGGCCACATCACAATCAACCCTAGCGCCGAATCCTGGGAAGAGCTCCACAGGCTCGTTTCTTCCGACAGCCGTCTTTCCGAGAGCCATCGCGCCGAGATCCTCCAGATCGTCGACAGCGACAAAGCTCCGGATGTCAAGGAAAGGGAGCTCAAGCGTATGGAAGGCTACAGGATGTTCTACAAGCACTTCTTCCGTGGCCTCCGTTATGCCCAGATTTCTGTCGTGGACGAAACTCCCGAATCCTCTAAGGTTGCAGACAGCGGAACCGACGGAGTGGTAACTGCCGACGAGATTGTCGTTACAGACACCACAACTGTTATTAGCGCCGTTTCAGAAAACGTCGAAGATTCCGTGAATACTACCGAAACTGCAGAACCTGCCAGCAACAATTCCTCTGCTGTTTCCGGTTCCGCTGTTACTGCTTCCGTTTCAACTCCTTCCGAGGCCCGCGAAGACAATGAAGTCTCCGGCGAAGGCACAATCACGAGCGTTGCTGGTGTTCCCGTGGTTTATTTCCTCTACAATGAAGATTTCATCCGCCCTGACTTCAAGAACAACGCGGCAAATCTTCAGGAAATCGTCCGTCTGATCAAGGCCGGTGAAATCACCGACTTCACGATCGCCGGTTTCTCCTCCCCGGAAGGAAGCATAAAAGTTAATGAAAGCCTCAGCTACCGCCGTGCTATGGCTTTCAGGAATTATCTTGTGAACCTGCTCCCTGAACTCGAAGGCAGGATCACCATCGTCAACGGCGGCGAAAACTGGAACGGTCTCCGCGAGCAGGTAGAGAACGGTACGGCTCTCACAGAAGGTGAGAAGGAAGAAATTCTGGGCATCATCGACAGCAACGACGATCCCCAGGCCAAGGAAATCCGCCTTACCAGGACCACCGCATATCGCAAGATGGGTCACAGCTACTTCCCCAATATCCGTCGCGCAAGCTTTGTGAGGAATGCAGGCCAGCCCGCAGGCACCACAACGGAGCCCGCAGACACCGAGCCCGCCGGAACCGAACCGCAGGTGGACACTCCCACAACAACCGACAAGAGCGATGACAGCGCCGTCGTTTACTATGTGAACAACGACGACCAGATCCGTCCTTCCTATATGGACAACGAGGACAATATGGTCGAGATCCGCCGCATCCTCTCCAATCCCGCCGGTGTCCGCAGGATCGTCGTGGTGGGCACCGCATCTCCGGAAGGCCCCGAGAAGTACAACGAAGAGCTTGCACAGCGTCGTGCGGAATCCTTCGTGAAGATGCTCCTCGACCTCTGCCCCGAACTTGAGGGTAAGATCGAGATCAAAAACGCCGGTGAGAACTGGGATGGCCTTCGCAGGGCCGTTCTGGCCAGCCGTCGCCTCACCCGGAGGCAGAAGGACGAGGTCGTGAGAATCATCGACAGCAACAATTCTCCCAGGCGCAAGGAGCAGCTGCTGACATCATCCTCCGCATGGAGGATCATCCGCGACGAGATCCTGCCCAAGATGCGTTGCGCCGGTATCTCCGGTATCGAGTTCGAGCCCGTGGACGATTCTCCCGCATCCCCTCAGGATCTCCAGCCCGTGGTTGATACCCTCGCAACCCAGATCGACACAACCGACATCCAGATCGATACCACTTTCACTCAGATTGACACAACCTTCACTCCCATCGACACTCTGGAGCGCAAGCCTGAAGTGAAGCCCCGCTATCCCGTCGTGGCCGTTTCCACCAATCTGGCCCTGGATGCAATCATCGCCCCCAACTTCGCAATCGAGGTTCCTCTGAACAAGAAGTGGAGCGCATATGCGGAATACACCTTCCCCTGGTGGCTTTCCAAGAACAACGACTGGTGCTACGAAATGCTCAAGTGGGATTTCGGTATGCGCTATCGCATCAGCAACGACTTCGACTGGGAAGATCCCATGGATATCCTCAAGGGTCATTTCGTGGGCGTAGACCTCAGCGCAGGTTACTATGACTTCGAGCCCAGGCACAACGGATACCAGGGAGAATTCCAGATGGCCACCCTCGAGTATGGCTACGCCTGGGATCTGGGTAACAACTGGAGGCTTGACGCCGTGCTCGGCGCAGGCTGGATGGGCACTCACTACCGCTATTATGAGGCCGATGCTACAGACAAGCACCTCATCTATCAGCACAGTGCCAAGATGAATTGGTTCGGCCCCACCAAACTCGGTGTGTCCGTCAAGTATATATTCACCACCAGTAAGGAGAGGAAGAGATGAGAAAGCGCAGGATAAGCATACTCCTTCTTGTGGTAACACTTGCTACCATGGTTCTGGGCGGCTGCCAGAGGCGCCCCCTGGAGGCCGTGTTCAGCAACACCGTACGTGTCATCGTCAAGTGCGTCTGGACTCTGGAAGCATATCCGGAGAAGCCTACCGGCATGACACTGTACTTCTTCCGCAACGACGATCCTTCACCGCGCGTGGTCACTACCTCCAACGTGGAATACTGCGAGGTTCAGCTGGATCCCGGTCACTACAAGCTGTACATGATCTCCCAGAGTCCTGAAGAATACTGGACCATGAACTTCGAGAACATGGGCATCTTCTCCCTGGCCGATGTATCCCTCATCACCCGCTCTTCCCGCTGGTACTTCCCCACCCGTGCAACCGAGAACCTCGTGGAGAACCCGGAGAACGTGGCCGTGGCCATTGCCGATGAGTTCGACATCACGGAAGAAATGGTAGAAACCTACCAGACCTATTATAATCTCTGGAGAACAAAGACCCGCGGCCAGGAAAC
>JAILDI010000123.1 GCA_024689525.1 Bacteroidales bacterium
TGGCGAGTTGGTATGTCAGTGCCTAACAGTATGGCGCTGACAGGCTGCAAATCAGGCTGCGGCGATTTTCCTGAACCCGGCGGTGGCCAGTGCAAAAGCCCCGCCCATGAAGATGATGGCAATGCCGGAAAGGACAGCCAGGATCTTGTCCGAGACCTCCGGATTATGCAAGCCGAGAAGACTCAGAAATGCCCCTCCAATCGTCAAAACCAATAGGATAACACCCAGGATTGCAACCCCGTAGCCCAGACCGCAGATGGGGTGTTAATCTAAAGAAATTACGCACAACCTTGCGTCTTTTATGCGTAAAGTTGTGCGTAAGTAGCGTAGCTTGCTGATTTTCAGCGGCTTTCTGTGGTGCTGGGAAGAATCGAACTGCCGACACATGGATTTTCAGTCCATTGCTCTACCATCTGAGCTACAGCACCATCGTTTTGGGAATGCAAAGGTAATGCTTTTTTTTGAATCTGCAAATATTTTTGCATCCAGTGTTTCTACACCAGCGACAGGGCTACCTTCATCATATTTGTGAAGCCGGTGCGGCGCTCTTCCGCGGAGGTGACTTCGCCGGTGAGGATGTGGTCGCTGATGGTGCAGATGGTGAGGGCACGTTTGCCGGCGCGGGCGGCGTTCATGTACAGGGAGGCGGCTTCCATTTCGATGGCATAGACGCCCATGTTCATCCACTTGTCGTTGTGGGGGAATTCGCCGTAGAAGACATCGGCCGACATAACATTGCCAACGCGGTAATTCAGGCCAAGGCGTTCGCATTCACATGCGGCTCCGCGGATAAGGTCGAAGTCGCCAATAGGGCAGAATGTGCCGGGGAGCTCGAACTGCGCCGCATAGTTGGAATCCGTGCAGGCGCCCTGAGCGATGACGATGTCGCCTATATGGAGATCCTTGTAGATGGATCCGGCCGAGCCCACGCGGATGATGGTCTTGACATCGTAGAAATTGAACAGCTCGTAGGAATATATGCCGATGGAGGGCATTCCCATTCCGTGGCCCATCACGCTCACTCTCTTGCCCTTGTAGGTGCCGGTGAAGCCCAGCATGCCGCGGACATTATTGAACTGTACGGGATTGTCGATGAAATTCTCCGCCATGAACTTGATGCGCATAGGATCGCCCGCCATAATGACGGTGTCGGCTATTTCGCCCATCTTGGCTTCGATATGGGGTGTAGGAACTTTTGCCATAATGATATATAAGGTTAAATGTTAGAATACAAGTAGACCGAGGCCTGCGGCCAGCGCGGCGCCCACCATAGGGCTGGCGACGGGAATCCAGCTATAGTACCAGCCGCTGCCCTTCTTGCCCTTGATGGGCAGGATAGCGTGCGCGCAGCGGGGGCTGAGGTCACGCGCAGGGTTCAGCGCATAGCCCGTGGTTGCGCCAAGCGACATACCGATGGACATAATGATGCAGGTAACGGGGAACGCGCTCACTGCGCCCACGACGCCCGTGTTGCCGGGAGCGGCAAGGGCGATGATGGCGAACACCAGCATGCAGGTTGCAACCATCTCGCAGAAGAAGTTGCGCCAGGGGTTGTAGATTGCGGGCATAGTGCAGAAAGTGCCCAGGATTGTATCCGGGCTGTCGGCCGTTGCCTTGTAGTGGTCCTTGTAGAACAGCCACACCAGCACTGCGCCGATGAAACCGCCGAGCATCTGGGCAACGATATAGCCCAGCACCAGCGACCACTCAAACCTGCCGGCAATTGCCAGGCCCAGCGAAACAGCCGGGTTCAGATGTGCTCCTGAAACAGGCCCTGCGATAAACACGCCGGCCATAACGGCGAAGCCCCATCCAAGCGTAATCACAATCCATCCTGCGCCTTTAGCCTTGGATTTCTCCAGCGAGCAGGCGGCGCATACTCCGTCGCCAAGCAGAACCAAAACCAGGGTTCCGATAAACTCAAAAATATACTTTTCCATAATACTACTTTGTTACCGTACGTGAAATTGCATCCGCCCATCCGGCCTTAAGCACGTCCACAGGAGCGTTGGAAGGGGAGAAGACGCGCTCCGCTTTCCACTGGCGTTTAACCTCGTCCAGCGAGCTCCAATAGCCCACTGCGAGGCCGGCCAGGTAGCATGCGCCGAGGGCCGTGGTCTCCGTCACCTCCGGGCGAACCACCGACGAGCCCAGAATATCGGCCTGGAACTGCATCATCAGGTTGTTGCGCGAGGCGCCGCCATCGACCTTCAGTTCAGAGAGCCGCACTCCGGCGTCCTTCTCCATCGCCCCCACGATGTCCATTGTCTGGAATGCAATGCCTTCCAGCGCTGCGCGGGCTATATGGGCCGATGTGGTGCCGCGGGTGATGCCGCAAATGACTCCGTGGGCGTACTGGTCCCAGTAGGGCGCGCCCATGCCGGTGAGGGCCGGCACGAAGTATACGCCGCCATTGTCCGGCACTGTCGATGCCAGGGCCTCGATCTCGCCGGAGCTCTTGATGATTCCCAGCCCGTCGCGCAGCCACTGCACTACGGAGCCGCCTACGAATATCGACCCTTCAAGGGCGTAGTTCACTGTGTCGCCGATCTTCCAGGCGATGGTGGTGAGGAGGTTGTTCTTTGAAAGGATGGGCTTCTCGCCTGTGTTCATCAGCAGGAAGCAGCCCGTGCCATAGGTGTTCTTCACCGAGCCGGGCGTGGTGCACATCTGGCCGAAGAGAGCGGCCTGCTGGTCCCCGGCAATACCGCCGATGGGAACCTCGTGTGCAAAGATGGTTGTCTTGGTGCAGCCGTACACCTCCGATGAGGACTTGACTGCAGGCATCATCGACAGGGGAATGTTGAAGAGCTCCAGGAGCTCCTTGTCCCATTCCAGCGTGTGAATGTTGAACAGCATCGTGCGGGAGGCATTGGTGACGTCCGTCACGTGCACAGTCCCGCGGGTGAGCTGCCACACCAGCCATGAATCCACGGTGCCGAAACGCAGTTTGCCGGCCTCCGCCTTTTCGCGCGCTCCGGGCACATTGTCCAGGATCCATTTGATCTTGGTGCCGGAGAAATATGCGTCGATGATGAGCCCCGTCTTGGAGCGTATGAAGTCCGTATGGTCCCTCAAGGAGTCGCAGTACTCCGATGTACGCCTGTCCTGCCACACGATGGCATTGTACACAGGCACGCCGGTTTCCGCGTCCCATACGATTGTAGTTTCCCTTTGATTTGTTATGCCGATTGCGGCAATCTCCTTGCCGCCTATGCCGATCTTTGTGATGGCCTCGGCGATGACCGCAGCCTCCGACGACCATATCTCCATAGGGTCGTGCTCCACCCAACCGGGGGTGGGGAAGTACTGGGTGAATTCCATTTGCGCCGTGGAGCAGATGTGTCCCTCGTGGTCGAAAACTATGGCCCTGGAGGAACTGGTGCCCTGGTCGAGCGCAAGAATGTATTTGTCCATTATTTAGTTTTAGGTTGGTTAGCTTTTACTCCGAACGCGATACTTTGCCGTTCGCATAAGGAAGGTCGATGCCCTTGCCGCGCACGCCGTTCTGGGAAAATCCCATCCATGCGCTGCCGTCATCGGCAAAGAAGATTCCCAGTCCGTTGGGAACTCCCTTGTAGGTTTCTCCGAAGTAGTACCCGCCCTGCTGTGCTTTCCACTCGAAACGATAATCGCTGTAATTGCCGTTCCCGGGATACACTTCGGTAGGGGAGCCTGCGGAGAACCGGCCGCGGTAAATCGCATGGCCATATTCGTCGTAGCAGGTGCCGGTTCCGCCGGCCTTGCCGCCGGAATAGCCGCCCACATAAATCATACAGCCTTCGCAGGTGCCGAACTGGAAACTGTTGCCGCCCACCAGGTAGATGCCCTGGCCGCTGCGGGCGCCATTGTCATATTCGCCAAGGTAGCAGGCACCGTCGCCCCACTTGTACACGCCCAGGCCCTGGCGCTTGCCGGCGGAGTTGAGTTCGCCTTTGTAGCGGTCGGCCGGGCTGCCTTCCTGGGTCCTGTACGTCTTGGTTACATTCTCAAGCACTTTTTCCATCTTGGCTATCCAGCCGCAGTCTGCAATGAGCACGCCTGCGGTTTCCTGCTGTGTTACATATATCTTGACAGTCTTGGAGCCGGCGGACACCAGGCAGGTGAAGCTGCGAGCCGCACCGGGATTTGCGCTGCACACGAGGATGAAGCTCGTGCGAGTCTTGCTTTCAAGTGAACACCAGGCGGGAAGGCCTGTTACGCTGTATTCCGGTGCGTTGGTGTCCACGAAGAAGATTTCCCTGCCACCAGTAGCGTCGAAGCTGCTGGACGATTCCTTGGCATTGTTGTCTACGTACAGGTAAATGTCTTGTGCGCTATAAAGCGGGGCGCTTTCCTCCGCGGCGCCGGTGAAGGAGCCGTGGAGGAAAAGCACTGCGCTTAACAGTATGAGACCGTTGATTCTCATGGCAGGGTTTGCAGTTTAGTATTGTCTCATTTCAATAACCTTGCCATCGCGGGTCATGAACAGCTGTTCCTGCTCTGTGGAACGCTGATCCTCAGACCATTTTCCGAAGCAGCAGTCATAGTCGTCCCAGATGAGGATGCCCCAGCCGTGACGGTTCGTGTAGTAGGTTTCGCCCACATACCACCTTCCCTGACTGCCGTCCGTGATGTGGTAGATCTGGAACTTGTAACCGGCGTCAAAGGTGTCTCCGTTAGGATAGGTATCCTGGGGAACACCGTCCACGAAATCGCCGTCGTAGAGCAGGTTGCCATACTTGTCGTAGCAGGAGCCGCGGCCGTTGGCCTGGTTGTTCCTGAACTCGCCAACATAGACAACTGCATCCGGGCAGTTGTTGAACTGGTAGCTGTAGTCGCCGATGAGGTAGATGCCCATACCGGTGCGGTCGCCGTCTTCCCATTCGCCGAAGTAGTAGCTCTTCACGGGCCAGTAGTATACGCCATAGCCGCTGCGGGTGCCCTGATAGTCGGTGAGGCCCTTGTAGCAGCTGCCGTCGTCATACGTCTTCTTGGGATTGTCCATCATATAACGGAGGACATTCAGCCAGGTGTCAGGATCGCTGATTTGGTTGAGATAACCCATATAGGTGTCGACTTCCTCGCCGGCATAATCACCGTCGCCTTCGTCGTTCCTTTCCCCGTTGGGGTTGCCGGCCTGGTTCACGTGGATGATAACTTCCAGTTCGCCGGCCTGCACCTTGAACCAGTCGGTCCTTTCGTTTGCCATATCATTTTCCGAGCAAACGACGAAGAAGCTGGTTGCAGTCTTCTTGTCGATGGTGCAGAAATAAGGAATGCCCCAGAAATCATAGTCCGGGCTGTCGGTTTCAACGAAGAAGATCTCCCTGCCGCCGCTGTATTCGAAATTGGCGGCGATGTCCTGTCCGTCCGGCTTGCCGTCGATGACGAGCTTATTGGGCTTGGCATAGGATTCCTGACGCACATAGATGGTGGCGCTGTTCTCAAAATTCTCATCGGATACGAGGAAATAGTCCTTCCTGTAGACTGGAGTCTTGTTGGGTTCGCAGTAAAGGTCGAAGCCCTTTGCGGTCTCGTTGCGTACCTCGCAGAAGTCGGGGAGCAGCCAGGACTTGAATCCACCGCCCGCAGGGTTCCTGACGTCGATGTGCTTGGTGCCGCCGGTGATGGGGAATTCGAGGGTGAGCTCGTTTGCACCGTTCACGAAGATTGTCTGTGCCACCGCAGGTGCAGTATTGTCTGCAAGGACGGTTACGCTGCGCGATGCGATGCACTGGCCCTTGGACCAGATTTCCACCGTATAGTCGCCGGGTTCGAACGAGCCGCCGGCCTTGGTGCCCCAGCCCAGCATGATGAGCTGGTTGCCGGTGCCGGCCGTTGCCTCGATGGTCTGGGTGTATGTGTATTCTTCATCTGCATTTCCGGCCTGTGTTCCGTCCGGCCTGAAGACTTTCACGCCCAGGAACACATTCTCCGTCCTTGCGGAAGTGTAGGTGATGCGCGGAGTGAGGTACATCAGATCGTGTGATGCGTAGGCGTCACCGAACATGTCCACGGGCTCCAGGTGTTCATCCGTGTTGCCCAGTTCCAGCTTGGTAATGGAGAAGCCGGACATATGGCCGCGGCAGGTTGCAATGAGATTGTCCAGGTCGTTGTTGGCTGGGACGTCGTTGCAGGTTTTGGCAGCAATGAAGAACTCGACCGCCTTCTGGTGATAGCCCCTGCTGCAGAGGGAGAGGCCCTCCGAACGGGTGTCTGCATAGCAGCCGCAATTGTCGGCTTCAGCCGCAATAGACGC
The DNA here is from genome assembly GCA_024689525.1 of Bacteroidales bacterium. The sequence goes on from JAILDI010000123.1 coordinate 6,242, forward strand.
TGTGAACAAGCCAGCGAGCACGGCTCCGATTAAAAGAAGTGACTTTCTCATATTAAAATGAATTAGTGTTGATTATCCTTTAATTCCCTCAAAAGTAAGGAAAAAAAAGAATAAATCCAAATGTAGTGCCAGAGCGGCTAGTCATTGGAAACCCCGTATCCGAAGAGGGCGAAATCGCCTTTCAGGGGGTCTTCCGGGAATACTTCCGCCAGGGCGGCGGTGAGTTTGAGCGCCGCGCCCATCGACGTAGTGCGGCTGCCGATGAGCCCCAGTTTCCGGGCTTCGGAAAGGACGTGGGTGTCCATCGGGATGATTAGTGTCCTCTTGTCGATGAATCCGGCCCACAGCCCCAGGTCCACGGGCGAGCCGTCCCGCACCATCCAGCGGAGGAACATGCACACCCTTTTGCAGGCCGATGCGGCGTCTTTGGGCACCAGGCCGCCCGCGCCGCCGAAGCGTGAGCAGATGGCCTTTACGGCCTCCAGTCCGGTGGAAGCGCCGGTGCTCCGGACATACTCACCAAGGCTTCCGGATACTTGAAGTATTCCTTTATATGTATCCAGGAAACTGTATATGTCAGAGCAGGTATTAAGTCTATAGAAACAATGCTTGTCATGAGGGCTCAGGTGCTCCGAGAAGCCGCCTTCACGGACCCAGTCGTGAATCTCCGGGCCGCTCCAGTCCAGCAGCTGCTGAACCTTGGGAAGGAACTGCGAACGGGCGCCGTAACTGAGGCAGGAAGTGATGAAGGCAAGGGCCTCCCGGTTCAGGGCTCCATCGACCTGATGCATGAACCAGGAAGGGTCTCCCTGTATGAAATCCTCAGTCTCATACAAAGAGGCCCATCTCGTTAAACTGTCACTTTGTGCGGGTGTCATTTGATGAATTCGTGCGAAGTGGTCATTGCCTTGGGATCCATGGCCTCGTCCAGCTTCTCCTTGGTCATGTAGCCGTATTCAAGCACCAGGTCGTACACGCTGCGGCCGCTTTCGAGCGCCTCCTTTGCAACCTTTGTCGATGCCTTGTAGCCAATGTAAGGGTTAAGGGCCGTGACGATGCCGATGGAGTTCTTCACCATCTCATAGCAGTGATCTACGTTCACGGTGATGCCATCGATGCACTTTGTGCGCAATGTGTCGATGGCGTTCCGCAGCCAGGTGACGCTCTCCAGGATGGACTGGGCGATGACGGGCTCCATGACGTTGAGCTGCAGCTGGCCGGCCTCAGCGGCGAATGCCACGCAGGTGTCGTTGCCGATGACCTTGAAGCACACCTGGTTGGTAACCTCGGGAATCACGGGGTTCACCTTGCCGGGCATAATGGACGAGCCGGGAGCCATCGGGGGAAGGTTGATTTCGTGAAGGCCGCAGCGGGGGCCGGAAGCCATGAGGCGAAGGTCGTTGCAGGTCTTGGAGAGCTTGATGGCCAGGCGCTTGAGGGCTGCGGAATAGCTCACGTAGGCACCGGTGTCCGGGGTGGCTTCCACGAGGTCCGGGGCTTTGTCGAAAGAGTCGCCGGTGAATTCCGAAAGCTTGCGGGTGCAGAGCTCCGCGAAGCCGGGAACTGCGTTAAGGCCCGTGCCGATGGCGGTGCCGCCCATATTGATTTCCTTCAGGAGGACGGCGTTGCGGTTAAGGTTCGCGATCTCTTCCTCCAGGTTGTTGGCGAATGCGTTGAATTCCTGGCCGGAGGTCATGGGAACGGCGTCCTGCAGCTGCGTGCGGCCCATCTTGATGACGTCCTTGAATTCTTCTCCCTTTGCACGGAGGGATACGATCAGGTTCTCCAGCGATGCGATGAGGATCCTGTTCATGCGGAAGAAGGTGTAGCGGAACGCCGTGGGATATGCGTCGTTGGTACTCTGGGCACAGTTCACGTGGTCGTTGGGGGAGCAGTACTGGTACTCTCCCTTTTTGTGGCCGAGGAGCTCCAGGGCGCGGTTTGCGATGACTTCGTTGGCGTTCATGTTCACCGATGTGCCGGCGCCGCCCTGCATCATATCCACGGGGAACTGGTCGTGGAACTTGCCCGCGACTATTTCCTTACAGGCGTCCACGATGGCGTAGCCAATCTTCGGGTCCAGGACGCCGAGCTCCGTGTTGGCTGCCGCGGCGGCCATTTTCACATAGGCTATGGATTTGATGTACTCCGGATAATGGAGCATCTTGGTGGTGGAAATCTTGTAATTGTTGAGAGCCCTCTGGGTTTGTACGCCATAGTAGGCATCTGCGGGAACCTGAAGTTCGCCAAGGAGGTCGCTTTCGACCCTGAATTTTTGCTCGGACATAGTTTTTTAAAGCGTGTTATAAGGTCTACAAATATACATATAATTGGTGAAAAAGGAAAGTTTTCGTATCTTCGCAGGACAGTAAAATCGAAAATATTTCTGCATCAATGAAAAAGCTCATACTTTTCTGCTCCGCAATGATGCTTGCGCTGGGCGCATCGGCCCAGGCGGGCGGCGGAATCACCCCGGAAATGCTGGACGCCATCACGGCATCCTATAAAGGCGACGCCAACGAGCGCGCGCTTCACAATGCCCTCAATGCGGCAAGCATCAACGTGCTGGCCGCATCGACCGAAAGGATTGCCATGATCGACACTCATTTCAGCGACGAGGTCAAGACGGTGGGGCGCACGGACCAGATGTCGTCCGGCCGCTGCTGGCTTTTCACCGGGATGAATGTCCTGCGCTCCAGGATGATCCAGAAGCACGACCTTGGCAATTTCACCCTCTCCCAGAACTACCTGTTCTTCTGGGACCAGCTGGAGAAGGCCAACCTGTTCCTTCAGGCCGTCATCGACACAAGGACTCTCCCGATGGACGACAGGAAGGTGGAATGGCTGTTCGCCCATCCTATTGGCGACGGTGGCCAGTTTACGGGCGTTTCCAATCTGGTGATGAAGTACGGCGTGGTTCCGTCGGACGCTATGCCGGAGACGCTCTGTGCCAACAATACCGCCCAGATGAGGGGTCAGCTAGCCACGCTTTTACGCCAGCAGGGGCTCAAGATCCGTGAGGCCCGCAACTCGCAGTACGCAATGATGAAACTGCAGATGCTCAAGGAGGTGTACCGCGTGCTGGCCCTGTGCCTTGGCGTGCCTCCCACGGAATTCACCTGGGCCAGGTACGACTCCAAGGGCAAGTTCGTGAGCGAGAAGACATATACTCCGCTTGGCTTCTACAACGAGTTCATCGGGGAAGACCTGGAGAACAACTACGTTATGGTGATGAACAATCCCACGCTGGAATATAATAAGGTATACGAGATCGAGTGGGACCGCCACGTGTACGACGGCCAGAACTGGGTGTACGTGAACCTCCCGATGGACCGCATCAAGGAGATGGCCATCGCTTCCATCAAGGACAACACCGCAATGTATTTCTCCTGCGACGTGGGCAAGTTCCTGGACCGCAAGAGGGG
>JAILDI010000134.1 GCA_024689525.1 Bacteroidales bacterium
ATTTATGAAATGTACTTGTCGATGAGGCGGATGATGAGCTCGTTGAGCTTTTCCACCTGATACTGGCCGACGGAAGCCACGACGTGTTCTCCGCCAACGCCGCTGTCGTCGGTGAGGAAAACGTAGGTGCCGCCGGTGAGGATGGCAAACTGCCTGCACATAAATTCGCAGTCCTTGCTGTATGAGCTGCAGAACACAGGGATGAGCTTGATGCCGGTTTCGCTGTACTTGGAGATGGATTTCTGCATACTTTCCACCACGCCCTGATGGTCGACGTGGGCGGGAGCGTCAAGAATAATGAACGCAAGCTTGGAATATGCATTGTTATGCCACTGGAGCCCTGAGAGGGATTTCTCAAGCGCGGTGTGGACAGCCTCAGGCCAGTCTCCGCCGCCGGCAGCGTCCTGCTTCTTCACAAAGTCCATTGTGGAGGAGATATTGGAGGTGAATTCAGACACTTTTGTTACGTAATCGTCACCCTCGTCGCGATAGAACACCGTTCCGGTGAAGATGGTCCGGGAGGTCTGTTTCTGGCCGACGTTCTCGAGAATGCTCTGGAGATCCTTCTTGAGGAAGTCAATCTCGTCGCCCATCGACCCGGTTGCATCAACGATGAATGCGATATCGACCTGATTGCCGATGGTGGGGGCCGATGACACCGTATACACGTTCTCCTCTATTGTGGCATTCTTCCAGTCGCTCAGCTTGGGGCTTTCCGCCTGGAGGATGCCGTCGATGCTGACGAAATAGGTTTCGTCCGTTGCCGCCTTGGGAGTTTGTTCGTCCTGGACAGCCTTCACAAGGGCATCGGCCCAGAGATTAGCCACGCCGGCATTGTCGGTGCGGGAGGTCCAGATGAGGTTGCCATCGGCCGATTTAAGTTCGAGCTTGGCACCTACGACGGGATGCCCATCGGCATCCACAACCTTGCAGGCGAAGCGGTTGGCCGTGTTCAGTCCCCAATAGCGGTTGAAGTTGCTGTAATCCTGGCCGCCCATAAGGTTGCCCCAGAACTGCCAGTTGTCCAGGTCGTTCCATTCCGCTGCGGTGATTACGCCGGCCTGGCCGCCTCCCTGGCCTCCGTTGCCTTCGCCGGGGGCTGACATGCCGCCGCCGTCGGAAGCAGCATAACCGGCGCCGCCGTCCTTGAATTCGGGATCGGCCTCATAATAATAACCTCCTTTGTCACAAGCCGCCAGAGCAAGGGCGGCAATACCGAGATATAACAGTTTTTTCATAATAAACATCGTATTGACGATAGTTTAGATGCATTTTCAATGGGTTATGTTGCAAAAACTTTGACGAAATGAAAATTTTCTTTAATTTAGCGGATGCAAAACTGAACATTTTTTAAATACACTATTATGAAAAAACTTGCAGCAATCTTACTTTGTGGAGTGATGCTCCTTACCAGTTGCGGTAACACCTCAAAGACGGCTAAGGGCGGCCTCATCGGCTCCGGCGCAGGTATGGCGGCAGGTGCCGTTATCGGCTACCTCATCACCGGCGACGCACAGGGTGCGGCCATCGGCGCAGCAGTGGGCACCGCAGTTGGCGGTGGCGCAGGCGCGGCCATCGGCAATGCAATGGACAAGAAGGCGGACGAACTCGCCGCCCTCGAGGATGCCAAGGTGGAAACCATCACCGACAAGAACGGCCTCACCGCCATCAAGGTCACCTTCTCCAGCGGCCTCCTGTTCGCAGTAAACAAAGCGGATCTGTCGGCCGATGCAAAAGCGGAACTTACCGAATTCGCATCGCAGATGTCCGACCTTCCCGACACCGACATCACCATCTACGGCCACACGGACAACACCGGCTCGGCTTCCGTCAATGAGAGGCTTTCCCTCAAGAGGGCAAAGGCTGTTGCTGATTTCCTCATCAAGAACGGCATCGCAAAAGAGCGCATCGTGTACGAAGGCCACTCCTTCAACGAGCCCATCGCCAGCAACGACACTCCTGAAGGCCAGGCCCAGAACCGCCGCGTTGAAATCTTCATCACCGCCGGCAAGGCTATGATCGAGGCAGCCGAGAACGGCAACCTTTAATAGCAGATTTTCAAAGATTTATGGGCGGCCCGTTTTGCGGGTCGCTCATTTTTTATTATTTTTGGGGTCGATTACTAAACCTGACCTATGAAAAAACCGTTCGAGAGATTCGACATGGCTAAGGAACCCGTACGTACAAAGTGGTACCTTAAGCCTCTCACCAAGCTCCTGAGCCTGCCGGATATGATTATCCACCGGCCCTACATCCGCCATCACGGCACACAGGACCTGAAGCCGCCGTATCTGATGCTGTGCAATCACAACGCGTTTATGGACTTCAAGGTGGCCACTCAGGTGATATTCCCCCACAGCGCGAATTACGTTGTGGCTATCGACGGCTTTATCGGCCGCGAGGGGCTGCTGCGAAATGTGGGCTGCATCTGCAAGCGCAAATTCACCAGCGACATGGTGCTTGTGCGGCAGCTCAAGCGCGTTATCGAGAACGGCTGCATTGCGGTTGTGTATCCGGAGGCGAGGTATTCCCTGTGTGGCACCACTGCGGTGCTGCCTTCGTCCCTTGGCAAGTTGTGCAAACTGCTGAACGTGCCTGTGGCAACACTTATCTGCCACGGCCATCACGTGAACTCCCCATTCTGGAACCTGCACGACAGGCGCATCCACACGGAGGCGGATTTCACGTTGCAGTTCACGAAGAAGGGTGTGGAGAAGAGCACCCCGGACCAGATCAACCGTGCCCTTGTGAAAGCTTTCCAGTACGACGATTTCGACTGGCAGGCCAAAAGCGGCACCAAAGTGTCGTACAAGAAGCGCGCAGAAGGCCTTCACAAAGTGCTGTACCAGTGCCCCAACTGCGGCACTGAGTACGAGATGGACTCTGCGGGCGAGGAAATCTTCTGCAAGCACTGCGGTAAACGCTGGAGGATGACACGCCTTGGCGAACTGGCGGCACTTGATGGGGAAACGGAATTCACCCACATCCCCAACTGGTACGAGTGGGAGCGCGAAAATGTGCGTGCGGAAGTTGAGGCTGGAAAGTACGACTCCGGCGAGCTTCCGGTGCACGTGGACACCCTTCCCAACGCCAAAAAGTTCATCCGCCTCGGCAGCGGCACCATGCGTCACGACATGACGGGCTTCCATGTCCACGGCGTTGATGTCGACGGTGACCCCTTCGACATGGAGATTCCCGTCCCGTCACTCTATTCCATCCACATCGAGTACGAGTACCTGGGCAAATATGGCGACTGTGTCGACCTGAACACCCTCGAAGACACCTGGTACACCTATCCGGAGCCCGACGGCCCCGCCTTCTCCGTCACCAAAATGTCCCTCGCAACCGAAGAACTCTACTTCGCCTACCGCCGCTCCATCGGCAAGCCCTGCGAGCCCGGCCTGGCGTAAAACCCCGTGGCGGCTAAATGCCTGCCTATCAGCTAGTTACTATGCGCTCCCCTGGTGAAAACGCACCAGGGGAACAACTGGCAATGCGCTGAAAATCAGGCGATTATCCGCCACGGCCGGCTATCGCACTTTGGGAATGTCGCTCCAGAGGGTGGTGTAGTGGGGCGACTGGTTTTCGCAGGAGGAGCGGATGCGGCCGTCGCCCTGATTGCCGAAGCGCACTGTGCCCCGGCCGTAGGCGGAAGAAATGTCGTCCAGGGCGCGTGAGAGGCGCTCGGAACGCTCAATCTCGGCCGGGTCTTCGAACAGGGAGGGAACCTGGGCCGATGCCTGGCCGATGCGCCCGAGCAGAACCCCCGCCTTCTTGTAGGCGTAACCGCTTCGCCAGAAGCTCTGGCAGGCACTCAGGGCTGCGCTGATGATGGCGCGATAGTCGTCCGAAGGCTGCGGCAGCACCGTCAGGTGGCTGCCGAAGGTCTGGGGCGCGTCGTCGCGGAAGCGGTTCGTGAAGGCGAACGCGGCTATCTCCTGGCACACGGAGTGCTGGCGGCGCAGCTTTTCCGCGGCGGAGTAGGCGAAGTTCGCCACCTGCTGCGACAGATCGGCCAAAGCGGAAATCTCGTGGACGAAGCTGCGGGACACGCAGATGCTCTGCTTGGGCTCTATCACGTCTTCGAAGCCGATGCACGGCACGCCGTGCAGCTCCCGCCACGTGCGATAGCCGGGCAGGTTGAACAGCTTCCGCACCTGCAGTTCCCCTAGCTGGGTGTAGTCCCAGGCCGTGCGGATGCCCATCGACACAAGTTTTTTCACGCTCCGCCGCCCTATGCCCCACACATCCTCCACGGGGAATGTCCGGAGCACTTTCTCAATGTCTTCCGGGCGGTGCAGAAAGCATCCGCCACGTAGCGCGGGGTACTTCTTGCACAACTTGGAGGCAATTTTCGCAAGAGTCTTGGAAGGCGCTATGCCCACGGAAACCGGGATGGCGGTGCGACGCCAGCAATCGGCCGAAATCTTCTTGGCGTACGCGTCGAAATCCACGTCCAGGCCCGTCAGGTCCAGGAAGGCCTCGTCGATGGAGTACACTTCCACGGCCGGCGCATACTCGGCCAGCACCTCCTGCACGCGGCGCGACATATCGCCATACAGAGGAAAATTGGAGGAGAAAACGGCCACGCCGTTGCGCTCCACTATCGACCTGACCTTAAAAAGCGGATCGCCCATCTTGATGCCCAGCGCCTTGGCCTCGTTGCTGCGCGACACCGCGCACCCGTCGTTGTTTGACAGCACAATTACCGGCTTCCCGTTCAGGTCCGGACGGAAAACCCTTTCGCACGAGACGAAGAAATTGTTGCAGTCGGCAAGGGCGTACATCCTCTAGGCCTTCTTGATTATCCAGGTGACCACGCCCCACACCATGAACCGGTTGCCGTCGTGGATTTCTATGGGTCGATACTTCCCGCTCCCTTCGTTCGCCGGAAGGAGGCGCACGCCATCGGCCTGGATCTCCACGCGCTTGACGGTGTATTCGCCGTCCACGAAGCACACGGCCTTGCAGCCGTTGTAGGGGTCCAGGGCGCGGTCCACGATCAGGATGTCGCCTTCGTCCATGCCGGCATCCACCATCGACACTCCATCGACCTGGAAGAAAAAGGTCGATGCGCTATGCCGCACAAGCAGCTTCACGAGGTCCAGTTTCTCGCGAATCTCCTCCGCGGGGGAGGGAAAACCGGCCTTCACCTGGCCAAGCATCAGGGCTTCCAGGCTTTCGTCGCCGGAAAGGGGAATGAAATCGTCGGGTTGCATGCTGCAAATTTAGATAATTTCGCTATCTTTACGAAAAATCTGATACAACTATGATTCTCACAACAACCCCGTCCGTAGAAGGACGCACAATTGCCGAATATAAAGGCATCGTTTTCGGAGAAGTTGTCTCCGGCGTAAACTTCCTCAAGGATTTCGCCTCCAGCATCCGCGACATCATCGGCGGCCGTAGCAACACCTATGAGAAGGAGCTCGTCCAGGCCCGCGACAACGCACTGAACGAACTCTCCCAGCGTGCCGCTGAAAGGGGCGCCGACGCAGTGGTGGGCATCGACATCGACTACGAAGTCCTCGGCCAGGGCAACGGTATGCTTATGGTCACCGCCTCCGGCACCGCCGTGAAGCTGGCGTAACGCCCCGCCGCCCCTCGGCCCCGGCGCATACCGTTGCGCTGAGAGTGCGTGAAATGTAACTCGTTGTAAATCAGCGAATAACGCAATTTTGGGTGGGAAAATATCCCACCCAAAAATGGCTAAACGCCTGTTGCTTAAGCACTTACATTTCACGGCAAAATCCCAGTTTTGCTAAACTGCGGAAATATGCCTATCTTCGCAATTCAAACCCACGGAATATGAAACGCATTATAATACTTTTGGTTCTGGCGCTGGGAATCACGGCACAGGCACAGGAACGTGTTACCAAAGCGAATTACGCACAGGCGGCGAGGTTCTCCATCAAGCACGCACGTGCTATGGTGCACTCCACGGGCATCAGGCCCAACTGGTTCCAGAACAGCGACCGCTTCTGGTATCGCTGGGAAACCGCAGAGGGCTCCCGCTACTACATCGTGGATCCCGCAAAGCGCAGCAAGACGGAGGTGTTCGATATGGACGACCTGGCGATGCAGATTACGGAAGTCACGCGGGACCCGTACGACGCCCGCCACATTCCCCTGGACCTGGAGCTCAAGGAGGATAAGTTCTTCGAGTGGGAAATCGAGTCCAAGACACACAAGCGCGACACCGCGGGCTTCGAGACCAAGGAGTTCGTGACGTACCGTTTCCGCTACGACATCGACAAGAAAGAGCTCACCTGGACCGCTGAGGAAAAGAAGGAGCTTTATCCGGACTGGGCGAATGTTTCCCCGGACGGCACCATCGGCATATATGTGAAAAACCACGATCTGTACCTGATGGACAGCACTTCGCTGAGGCTCGCCGCGGCCGATCCCAAGGATACGCTCATCGTGGAAAAGAGGCTCACGTTCGACGGTACGGCGGATTTTTCATATGACGGCGACAACTACGGCGGCGACACGGAGGCGGACTCCACCGCCCGCAACTTCCCTATGGTGTATTGGGCCCCGGATGGCAAAAAGGTGTCCTTCATCCGCTGGGATATGTCGATGGTGAAGCCCTTCTGGGTGATTAACTCCCTCAGCAACCCCCGTCCCACACTGGAAACCTATCACTACCAGATGCCCGGCGAGCCAGGACCCAAGGGCAAGCTGTGCATTATGGACCTGGAGGGCAACGTCTCCGAAGTGGCCTTCAACGCCTTCAAGGACCAGGATGCGGAGATTCTGATGGCCGATTTCAAAGTGGCCGACCGCTATAAGGAATACACCTCGATGCGCTGGGAGGGCGATGAAAACGGCTTCTGGCTCCTCCGCCGCAGCCGCGACCTCAAGCGTCTGGACCTGTGCAAGGTCGACATCGGCGCAGACAGCACCCGCACTGTGGTTTCCGAGCGGATGAACACGTACGTGGAGAACCGCGACCCCAAATTCCTCCCGGGCGGCGACTTCCTGTGGTGGAGCGAGCGCAACGGATGGGCCAACATCTACCGCTATAGCGCCGACGGCACCCTCAAGGGCAACCTCACCAAAGGCGCCTTCCACGTGGAGGACGTGCTGGCCGTGGGGCCCAACTACTTCCTCCTGAGCGCCTGTGGCGTGAATGCCGATGAAAACCCCTACCAGATGCACACATATCGCGTCCCCCTCACCGGCGGGTCCCTGAAGCAGCTGGATATGGACGATATGGACGTGTACGCAAGCGCATCTGAAAATGCAAAGTATTTCGTGGCCAATTATTCACGGGTCGATTGCGCCCCTGCGGTGGCGCTGATTGACGCTAACGGCGTCCGCACGGAGCTCGAGAAGGCCGACCTGAGCGAGCTCATCGCGGCCGGCTACAAGTTCCCCGAGCGCTTCAAGGTCAAGGCGGCCGACGGCATCACGGACCTGTACGGAGCCATGTACAAGCCCTTCGACTTCGACTCCACCAAGGTTTACGCCATTGCCGATTATGTGTATCCCGGCCCCCAGGTGGAGGCTAACAACATCTCCTGGAGCTCCGGCTTCGTGCGCACGGACCGCCTGGCGCAGATTGGCATGATAGTAATCACCGTGGGCAACCGCGGCGGCCATCCCAACCGTTCCAAGTGGTATCACAACTACGGCTACGGCAACCTCCGCGACTATGGCCTGGAGGACCAGAAATACGCCATCCAGCAGCTTGCGGCGCGGCATCCCTACATCGACATAAACAGGGTTGGCATCCACGGTCATTCCGGTGGCGGCTTTATGTCCACCGCGGCAATCCTCAAGTACCCGGACTTCTTCAAGGTGGCCGTTTCCTGCGCCGGAAACCACGACAACAGCATCTACAACCGCTGGTGGAGCGAGCAGCATCACGGCATCCAGGAGGTGGCCACGCAGACGGACACCACGTTCGTCTACGGCATCGACACGAATCCTGAGATCGCTTCCAGGCTCAAGGGACACCTGCTGCTGGTGCACGGCGACATCGACAATAATGTCCATCCCGCCAACACCATCCGCGTGGTGAATGCGCTGATCAAGGCCAACAAGCGCTTCGACATGCTGCTTCTCCCCGGCCAGAGGCACGGATTCGGCGACATGAACGATTACTTCTTCTGGCGAATGGCCGATTACTACGCTCAATACCTGATGGGCGACAAGACCCGCCGCCCTGTGGACATAGCGGAAATAAACAACGACTGAATATGAAAAGAATCATTGCCCCCCTGGCTGCGTGCGCGCTGCTCCTGGCCGCCTGCCAGACCAATCTGAAAACGGCATTTTATACCGACGATTTCTCGCTTCCGCTCCATGAGCTCCGTCAGGATTCCCTGGAGGTGAAGATTAACGTGGAGTACCCCGTGGGCGACGATGCCGTTACTTTCGCACTTCGCAAGAATCTGTGCGACTTCCTGTTCGAATACGGATGGAACACGGAGGAGGGCTGCGTGGATTCCATCGCCCTGTATTACCGTAACGCCCTCGTGGACGAGTACCTGAACGAGTTCCTGCAGAGCGCGGCCGATACCACGGACGAGCGCATTATGACGTGGGAGAGGTTCATCGACGGCCGCTTCCTGCCGGACTGGAAGGGGTATCACCGCTACGAGGCCGAGTTCTACGATTACTCAGCCGGAGCCCACGGCCAGTCGGCCTGCGTGTACTATGTGTTCGACAAGAAGGACGGCTCCCTCGTTGAGGAGAGCGAGTTTTTCAAGGAGGGCTACGAGGAGCCCGTGAGCGAACTCATCCGGCAGCACCTGATGAGCGATTACGTGGCCCAGCTCAAGGCCGACGGCTTTGACGTGGACGCCCTTATGAGCCAGTCCCTGTCGCCCGCCAGCGCCTGGGTGAACGGCGTGTTCCTGCCCGGCCCCAACGGCGTGTCCTGGGTGTTCCAGCCCTACGAAATCGCCCCGTACTCCTATGGCATCATCACGGTGGAGGTTCCCTGGAAGGAGCTGAAGCCCTGGGTGCGTTGAAAAAACTGTTGATAACTTTTGGTAAATCAGGAAATTATTCCTATATTTGCGGCCCGCAAAAAATGCGATGGTCGCATTTATTTTGCATAACTTTTTAATTAACAATTAATTAACAACAACCAATGCCTGGTTTAATTGGAAAAAAAGTCGGAATGATTTCCGTCTTCGGTGCTGATGGCAAGAATGTGCCATGCACCGTCATCGAGGCTGGTCCGTGTGTTGTCACGCAGGTTCGCACCGTAGAGAAAGACGGCTATGCCGCCGTGCAGCTTGCCTATGACGAAATGAAAGAGAAACACACCAGCAAGGCTCTCAAAGGCCATTTCGAAAAGGCAGGGACCACCCCCAAGAAGAAACTTGTGGAGTTCCCCGCAGACTTCCAGGGTGAGCTCAAGCTCGGTGATGTGATCACCGTGGCCGACGTTTTTACCGATGTGAAGTTCATCGACGTGGTCGGTACATCCAAAGGTAAAGGCTTCCAGGGCGTCGTAAAGCGCCACGGATTCGCAGGTGTAGGCGGCGTGACCCATGGTCAGCACAACCGTCTCCGTCACCCCGGTTCCATGGGTGCTTCCTCATGGCCTTCACGCGTATTCCCCGGAATGCGCATGGCAGGACACATGGGCAACGAGCGCGTCAAAGTCTTCAACCTTGAGGTTCTCAAAGTCGACGCAGAGAACAATCTCCTCGTGGTTAAAGGTTCCGTTCCCGGAGCCAAGGGTTCATACTTAATTCTGGAGGACTAAGAAATGGAATTGTCAGTATATAAAATCGACGGTACCGAATCCGGAAAGAAAGTCGTTCTGGACGAAAAAGTGTTCGGCGTAACCCCTAACGACCACGCCATATATCTGGACGTTCTGCAGTATCTTGCAAACCAGCGCCAGGGTACATCCAATACCAAGGACCGCAGCGAGGTGGCCTATTCCACCAAGAAGCTCGGCCGTCAGAAAGGCGGCGGCGGTGCACGTCACGGATCCCTCAAGGCCGGTATCTTCGTGGGTGGCGGTAACATTCACGGTCCCAAGCCCCGCGACTATCGCAACAAGCTGAACAAGAAGGTCAAGTCCCTCGCACGCGTATCCGCGCTTTCTTATAAGGCACAGGAGAACGGCATCGTGATGGTGGAACCCTTCGCCATGGACGCTCCCAAGACCAAGGAACTCCTCGGTATCCTCGCGGCCATCAAGGCCGGCGACCGTAAGGTTCTCGTGGTTCTCCCGGAGAATTCCAGGAACATCTATCTCTCTTCCCGCAACCTTGAAAACGTGAAGGTTATCACCGTGGACGAGATCAACACTTACGCAATCATGAACGCCCACAGCCTGGTGCTCGTAGACGGCGTGCAGGACATTCTCGCGGAGAGAGTAAAGTAAAGGAGACAACGAAATGGGAATTTTAATTAAGCCAATCGTAACCGAGAAAATGACGGCTGAGGGCGAAAAGCTCAACCGTTACGGTTTCATCGTGGACCGCAAGGCCAACAAGCTCCAGATCAAGGCTGCCGTCGAGCAGGCTTACGGAGTTTCCGTCGCTGAGGTGAACACCCTCAACTACCACGGAAAGCGCAAGCAGCGCTACACCAAGGCCGGACTTCTTCGCGGTCGCACCAACCACTACAAGAAGGCATATGTCACTCTTGCAGGTGAGGACAAGATTGATTTCTACGCTAACATCTAGTAAAGGAGGATCTTTAATATGGCAATCAAGAAATACAAACCGGTTACTCCCGGACAGCGCAACAAGGCCATCAGCTCCTTTGAGGAAATTACCGCAAAGAAGCCTTACAAGCCCCTCCTGGAACCCATCAAGTCCACTGGCGGACGTAACAACACCGGTCAGATGACCGTTCGTTACCGTGGCGGCGGACACAAGAGAATGTATCGTCTCGTTGACTTCATCCGCAACCGCGATGAGTTCAAGGCAACCGTTCTCACCATTGAGTATGATCCTAACCGCAGCGCACGTATCGCCCTCATCCAGTATGAGGATGGTATGAAGAGCTATATCCTTGCTCCTAACGGCCTCCAGGTAGGCCAGGTCGTCGAAAGCGGCGCAACCGCAGCTCCGGACCTTGGCAACTGCCTGCCTCTGGCTAACATCCCTGTAGGTACTCTGGTACACGCTATCGAGCTCCGTCCCGGTCAGGGCGCCGTCATGGCACGTTCCGCCGGCACTTATGCACAGCTCGCAGCCCGCGAAGGCAACTACGCCATCCTCCGTCTCCCTTCCGGTGAGACCCGCATGGTTCCCGTTGCATGCCGCGCTACCGTAGGTACCGTTTCCAATCCGGACCATAATCTGGAAAGCTACGGCAAGGCCGGCCGCACCCGTCACCTGGGTCGCCGTCCCCACAACCGTGGTGTTGTCATGAACCCTCACGATCACCCGATGGGCGGTGGTGAAGGCCGTGCTTCCGGTGGACATCCGCGTTCCCGTAAGGGTCTGCCTGCAAAGGGCTACAAGACCCGCAACCCGAAGGCCGTGTCCAACAAGTTCATCATTGAAAGACGTAAGAAATAACGGAATAAACTAACAGATTATGAGTCGTTCACTTAAAAAAGGACC
>JAILDI010000139.1 GCA_024689525.1 Bacteroidales bacterium
ATGGTCTTGATTCCGGTTTTGGCCACAGTGAGTTTAAGTAGGCCGCCCACGTTCTTCATCACGCAATCGTCGATATTGCCAGCGCCGTCGTGTGTTACCTGGGCAGCAACAGTATTCATGTCGGCCTTCAGACCGCCGGCGTCCCTTGCTTCCTGGATGCAGGGGAAGGTCACATACACCTTACCACCATCAAGGGAAGCGTGTGAAGCCGGATGTACAGCCGTCCAGGTTGCAACAGCGACGTCTGCAGTACCTGTAAATGAGGCTTTTGTGTTGCCATCTGTTGCCCCTTCGTATGTGAAGTGCTGAAGTGCTGTGCCGTCATAAACTGCCAGATCGGATTCATTAGTGGTCCAGGTGAGCGCACCGTTGGTCTTGTCGAAATAGGTCTTGGTTTCTACCTGTTCCGAGGATGCCGTAATAGTGACTTCACGAAAATCGGTCTTGTGTGCAGGCTGGGCGTTTTCATTGTTGATTTCGACTTCTTTCGCACAAGAAAGCGCGAGAGTGGCAAGAGCCATCAGAACAACAGTCTTTTTCATAATCTTGTCCTCCTTTCTATTCTTCATCATCTTCAAAATCTCCATCGAACACATTCCCTAGATTATACTTTTCATTCGAGGCACCTAGAAAGGCCTCTTCAAGATTCAGCCGGATTGTTTCCGTGACCGGCATTGAGTAAACTTTCTTTTTCATAATAGTATTGTGTTTAGTATTATCTTACAAAGTAGTCGTTCTGGTCGTCCTCGGAAATGGCCTGGTTGTAACGGATTTCCAAATTGGGAAAAGCGCAAAGGAGCCCTCTGCGGATATCGTCCAGAGAAGTTGGATAGGCCTGCATAAGGAAAGCCCTGTTAAAATAGCCGTACGTTTCGCCGGCCATCTGCTCCGGATCCGAGAGGAATGCGTTTATGGGCATCGCTATCTCGTCACGAAGATATTCGGCCCCACGCCTGTGTGTATCGAAGAATTCATGGCCTTCGCCTCCCATCTCATAAACCCTCTCCCACATAATCGCCTTGATAAGGGCGTCTTTGTCAGTGAAGTCGTGATTGCCGTCGTTCCATGTAGGAATTGCGGACTGAACTGCATTCTCATCCATCTCTCCTCTGGCCCGCTTATGAAGCACCTCAACATAGTCCAGTGCCTTCTGCCAATATGTGTCTCCAGGCCCGGCGCTAAGGGCGGCACATGCCTCTGCTGCTATAAGGTATATTTCAGCATAACGCATCATATAGAAATCGGCATTGCCCTTTCCTGCGTTGTAAAGATGATCGATATACTTCTTAAAGATTGCAGAAGTATTGAGGGATACTGAATATGTGGAGCCGTCCGAGAATGTGAGGGTGGTATTCGTTGCGAATTTCACCGCACCGTCGGCAGGATAAACAGGGATGTACTGTTTGTAATTAATATGGTTAAAATTGTATCCTGTATGGACATAGGACACATCAAAGCGGGGATCCTTACACCCTACCCATACGCCGGTAAGTTTGTCGCCCCTGTCGGTATCCAGATGACCGCCATACTCTTTGGTCCACTTCTGGACAACATAACGTTCCGGACGGATACGGCCTGCCTGCGGATTCTCCGCCGTCTCATCCAGGGTACCCTCCGGGAATGCAGGAACCGTGCGCTGAACGGCATAATTAGTATTCGTGGTTGCATTGTCCGTGGACTGCAACACGAAAATACGTTCCTTCAACTGGAAGTCCTCCGGAGTTGGAGTCCAGCTGCCATCGGCCTCCTGCTTCCATCCCCAGCGGAACAATTGAGCATAGTCCTTTGCAAGTTCATAGGGACCGTTCTGCATCACGTTCTCTGCGGCCGACAGGCACAGAAGCCAGGCATCTTTCGCAGTATTGATACCGCAGTCCGAAAAGTCCGGTACGTGCTCGGGCTTGGAGGGATCAAAGAAATTATAGTCCGGCGTATCCAGAATACAGGCTATCGTGAGATACACAAGGGATTTATAAGATGTGGCGGCCCATTTGTTGGGACGGCCCTTAAGACCGGATACGGCGGCCTGCCTTGCGGCATCTCGCATGTACATCTCGGCATAGTCAAGGTCTTCGAGTATCTGCCGATATACCTTAGTATATGGCGTGCGCGGCACATTGACATCCTTTTCCCCGGTTACAGCAGAAGTACGCAGAGGCACGTCGCCATACATCCTCACAAGCGAGAAATAGGTGACGGCACGGATAAAGCGGGCTTCTGCTTCTATTTCCCGTTTGAAGCCCTCATCGACGGGGCTCTCCGGCAGCTTCGTAATAAGCAGATTAGCCGCCGCAATGTATTCGTTGAGAGCTATGAAAAACTGCTCGTTCCAGGTATTGTTCGAATAAAGAGTAAAGTCAAGACACTGGAGCCAGTGTTCCTCCGAGCGGGACCCGCTCCAGTGAACAAGACCGGAAGCTTCCTGAAGATATTCTATCATTCCACCTTTCCATCCCTGGCCACTTCCCATCTTGGAGTAGCACCCGGAGATACATGCTTCAAGGGATTCTTCTGTGGAGTAGACATCCTTCTCCGAAAGCAGTGTAGCCCTTCTTTCAACCAAAAGGCTCTGGCATGAAACCAGCGAACTGAGCAACAGTATAGATATGTACTTAAGTGCTTTCATAATGCTAGAATGTTATTTTTGCATCAAAAGAGAAAGTCCTGGCGGAAGGATACGAGCCAAAGTCGATTCCCATCTTGTCAAGAGTGCCGAAGCTGTTTACATCGGGGTCATAGCCGCTGTACTTTGTCCATACAAAAAGATTGTTTCCGGCCAAAGTGAGATCCAGACCCTTTACAAAAGACTTTTCCTTAAGAGGGACATGGAAAGACAAGGTCAAAGTGGAAAGCCTTAGGAATGAGCCGTCCTCCACAAGCCTGTCGGTGAAATAGCGCAGCTGGGCCGATCCGTTTCCTCCCTGGAGGGAAGCGATGGACGGATATTTGTTCCCGGGATTTTCCGGAGTCCACCTGTTCTCGAAGGCTTCCCTGCGGATATTCATATTCTGAGAGCCCAGATGAGTCTCCTGAATGAGGTTGATGTTGGCGATGTCGTTACCGTAACTGCCAGTAAAGGACATACCAAGTGTAAAATTCCAAACGGACAGGTTAGTAAAGAAGCCATAGGTGAAATCCGGATTGGGATCTCCAATTATGGTGCGGTCGTTTGTGTCGATGTAGCCGTTACCGTCCATATCCACGAAGCGGATGAAACCGGGGCCGGCATCCACACCTTGCGTAGGCTGAGGGCCGGTTTCTCCTTCCTGGATAATGCCATCCGTCTTCCAGCCATAAAACAGGCCGATGGGATAGCCCTCGATGAAATAGTTCACAGGATATGCACAATAGTTGCCGGTAGCAACCTGGGATCCTGCGTAATAGTTGCAATAACGGTAGTCGCCTTCCGACAGATAGATATACCCTCCTTCGGCACCGTTTCCAAGGCTCTCAATAATCCCCCTGTTCAGGGAGAAATTACCACCGAGGGACCATTCCACAAGACCGGTCTTTACCGGAACCGCGTCTAAAGAGAATTCAACACCACGGTTGCGGAGAGCACCCTGGTTAACCCACATCGACGAATAACCGGATGAAACGGCAATCTTTTTCCGGTACAGAAGATCGTAGGTGTGCTTGTCATAAACGTCGGCGGAAAAAGTGAGACGGCCATGCCAGAGACTAAGGTCGATACCGGCGTTCGTCTGCTGGGACGTTTCCCAGCGAAGATAAGGATTGGCGATGTTGGTGCCCACGATACCCACAACCGTCTGGGCATCGTTTCCGGGAGTATGGTCGGGACCATATACGTTGCCGAACAGTGGCGATGTCTGATAGGACGGGACGGACGCATTACCAACCTGTCCCCATCCCAGCCTGAGTTTTGCCATTGAGATAAAGTCCACATCGAACCACGGCTCTTCATTGATACGCCAGGCGAAAGCGAAAGAAGGGAACGGGGCGAACTTATTTTTCCCCATGAACTTACTGCTGCCATCCACACGGAAAGTACTTGTGAGCACGTAACGGTTCCTGTAATTGTATATCAGACGTGTGAGGAACGACAGTGTGGCCCATTCATTTTCGTCGTATCCGAAAAGTGTATTCACGCTGGCATTCAGATTATCTATCTGTGCCGATTTCTGAATAATACCATATCCCGTGGTGGTTTGGGTGTGAACCCCCGCCCTGGACATGGTTATACCCACCGTACCCGACAGGTTATGGAACCCTTCTTTTCCAAGTTTTGTGTCGAACTGGAGAAGATTATCCCAGTTCCATCTGAGAGTTTCAATTTCCGCCACCGTACCGATGGAACCCTCGGCACCGGAATTAACCTTGTCGCCCTTCCATTTGTACCTGCGGCTGGAACGATAATCGCCGCCGGCAGTTGAGCGGAAAGTGAGCCAGGGGAGAATCTTGTACTGAGCCCAGAATGAAGGAGTAACACGATACTCCTGCCTTCCGCTGGCAAAGTCGGACATCCACCTGTCCGGCAGATAACGGTCTTCTTCCGTGGACACATCATCGTCTTCAGTAATGGTCTTGAAAGGCCTTGAGATTATCATACTGCGCATGATACTGGTCTGGGCATCAAGCGTGGAAGAATTCAGGCCCTGGGAAAGCCGGGAACCGGTATAAGCGTAATTGGTGCGTGTTCCAATTCTGAACTGGCGGGAAACGGTCTTTTCCACATTAAGGCGGGCCGTTACCTGCTCATTGGAAGTATTCATCACAACTCCGTCTTTCGACAGGTAGCCCAATGAAACGTTGTATGTCATTGACTTGGGCTTACCGGATATTGTGAAATAGTGCCGCTGCCCCCAGGCATTATGCATCATATAGTCCTGCCAGTCCATAGGCTCCACCTTAAGGCCGGTCATGTTTACCGGGTCCTCGAAGATGTTATTTATGCTCTTACCCATAGCAAGATGGAACTGGGCATAACCATATACGTCCAACATATCTATCTTGCCATATTTAACAGCGTAATCCGCCCCGGCCGAGTATTCAATCTTGGGTCTGTCGGTAGTGGCTGTTTTGGTTGTAATCAGGATGACGCCATTGGCACCTTCCGCACCATAGATTGCCGTGGCCGAGGCATCCTTGAGCACCTCGATGCTTGCGATGTCCCTTGGATTCAAACCGGCGAGAGAATTCACTGCTTCACCATTTCCTTCATTTGAAGTTCCCTTGAGCATATTAGCCGAGCCGGCCTCAGAAAGAATGATACCATCGACCACATACAAAGGCTCACTGCCACTCTGCAATGAAGACAGGCCTCTGATTCTTATGGAAACGCCGGCATCCGGAGAAGCGCTGTTGCTCACCACCTGAACACCGGCAGCGCGACCGGAAAGCAACTGGTCCAGACTGGTGGACAAGTCCGCCTGGTGGTCATCTATCTTAACCGAAGCCACCGAGCCTGTAAGATCACTCCTTTTCATTGAGCCATAACCGACAACGACTGTCTCTGCAAGTAATTCGGAATCCGTCACAAGCACGAAATCGATTTTGGAACGGTTGCCAATTGTTTCAGTCTGTGAGGAGTAGCCAAGACAGGAAGCCATGAGAGAAACGCTCTCCTTGCTAACATATATGGTATAATGTCCATCAGAGTCCACTATGGCCGCATCCGATTTGTCAGACATGACCACAGCTCCGACCACAGGGGCGCCGGTTTCATCTTTTACAGTACCGGTCACCGTAAGTTTATTCTGAGCGAACACAGGGATTCCGGCCAGTAGAATTCCAGCCAGAATTGTAATGATTCTATTATTCCTTTTCATTCTTGTGTTCGCTTAAAAGTTAACGTTGATTCCGAGAAGAACGGTCTTGACAAGCGGATATGAACCATAATCGAAACCTGTGCTAAGGTTAGACACACCGAAACTGTTTACATCCGGATTCCAGCCGCTGTAACCGGTTATTACAATAGGATTACAGGCGGACAGGCTGAGTTTTGCCGACTGCGCCCACTTGATCCTGTCAATTTTGGGAAGAGACCATTCCAGAGTGACGCGGTCCAGCCTGATGAAATCGGCTTTCTCTGCGTAACGGTCCGATACGGTAGTTTCCCCATCGGCAAGCATCCTGTTCATATTCAGAAGTTTATGCCCCGCTGCTGCGGTAAAACGGGTCACGAGAGACAGATCTTTCCAGCGCAGGTTCGAGCGCAGGTTCCCGAAAACCTTCGGTTGAGTAGTGCCGATAATGACTTTATCCACGGCCGATATGGCGCCATCGCCGGTCTGGTCCTTGTAAGAACCGTCCGGGTTGAGCTGGTATCCATACAGACTTCCCGCTGCATATCCAAGGACGTTAACGTTGGCAAGAACACCTGATCCCACTTCGCGGCCGAGACGGTCCGGCCTGTCAACAGAAAGGATACGATTAGTATTATAGCAAGCGGTAAGGTCTATGGTCCAATTCCATGGGCCGGAACTCAGGACCTTTCCTTCAAGGTCAAGTTCAACTCCAGCATTTCCTACTGTTGCTGACTGCTCATATACCTTCTCCCTGGGTTTGTCCTCCCATACTATTCCATTCTTTCCCGGGCCGCCGAAAGAAAAGAGCGAAATACCGTCGGCCGTTGTTCTTACATAATAGGCTGCCCTTCCTTTTAAACGTCCCTGAAAAGCAGCCGCTTCAATGGCTACATTGAACTCTGAACCGCGAAGTGTATTCAAAGCCTCATAATAATGGGCGACGTCGAAGTCAACCACAGGATATTCACCGGTCGTATAAAGCGATAACATCTGGTAGGGGACAAAAGACTCTTTTCCACTCACTCCCCAACCAGCCGTGAGCTTCAGTTCGGACAATATATCCAAATCTTTCAGGAATGCCCGTTTGATATCGGCATATGCTTCAATCGAAGGGAACAGAACAAACTGCATGTCGTCATATCTGGGTGTTGAGTCTGCCCTTACGACAGCGTCAAATCCGGCGAGGCCGGCATAAGAGTATGACAGCTTCCCATATGCCCCAAGATGAAGATAATCGTAATTGAAGTCCCGGATTACAGCCTTACTGCCGGCAAGAGAAAGGCCTTTCGCCCTTAAGGCATGGGTCCAGAAATCTGTTCCGTTCATCGTACTGAACTTGTCCCTGTTCCCCTCTACCAGAGCCGCTACGGTGATGTCGAGTTTATGGGCGCCGGCGACAAGTGCCATATAATTCAATCTGGACTCGGCATTGTAACTGAGAGTCTTGGTCGTCACTACGGATGCTGCGCCGTTGTAATCATAGCCAAACTGGGTTCCGTTACCATACCATATATAACGTGTGTCGTTGTCAAAGTCAAGACCAGCTGTAGTTTTCCACTGTAGATTGGGAAGGATATTTACTGCAAGCCACAGCGAGTTGGTCGTACGATAATCGTCGGCATGGTCGTCATAGTCGGTATTCCAGCCCTCAATGGAATTGACGGGAGAAGTGGTAATCGGAATGCCTCTGAGAGACGTTCCCAGCGACGGCTTCCCATACCAGGCTCCGGTAAGCGGGGTATTAATTCCAGAGATGGCTATTGACGAATTCAGACCGAACCATAAGTATTTGTTTGTCTTCGTCTCAAAATTGGTACGAATACCCCCACGGCCAGTGGAAGAGCCATCGGTTACACCGCTCACCTGCCGATAAAAAGCAGATACAGAATACGACGCTCTGTTATTGCTGCCGCTGGCCCTGAGCCAGTGGTCATGATTAAAGCCGGGGCGGACACCCTGGACATTCTCTCCCGGAAGGGATATTCCGGCTTCCGAGCGCCATTCTACAGAGGTCCTGTCCTCCGATGTGCCGGCTTTCGTGGTTATGAGGATAACACCGTTTGCACCCTTTGCGCCATAAACAGCCGTCGCAGATACATCTTTGAGGACTTCGATCTTCTCAATATCATGGACGTTGAGAAAGCCGAGGATGTTGAAAGGGTTGGTATAACTGTTCTCCCCATACTGGAAGAATGCCTCCAGGTTTTCCATGGCGGATGAGCCCACTATACAGCCGTCCACCACGAAGAGGGGCATGTTGTTTCCACGCAGTGAATTGAGCCCGCGGATGTTGACATTCCGCGCTCCGTCCGGAGTTCCGTCGACATACGAGACCCTTACACCGGAAACGTCTATTCCGTCCCGGACATCCCATTGTGCCCAGGACGGAAATAGGGTCGCAAGAATCAGGATTCCTGCCAGGCCAGTCTTTTTGAACATATCAGTATTCGTAAATCAAATGTATTTTTGAGAAGTAGGCGGTATTGTTCAGTGACACCAGGTAATAAGACTGCCCGGCAACTGGATTAGACAGGACAAGTGTACACCATTCACTGTTGGCGGCCACCCATAGCGATTTCAGGTTGGAGCCGTCCGCAGTCTCACGCAGGCCATACCCCTTTACGCCGGTTGATCCCATATTTGAAGTATATACTTCGGCAGTCTTGAGTTTCATTCCCTCAACACCTGGAAGCTTTACCCAGTCATTCTTGGATGTCATGAATCCACAGGTCTTGCCTTCTGTTCCGGTCACGAACTTGTATCCGGCAGCAGAATAGAAGCTGAACTTGTAAGTGCTCCCATTACAGGACAGTGTGTATTCCGTTTCCTGACCGGCAACCTGAGTGTCATAAGGGATATCCGTGGTGAACGGCTGGTTGCCGTTAATGAAATCTAGATACAGTTCCGTACCTATCTGGCGTACCTGCAGTTTGGCCGTTACACCGTTGCTGAGAGATAGGACCACCGTTGCGCTGCGAACTGCACCGGGGCCATAGAACTCGGTGAAATTCACATCAAGGCTAGTGACCGTGGGGTCTCCGGAGGTGGCGGAAAGGGAAATTCCATCAACTTCGTTCTCCAGGCTTGCCGTCCAGGAGCTGGTGGCTACAAAGTTCAACGTCACGCTGCCGGGAGTCGTACCCACATAGTCGGTGGCCTCGCTAACCCACTGCACCGTAGCTTCCTTCCTGTTCTGGACGACCGGGATTTCGAGACGGCCCTTGTTGTCAGCGGCCGTTAAGACCAGTGTAGTGCTGCGGCCATCCGTAATGCTCTCATTGGGCTGGAACGTGAGCACGATATCCACATCTTCATTCTCTTCACGATCCTCATGCTCATGTGTTGCAGGAGAAACGCTCACCCAGTCCACTGACGGCTCGAAGGCGGCCGTCCACGAGATATTGGTTGTAATCTTAAGGTTCTTGACAACAGAAGTTCCTCCCGGCATTTCTGCCAGCGCCGTCACACTTTCATCACTGCTCTTGAGCACCAGTGGAATAGGAATCGCTTTTTGCTGAATCACGGGGAGTTCCAAAGAAAGGCCATCTTCGCCCTGAAGTTTGAGGGTGGTCCGGCGATCCGCTTCTTCGTTCTCGTATTTGTCGAAAGAGAAAACAAGGAGCGTCTTTTTGTTGGAATGGTCCTCGTTCTGACCCGCCATACAGGATACCCGAACCCATTCTGCCGCCGGTTCCAGGGATGCAGTCCAGGCACGGTTGGAACTGATGAGCACAGCCTTATCGGTAGGGGCCGCTTTCATTTCCTGTGCAGGAACTGTAACACTGGTGTTGTCTGCCCGCAGATAGGGCGCCTCTTGATTCTGAGATGAATTCTCCCCGGGCTCCCAGGACTCTTCCCCACAGGAAACTGCTGTTAAAATAAGCATTACGCCCAAAACGGATAAGAAAAACTTTTGAGTCGGCATAGTGTTGTTAATTTTTGCGTTAACGGACACGCAAATATAAACAACTATTTTCCAAATAGCAAATATTTTCTTACCTTTGCGACATGGAGGAACTGAAACCGGCCGTCACCATTCGGCAAGTAGCAGAAGAAGCAGGTGTTTCCATCGGCACGGTGGACAGGATTCTGCATCACCGGGGACGTGTCTCCAGCGAGACATCGGCCAGGGTGATGGCAATCATCGAAAAACTGGGATACAAACCAAACATCCATGCTTCCCTGCTATCCATCAGGAAGATAGTGAAAATAGCGGTTATCATCCCATACTTCCAATCCGGAGAATTCTGGTCCTTTATTTACGATGGAATACGCCAGGCGGAAGCAGAACTGACTTCCTACAATCCTGAGATAAGCATTCTGTACTACAATCAGTTCGACGGCGAATCATTCAGCAAGGCATGTTCCCAGTGTCTGTTCATCAAGCCGGACGGAGTCATCCTCTCCCCTATCCACAGGGACTTGTCGGCCAAATTTGTGGAAACGATCAAGGTCCCTGTAGTCTTTCTGGACACCTGTGTAGAAGACTGCAATTATTTTGCTTACTATGGGATTGATCTTGGCGAGAGCGCACGGGTCCTTGCAGATTTACTATTCACCCAGAACAATAAACTTGGACCTGTCGTAAATTTCAATATCCAGTCGGAAAGCGGATTCTACTCTGAAGCTTTCCTGCGGCGGGACAAGGGGCTTGAAGGATTCATGAAAGAAAGGCACATCAGATGCAAGATTCACAATTGCATGATCTCCTCAACAGATTTCCTGAAGAATGTCTCCATTTTCGACCGTTTCTTTGAGCAGCATCCGGATGTTCATCACGCCATTACGATGACTTCCAGGGCACATTTATTGTCCGACTGGATGGAGATACGCGGAGTCAAGGACCTCACCATCTACGGCTACGATACCACCCACGCCAACATCCGTGCCTTGAAAAAGGGAACTATCCGTTTCCTCATTGCCCAACGCACGGACGTTCAGGCCCATACAGCCACGTGTGATCTTGTAAAGTATCTCACTCTGGGGACACGGCCGCCCAAACGGGATAACCTTTTCCCCATCGACATCCTCACCCGCTACAACGTGGATTACTATATCCAATAGCTTTACTGTTCGTAAACCAGACGAATCTTCGAGATGTAGCCGGTATTGTTCTGTGATACCAGATAATAACGCTGGCCGACGACCGGATTAGGAACGACAAGGGTACACCATTCATCGTGGGCTGCGACCCAGACCGCTTTCAGGTTGGTGCCGGACGGCGTCTCACGCAGGGCATACCCCTTTTGGGCCGATGATCCCATATTGGAGGTATACACTTCGGCAGACTTGAGTTTCATTCCCTCCGCGGCCGGGAGTAAAATCCAGTCATTCTTATACGTCATCATTCCACACGTTTTGCCTTCGGCTCCGGTCACGAACGTGTATCCGGATGCAGAATAGAATGTGAACTCGTAATACTTTCCGTTGCAGGACAGTATGTATTCCGTTTCCTCATTCGCGACCAGAGTGTCATATGGAATATCGGTAGTGAAAGGCTGGTTGCCATCTATGAAATCGACATACAGTTCATTGCCAAACTGGTGAACGGGCAGACTGGCCGTCACACCGTTGCTGAGGGACAGGACAACCGTGGCGTCACGGACGGAGCCAGGGCCGTAGAAATCACCGAACAACACCTGCAGCGTCTTTGTATCCTTGCTTCCCGACGTAGCAGAAAGAGAGATACCGTCGGGCGCATTCTCAAGAGCCGCCTGCCATGAACTGTTGGTCTTGAATTCCAATTCAATACTGCCGGATTGTGAACCCTGATATGTCTGTTCTTCGCTAATCCATCTGATATAGGGAGAGGCCTTCCCCTGCTTGAAGTACACCTTTACAGGAGATGCCAGTCCGGACTCTTCGCCACTTAAGACAAGTACGGCCTCAGGAGTAGCTTCAGCATCTTCGTTTTCGGCGAAACTCACTGTCACTTCGCCATCATATTTTCCTTCGTTCTTATCAATCGACACCTGGGCCGTTGCACCTTCTTCAATGCTGGCCTTCCAGCTGATATTGGACGTGAACTTTACCTTATAAGAGTCCTCCATACACGAAATATCATCAACATTGGCAGGCGTGGACAGGCTTATGTAAGGAATTTGTTTTCCCTGCTTTACGGGGATGGTGATTCTGCGCTCTGCAGTGGAAATGACAAGATTTGTCTCCCTCCCGCCTGCAGGGTCTTCATTATTGTTAATTGTAATCTCAATTTCAGTGCGTTCTTCCGTCTGAGCGATATTTTCCAACTCGTTCACAGAAAGTGAGATCCAGGGTGCCTCGGGCTCAAAGAATGCACTCCAGCTACGGTTGCAGTTCACCACAATCGTCTGCTGCTGAGCCGGCACACCCGGGACATCGGCCGGTATTTCTATCTTTTCCTGATCTGCTTTCAGAATCAACGCATCTTCCTTCCCCGGATTTACGTCGGGAAGACAGGATGATATCGAAATCGTCAGTACCAGAACAATAAAACGGCAGACAAACTGTTTCATGGCGTATAGTTTTTTGCGTTAACGAACACGCAAATCTAAATATTTATTTTTCATTTCGCAAATTAAATGATAACTTTGCGTCAAATCGAGAGTTTTATGACACTTAACAGACACCTGCTATTATGCGTTTCCCTTAACGCCTTGTTATGCTTATTTCTTTCCTGCGGGAATCCCGGTCTAAACAAAACGAAGC
>JAILDI010000182.1 GCA_024689525.1 Bacteroidales bacterium
ACTGGGCGGCATGGAGCCCTCGGTGATAGCCCGCGCCGTGGTTCGCGAGCTGGGCCGTCGCCGCATGCACGTCCGCGTAATCCCGCGCATCGACTATGCTTTGGTCGGCCTCCTGGTCCGCATCCTCCCTGAAGGCGCCAAACTCAAACTCCTCCGCGCATTATATTGATGAAAAATCAACGTTTCGCGGACTAAAACTTTTCTAGGCTAAAAAATGCCGTCGAAAAGTTTTGTCCGACTCCACTATAGATTTTTCATCCACGAAATCGGGCAAAATCATGGATGAAACGGGGAAAAGTGGCAACTCATCCACGTTTTCGGCCAAAAACATGGATGAAACTAGGCGGTGGGGGTGGATTTCTTCTTCTTTTTGCCGAAGATGATGAACTCGTTCATAAAGAAGTTGAACGTGCCGGAGAAGAGCATGCCTATGAAGTTGCAAAGGGTGGGCTCGTAGGATGCCGTCTGCAGCCAGTTCAGCGAGACGAAGAGGAAGTGGACGCCCTGCATGACGGCGAACTTCAGCAGGAAGGCGCCGAAACTGGTGGCGTTGAAGGCGGCGAAGTGACGCCAGAATGAACGGGTCGATTTATCCGAAATACGGTCCCGCCATACGAAATGATAGGCGATGATGAAATTCGTGATGGTGGCCAGTTCGAAGGAGATGGTGGGCGCCACCCAGAGCTTTGCCCAATAGGAGAAGTCGAGGACTGTCGTGGAGAGCAGCCAGTGCACGACAAGGTCCACCACCGTACCTGCGCTGCAGGTGATGGAGAACATCAGGTAATGCTTGAGTACATCTCTTAATCCCGACTTCATATTGGCCGCAAAGATAACACTTATTATTGTATTTTTCGCCTTTTTGTAATAAATTAGCAGACTGTAAACCTAAACGTAACCTCTGAAATGGAACAAATCGATTACACTATAAGTGTGGACAGGATCCTTGCGAAGAAATTCAAGGGCAAGACTCCCAAACTGGTATCGAAGATCGTAAAGAAACTCCTTCACGAACAATGGCTTAACGACTGGTTCGTCAAGGGTTATTCCGGAGTTGAATTCACAGAAAAGACCCTCGGCCACCTGGGAGTTAAACTTCAGATAGAAGGACTGGAGAACGTGCCGGATGAAGGACGTTACACTGTTGCCTGCAATCACCCCCTTGGCGGAAACGATGCCCTTTCCGTCATCACCATTTTCGGCAAGAAGTGGAACAGCAACATCAAGTTCATGGCCAACGATTTCCTCGCCAGCCTCAAGCAGCTTCAGGAGTTCATGGTGGCCGTGAACAAGACCGGCGGCCAGTCCAGGGCCCTTCCCGCTCTCACGGAGGAAATGTTCGCCGGAGATAACCAGGTCCTTATTTTCCCTGCCGGCGTATGCTCCCGCAAGATCAAAGGCGTTGTTCAGGACCTGCCCTGGACCAAGGCCTTCATCGCCAAGAGCGTAAAATACCGCAGGGATGTCATCCCCGTGCACTTTTACGGCAAGAATTCCTGGCGCTTCTACTTCGTGGACTGGATCGGCAAGATCACCGGAATCAACAAGAAGTTTCCCCTGGCCATGGCCCTTCTGGTCGATGAACTGTACCGCGCCCAGGGCAGCACCTACCGTATAGTTATAGGAAAGCCCATCCCCTGGCAGACGTTCGACGAGAGTCGCAAGCCGATAGAATGGGCCCAATGGGTTCGCGCCAAGGTGTACGAGCTATAGCTTCTCCAGGGCGGCGGCAAGTTTATCGACCATCACGGTTCCAAGGACAACCTTGCCTTCCGGGTCGATCAGATACATTGAAGGAATCCACTTGACGTGAAAGTTCTCACCGATGGAGGATTCCTTTTTTCCTGCGAAGTCGCTGAGCTGAAGCCAGGCGATTTCATTCTCCGCCAGGTATTTGTCCAAAGCCTCTTTGTCGGTGTCGAAGGAGATGCCCACGAAGCGCACCTTATCGCCGTATTTGGCATAGAGGTCCTTTACCGCGGGGACGTCAGCCCTGCAGTCCGGGCACCAGGTTGCCCAGAAATCCAGAACCAGGTACTGGCCGGTTACGTCGGCATTGGAAACAAGGGTGCTGTCCGCTGCCGACGGGATGGAGAATTCAGGGATGGCATCGCCGGGCTTGATCAGATCCTTTGCGTATTCGCTGTCTGCGTCCTTCACTCTGGGAGCGCAGGAGATGATGATGGCTGCAAGAGCCGGTAAAATGAATCGTTTCATGGGGACAAAGATACAAAAAAATAAGCATCGGCCCTCACAGGCGGACGCTTACTCTAACCACATAATTAATAACACTAAAACTAATAACCAATAGACTGATTGCACCGGGAGAACCCCTTGCGTTCTCAATCCGATGCAAAGTTACGAACAATTTTTGGTTTTGCAAATTATTTCAAAAGATTTTTTTGAAATTTTTTAAATAATGGCGTAAAAGATTGATTATCAGAATTTCTTTTGTAAGCGATTTCTATTTCACGCTGTTTCGCTTTCATTTTTTAAGTTGAATAACAATAAAAAAGCGACCCGGAGGCCGCTTGAAATACTTCGATACTTACAGTTTGAAACTAATACAAACGATTCCTGTTACAAACTGTTAGATTCGTATCTTTTACGAAGGCAGGAAATCATGTCTCTGGTCATGGAATCCATGTCAAAAACCGGCTTCCAATCCCATTCTGCGCGGGCGCAGCTGTCGTCCATGCTATCCGGCCAGGAGGTGGCGATTGCCTGGCGCACGGGGTCCACTTCATAGCGGACACGAAGCTCCGGAATGTATTCCCGGATCTTGGCGAAAATCTGCTCCGGCTCGAAGCTCATCGACGCGATATTGAAGGAGTTGCGGTGGATAAGGCGCGAGGGATCGGCATTCATAAGGTCGATGGCGGCCTTAAGTGCGTCCGGCATATACATCATATCCATATAGGTGCCGGGGGCAATAGGGCATACGAACTCCTCTCCCTTGACGGCCGCATAGTACACTTCCACCGCATAGTCCGTGGTGCCGCCTCCGGGGAGGGTGACATTGGAGATGAGGCCGGGGAAACGAACCGAGCGGGTGTCCACGCCGTATTTATGGAAATAATAGTCGCTGAGAAGTTCCGTGGCCACCTTGGTTACGCCGTACATCGAGCGGGGGCGCTGGATTGTGTCCTGGGGCGTTCCCACGCGCGGAGTCTCCGGGCCGAAGGAGCCGATGGAAGACGGTGTGAACACCGCAGCTCCGTGCTCCCTTGCCACCTCCAGGATATTGAGGAGGCCGTTCATCTGGATGTCCCAGGCCAGCAGGGGCTTGCGTTCCGCCACTGCCGAAAGGAGGGCCGCCAGATTATAGATAGTGTCGATCTTATACCTCTTTACTATATCGGCCAGGGCTGCGGCGTCGCGCACATCGGCAATCTCCGCCGGGCCAGATTCCAGCAGTTCTCCCTTGGGCTCCGCCCCGGGGATATAGCCTGCCACTACGGTGCTCCCGGGAATCTCCCGGCGTATCTTCATTGTGAGTTCCGAACCGATTTGGCCTGTTGAGCCGATAATAAGGACGTTCTTCATAGTATTAATTGATGTGGTATGCAAATTTAGAAGATTTTAATGGATTTTCGATATATTTTCCATAAATTTGAAGTCCGAAAGCACAAAAAACCTGATAACCATATGTACGGAAAATTCCAAAAGCACCTTCAGGACGAGCTTCGCGCCATCGACGAGGCCGGCCTTTACAAGAGAGAACGCACCATCTGCTCCGCCCAGGGAGCCGAAATAACCCTTGCCGACGGCACCAAAGCGCTAAATTTCTGCGCTAACAACTATCTGGGCCTGTCGGACAATCCCCGCCTCATCGAGGCAGCCAAAAAGGCCATGGACGCACGTGGCTACGGTATGTCGTCGGTGCGTTTCATCTGCGGCAAGCAGGATTTGCACCGTGAACTGGAGGAGGCCATATCGGCCTATTTCCATACCGATGATACGATTCTTTACGCTGCTTGCTTCGATGCCAACGGAGGCGTCTTCGAACCCCTCCTTACTGCCGATGACGCCATCATCTCCGATGCCCTTAACCACGCATCCATCATCGACGGCGTCCGCCTGTGCAAGGCTGTGCGCTACCGCTATGCAAATGCCGATATGGCGGAACTGGAGAAATGCCTCCAGGAGGCCCAGGCACAGCGTTTCCGCATAATCGTAACGGACGGCGTCTTCTCGATGGACGGCAACGTGGCCCCGATGGACAAGATCTGCGACCTGGCGGAGAAATATGACGCCCTGGTGATGGTCGATGAAAGCCACAGCGCCGGCGTTGTCGGTCCCCGCGGCCGCGGCGTTGCGGAGCTGTTCAACCTGTATGGCCGCATCGACATACATACCGGCACCCTTGGCAAGAGCTTCGGCGGTGCCGTTGGCGGATTCACCACCGGCCGTCAGGAAATCATCGACATGCTGCGCCAGCGTTCACGCCCGTACCTGTTCTCCAACTCTCTGCCGCCTATGATCTGCGCCGCAGGTGTGGAAACGTTCAAGCTGTTGAACGAGAGTGACGAACTCCACGACCGCCAGCAGGAGAACGTTGCCTACTTCCGCGACAAGATGATGGCCGCAGGCTTCGACATCAAGCCCACCCAGAGCGCCATCTGCGCCGTGATGCTCTACGATGCACCCCTGTCGCAGAAATTCGCCGCCAAGATGGCTGAGGAAGGCATCTTCGTCACCGGCTTCTACTACCCGGTAGTGCCCAAGGGCCAGGCCCGCATCCGCGTGCAGCTCTCCGCCGCCCACAAACGCGAGCACCTGGACAAAGCCATCGCCGCCTTCATAAAAGTTGGCAAGGAGCTAGGCGTCCTTAAATAAGAATCGCTGGAGGGCTTCGTAGACGCGCTGGATGGGGAAGCCAACGACGTTGAAGTAAGAGCCTTCGATGCGGGTGATGCCGATGTGGCCGATCCACTCCTGGATGGCATAGGCGCCCGCCTTGTCGAAAGGCTTGTAGGTGTCTACGTAATAAGAGATTTCATCCTCTGTGAGAGACTTGAACCAAACCTGTGTGGTGACGGTGAAAGTCTCTTTCTTTTCGGTGCTGCGGATGGTGACCGCAGTGGTTACGTGATGCTTGCGGCCGGAAAGGTCCCGCAGCATACGGCAGGCATCCTCGCGGTCCCGGGGTTTGCCCAGGATTTCGCCGGGCTTATCACCGGCAGGGGGGAGGATGACCATAGTGTCGGCAGTGATCAGAATTTCGCCGGGATTCAGGGGGCGATGGAAACCTGCCGACTTGCCTTCCGACATCAGCACCGGCACCTCGTCATAGGGCGTGTCCGATGCGAAGTTTTCCTTGAAGTTATTGCGGGTATCTACTTCGAAATCAATGTCGATACCTTTCAGTAATTCCTGCCGCCTGGGCGATGCGCTGCCCAGGATTATGTGCTTGCCGCGGAGCTCCATCGACCTAGAATTTTTTCTTGTATTCTCCGGCGTCGAACACCCATTTGCCCTGGGCGCGGAGCACGGTTTCGATGCTGTTGCGAAGGCAGCCGCGGCCGCCGGGGAAGGGGGAGACCCAATCCGCCATCGACCTCACTTCCTCCACCGCATCCGAAGGGCATACGCCGCAGCCGGAGGCGGCCATCACCTCCATATCGGGAACATCATCCCCAAAGAACATAACTTCCTCATGGGCAAGGCCATATCTATTGCAGAAAGTGTCGAAATCGTCCATTTTCCGCCTGGAGTGCAGGAATACGTCCTCCGGCTTCACGCCGCTGGTGCCCATCCGCAGGCGAATGCTTTCCGAACTCCCACCCGTGATAACGCCAACCGGATAGCCGTTCATCACGGCCATCCTAATTGCAAATCCGTCCTTTGCATCGTATGTGCGGAGCAAATCGCCGGTGCTGAAGCAGAACACGCCGCCGTCCGTCGCCACCCCGTCGATGTCAAATGCGAATGCCTTTATCTTCGAAAAATCCATACTATGATTTTGTGCCGCCGCCGGGGAGGGGGCCGAAGTCCGCCAGGTTGAAGGTGTTGCCGGTCTGGGGGCTCTTACCGCCAAGGTCGATGATGCCGAACTGTGCCTCGTACTTGGAGATATTATCGAAGATGGCGTTCATCAGGCGCTTTGCGTGCTCCGGAGTCATGATGATGCGGTTGCCGATTTCAGGCTTTGCCAGGCCGGGAAGGGTGGTTGCAAAGTCGATGATGAATTCACTGCGGGAATGCGATATGATTGCAAGGTTGGAATAGGAACCCTTTGCAACTTCGGGCTTCAGTTCAAGGGAAATCTGCTGGCCCTGGGGTTTCTGCTGGTTGTTGTCCATAGTTTATCTTATATTTCTCACAAAATTAACAAAAAAATCTGTATTTTTGT
Organism: Bacteroidales bacterium; assembly: GCA_024689525.1. The sequence goes on from JAILDI010000182.1 coordinate 6,356, forward strand.
AAGATAGAAAAACCTTTGATATGGAATTAGCAGCAAAATACAACGCATCTGCAGTTGAAGACAAATGGTATGCGTGGTGGATGGATCATAAGTGTTTCCGCAGCGTACCAGATGGGAGAGAGCCTTATACGATTGTGATTCCTCCGCCCAATGTGACCGGTATCCTGCATATGGGACACGTGTTGAACAACACACTCAACGACGTCCTCATCCGCAAGGCCCGTATGGACGGAAAGAACGCCTGCTGGGTGCCCGGAACGGACCACGCTTCCATTGCAACTGAAAGCAAGGTGGTAGCCAAACTCAAGTCCATGGGTATCTCAAAGGAGGATATTACCCGTGAGGAGTTCCTTAAGCATGCCTGGGAGTGGAAGGAAGAGCACGGCGGCATAATCCTGGAGCAGTTGCGCAAACTTGGCTGTTCCTGCGACTGGGACCGTACCCGTTTCACTATGGAACCCGCTCTGAGCGAAGCCGTTATCAACACATTCGTGTACTTCTACAAGAAAGGCTGGATCTACAAGGGCGTCCGTATGGTGAACTGGGATCCCGAGGCCCTCACCGCAGTTAGTGACGACGAAGTTATCCACAAGGATACGAAGAGCCATTTCTATCACCTTAAATATTTTATCTCCGACGGCAACGGCAATCCTACCGACAAATACCTGGTAATCGCCACCACCCGTCCGGAAACCATCATGGCCGATGCCGCCATCTGCGTGAATCCTGCCGATGAACGCCACCACTGGCTGCGCGGCAAGAAGGTGCTTATTCCTCTCATTAACAGGGAAATACCCGTTATCGAGGACGATTATGTGGAGATGGATTTCGGTACGGGCTGCCTTAAGGTCACGCCCGCGCACGACGTGCACGACTATGAAATAGGTCTCCGCCACAACCTGCCCATCCTGGAGATTATCGACGACCACGGCAAACTCAACGAAAAGGCCCGGATCCTGGTAGGGGAGGACCGCTTCGTCGCCCGCAAGAAGATCGTGAAACTGCTGGAAGAAGCCGGAAACCTGCTCAAGGTGGAAGATTACACCTCGCCAGTTGGCTATTCCGAAAGGACGGATGCCGTTATCGAGCCAAAGCTCTCCGCCCAGTGGTTCCTGAAGATGGACACCCTGGCGAAAGTGGCGCTCGAAACCGTGGAAAGCGGCCGCACGAAATTCATCCCCGAAAAGTATATGAACACCTACCGCCACTGGATGGAAAATGCCCGCGACTGGTGCATTTCCCGTCAGTTGTGGTGGGGTCAGCGCATACCCGCCTGGTACCTGCCGGACGGCTCTTACGTAGTGGAGCAGACAGCTGAAGCAGCACTTGAGGCAGCAAAGGCTATCGACCCTTCAATCAAGGCGGAAGACCTTCGTCAGGATGAGGATGTCCTGGACACCTGGTTCAGTTCCTGGCTATGGCCGATTTCGGTTTTCGACCCCAAACTTCCCGGCAATCCGGACCATATTCCCAACGAGGATCTCAAGTACTACTATCCCACCAACGACCTTGTCACCGGTCCGGATATCATCTTCTTCTGGGTGGCCAGGATGATTATGGCGGGTGAGGAGTTTATGGGCAAGGAGCCTTTCTCCAATGTTTACTTCACCGGTATCGTCCGCGACAAGATCGGACGAAAGATGTCCAAGACTCTGGGCAACTCTCCGAATCCTCTTGACCTCATCAATACTTACGGTGCCGATGCCGTCCGCATCGGTATGCTCCTGTGCTCGAGCGCCGGCAACGACATCTTCTACGACGAGGCTCAGATAAAACAGGGCGCTGCATTCTGCAACAAGATATGGAATTCGTACAGGCTTATTAAAGGCTTTACTGTAGATAAGGATGCAAAACAAGCTGATGCGGCGAAAGTTGCGATTAAATGGTTTGACGCGCGTCTCAGCGAAACCGTAGCAATTGTGGAAGATCATTACCGCAAGTTCCGTATATCGGACGCGCTGATGACCATCTATAAATTGTTCTGGGACGATTTCTGCTCCTGGTATCTGGAAGCCGTAAAACCCGCATTCATCGACGGGAAAGCTGCACCGCTTGATGCTGAAACAGTGAAAGTTACATTGGATTACTTCGAGTCTCTCTTGAAGTTAATTCATCCGGTTATGCCCTTCATAAGCGAAGAATTGTGGCAGGACTTGGCTCCTCGTGGCGAAAATGAGACTGTCATGTACGCAAAAACGCCCGTTTCCAAGCCATTTGATCAGTCGGTGCTGGATGATTTCGCACTTGCTGCCGAGGCCATCAACGGAGTCAGGGGAGTAAGGAGTCAGAGGAACATCGCTCCCAAGGAGAGACTTCATCTTCTTATTAAAGGTGAAAGCTTCCCTTCGGAGGTGCTGCCCCTCATCGAGAAACTCGCACTTGCCGATGTGGAAAAAGTCGCCGGCTTCGGTGACGCCCAAGGCAGCGGTTTCCTTGTGAAAACCCACGAAATGCTGGTCGAACTCGGCGGCTTAGTGAATGTCGATGAAGAGATTGAAAAGTCCCAAAAAGAGCTCGAACACTTGAAAGGATTCCTCGCCGGAGTGCGCGCAAAACTCTCAAATGAGCGCTTCACAGCCCACGCACCGGAGGCTGTTGTGGCAATGGAGCGCAAAAAGGAGTCAGATGCCCTCTCCAAGATCGAAATTCTAGAAAAGAAGATTAACCAGCTGAAAAACAATAAATAAAACAAAATAGTTTATAGTATTAACATTTTTGTTAACCACCTAAAACCGTAAAAATGAGCGCTCTTGTGTACCCTCTGATGATTGGAACATGGGAAATTGTGGCCCTTGTTCTGGTTGTCCTCCTTCTGTTCGGCGGCAAGAAGATTCCCGAACTCATGAAGGGCCTTGGCAAAGGTGTGAAAAGTTTCAAACAGGGAATGAAGGAAGTGGAGGACGAGATTAAAGAGGATGTCCCCGAAAAAGAATCAAAGAAGGACTAAAGACGACTCCGAGATGTCCTTCTGGGACCACTTGGAGGTACTGAGGGGAACCGTTTTCCGCTCGGTCATTGCCGTTGCGCTTGTAAGCATAGTATTTCTGGCAATTCCTCACAGGCTTTTCCAGTTCGTCCTGTGGCCGTCAAATCCGGATTTTCCCTTTTACAGATGGACAGGGCTCGATTTCTCGATGGAACTCATCAACATCGAGGTATCGGCCCAGTTTTTCGTTCATCTGAAGATTGCGCTCCTTTCGGGCGTCGTGGTCGCCTTTCCTTATATAATATATGAGTTGTGGCGTTTCATACGCCCCGCTCTGTATGAAAATGAGCGCAAATCGGCCTCCAG
>JAILDI010000204.1 GCA_024689525.1 Bacteroidales bacterium
GCATGCTCTGCGTCGATGATGGCGGCGATGCCGCCGCTCTTCTGCGCCTCTGCGATGGCGTGGATGGCGAGCGTTGTCTTACCGCTGGATTCCGGGCCATAGATCTCGATAATCCTGCCCTTGGGATAGCCCCCTATTCCAAGAGCGTGGTCCAACGAAATGGAGCCGCTGGGGATGACCTGGGCCGAATCCCACTCCGGCTGGTCTCCGAGTTTCATAATCGTGCCTTTCCCATAATCTTTCTCGATTTTGTCGAGAGTCGCCTGCAATGCCTTAAGTTTTGCGGCATTGACCTCTGCACCGGTCATTTCTTCTACTGTCTTGGCCATAAATGTTTTAATTAATGTTTTTTGGCGGATTTTTCCGCGCGTAATCGCAAAGTTATGAAATAATCCCGCATTTCCACATTTTTTTATGTTATTTTTGCAGTGTAAAAAGCAAGATTATGGACAGGACGCCTCTGTTGGGGATGACCCCCGTACAACTCAAGGAAGCTGCAGTTCAGGCCGGGCTCCCCTCCTTCACGGGAAACCAGCTTGCCCGCTGGCTTTATGTGCGCCGAGCGGAGTCCCTGGAGGAGATGACCGACATCTCCAAAGCCGGGCGCGAAATCCTGTCCCAATCCTATTGCACAGGCCTCGTAAAGCCCATCGGCTGCCAGACCTCGAAAGATGGCACTCGCAAGTATATCTTCCCCGTAGGCACTAATGCAGTGGAAGCTGTCATGATTCCTGAAGCGGACAGAAAGACCCTCTGCGTCTCCTCCCAGGCCGGCTGCAAGATGAACTGCAAGTTCTGTATGACCGGCCGTCAGGGCTTCCACGGCAACCTCACCGCCGCTGAAATCCTCTCCCAGTTCTTAAGTGTCGATGAGGCCGGCTCCCTCACCAATACCGTATTCATGGGTATGGGAGAGCCTCTGGACAACTGGGAGGAAGTGAAGAAGGCCATCGAGGTACTCTGCGCCCCCTGGGGATTTGGCTGGAGTCCAAAGCGCATCACGCTCAGCACCATCGGCGTCGTGCCTATGCTCAAGCGCTTCCTGGACGAGAGCCGCTGCCACCTGGCGGTGAGCCTGCACAATCCCTTCCACGAGGAGCGCCAGGAAATGATGCCTGCGGAGAAGGCCTGGCCGCTGGAAAGCGTCATCGACCTTATAAAACAATACGACTTCACCGGACAGCGGAGGGTAAGTTTCGAATACACCGTTTTCGACGGCTGGAACGACACTCCCCGCCACGCTCAGGCGCTCATTGCCATGCTGCGCCACCTGGAATGCCGCGTCAACCTCATCCGTTTCCACAGCATTCCGGACTTCCCTTACAAAGCCGCCCCCGCCACAAAGATGGAAGACTTCAGGGGCCGGCTGGAACGCGGCGGACTCACGGCCACCATCCGTGCCTCCCGCGGCGAAGACATTATGGCCGCCTGCGGCCTGCTCGCCGGCCAGATAAACAAGCAATGATATGAAAAGACTGCTAATCATATCCGCCATACTCTTCGTTTCCGCCGCGCTGGGCGCGCAGGAGCGGAGAACCGCCACTTTCGGCCTGGATCCCTCGGATTCGGTGGCCGTGGCTGAATTCCGCGTGAGGATGGATTCCATCCGTCTTCGCAGGCCCACCGTGGCGCTGGTGCTCAGCGGCGGCGGTGCCAAGGGCGCCGCGCATATCGGCGCAATGGAGTTTATCCAGCAGTACGACATTCCTGTGGACCTTGTGGTAGGAACCAGCATAGGCGGCCTCGTGGGCGGCTTCTACGCAATGGGCTATACCCCCACCTATCTGGACTCGATGATACGTTCCGTCAACTGGGACATCGCCCTTACCGACGAAGTGTCACGAGAGTATCTTCCCTTCAGGCGTATCCGATACAGAGACCATTACATTCTGTCTTTTCCTTTCGACTTCAAGAACAAGAAGAATAAGAAAAGCCACTATTCCACCGCCGGCGATGCAGCCGCCGTCACCAGCAGGAACATAAGCAGGGGCCTTCCTTCCGGACTGGTCTACGGCCAGAACGTGGGATACATCATCTCCAGCATGACCGCCGGGCACGCGGATTCCACCGACTTCCTCAAATTCCCCATCCCCTTCGCCTGCGTGGCCACCGATATGGTGTCCGGCAAGGCCAAGGTGTGGCACAGCGGCAGCATCAACACCGCCCTCCGTTCCACGATGTCCATCCCCGCCCTCTTCACCCCCGTCCGCACCGGCGATATGATTCTTGCCGATGGCGGCATGCGCAACAACTTCCCGGTGGAGATAGCCAAGGAAATGGGGGCCGATATCGTCATCGGCGTCGACCTTTCCGATGCCCGTATGGGCTATGACGACATCCAGAACCTTGCCGACATTATCTGGCGCTCCATCGACCTGCTGTCGGAAGACTCCTTCGAGCGCAATCTCCAGGAAGTGGACCTGTATGTCAAGCCCGACCTTCACGAGTTCAATATGATGAGCTTCGACTCGGAGAGCGTATCGACCATGATCACCAGAGGATATGAGGCGGCCCGCTCCAAGGCGATGGACCTGGCAAGACTCAAGGGCCGGGTTGGCCTGGAGAGTTTCGCCCTGGACGGAGAGCCCGCGAAGGACGTGAACCGGGATTTCCTGCTCATCGACACGGTGATGATCAATGGCGTAAGCCAGAAAGAGGCCGATATAATGCGCAGCAAGATATATGTCAAGGGCGGAAAGGTTGTGAACCGCTACGAGCTGGAAAGGGCCGTCAATACCCTTTTCGGTGCGGGCGGGTACGACTTCGTGAACTACGAGCTCCTTGGCACCGAGGAGCCGCACAGCCTGGTTCTCAACTGCCAGAAAGGCCCCAAGAACCAGCTTGGCGTGGGATTCCGGGTCGATACGGAAGAACTGGTGGCGGTGCTCCTGAACCTGGGCCTCAACACCAATTCCATGCAGGGCTCCGCCTTGGACCTCAACGCAAAGATCGGCTCGAATCCTTTCTTCAACGCCCATTTCACCTACGACGTTCCCAAGATACCTACGATAAACCTGGAGGCATCGGTCAAATGGACCGACAGGAACTCCTTCATTATGGGAGACAACCGTTACAACATCTCCTACCTTATGACCGACCAGCGCTTGTACCTGTCCAACATCCGCTGGAACAACTACGACGTCCAGGGCGGTATCGCCAACAACTATTATAATATAAGGCGGCTCCTGACCAACAACCTGGTGGGCGACTACGACCAGAGCATCCGCGCCTGGGACTACCCCTCGCTGTTCCTGTATGCCAATGCCGATACCCGGGACGACAGCTACTTCCCCACCAAAGGCTTCAACGCCAGCCTTAAGGCCGACGTGTTCGGCCGCTTCGGGGATGACACATCATCCAGTTCGTCCGGGGAACACTTGTTCGCCACCTTTGCAGGAAACGCCTCCATGGCCGTGCCGGTGTTCAACTTCCTCACCTTCATCCCCTTCGGCGACTTCCGCTTCATCGTGGGCGACGACATCCCCGTCCCCTTCGCCAACGCCCTGGGCGGATATATGAGGGGCAGGTACGTATCGCACCAAATCCCCTTCGCGGGCATCGACAATGCCGCCTTCCGCCGCAACTACCTTGTTGCGGTGGGGGCCGATTTACGCTTCAACCTGGCGCAGAACCACTACATCACGGCCCGCGGCAACATCGCCTACGACTTCGACGACTTCAACCAGTTCGAGCACGGCGAGGCCGTTAAAGGCCTAGCCCTGGGCTACACCTACAACTCCATCATCGGCCCCATAAGCGCCTTCGGCCACTGGTCCTCCCTCACGAACCGCTTCGGCGCCTACATCTCTGTAGGCCTCGATTTCTAGAGACCGGCCCTCCGGCCCGAAAAGGGGGTGTTTTTGGCCGGAACCCTGCAAAAAGGCCAACCTCCGGCCCGAAAACCCGGCAAAACGGGCCGGAACACCTTTGTCACGGCTCTGCGATTCGTATTCGTCTGAGTTTGGCAGCCTGGTCGGCGCTGATGACGCCGGCTTCAAGGAGGCCATCGACGGTTAGGGCGTCAGCGGCATTATGGGTGCGGTACAGGACGATGCCGTGAGCGGATTGGCCGATGTAGGGGTGCTGCTTCAAATCGGCCTCCGGGAGTGACCAGAGTGGGTATGGCGCGGGTGCCGAGCATGAAATAAGGTCGCTGAGGCCGTCGTATTTCTCTTGATCGAAACGGTAGATTTCCAGTAATTGCTCTTTATACGAGAAACCGCAAAGCCTGGTGCGGTACTGGACGATTTTGCCGGCGAAATATGGGCCGATGCCGGGGAGTGAGGTGAAGGCGGCGCTGTCGGCCCTGTTGATGTCCAGTTTTGGTATGTCGATGTAGGGGCGCAGGCGCTCGAACACGGAATCCGCCACCACGTAGGATTTGGCGAAATCGTCCGCGCGGCGGAACCTGCCTCCTTTTTCCCGATAGTTTATTATAGCCTGCGCCTGCTTCTCGCTGAAGCCCAGGCGCATGAAGTCGTCCAGGCTGGCGGTGTTGGGGTCGAAGCGGAAGCTCTCGACTTTACGGGGGCTGAAGTTGTCGCGAGTGCGTACAGTCTGGTCTGTGCGAGGAGGGCTGTGGCGCTCCACAACGAAGGATTTCTCGGCTACGGCTTCGCCTTCGCTCGAAATGACAGTATTCTGCGAAGTGCGCGGAGAGATCTCCTTTATTATATATACAGTATCCGGGGCGTCCCGATGGGCCACGAGCGCCGTCACCGCGGCGCGGTGGATGAAAAGGGCGGCTTCAAAGCCGATGATCAGGAATACGAGGGCGATGGCGCCCGTTTTGGCGGAGGCAGACAGCCTCTCACTCTTCTTCTGCGGGGGTGCAGTTTTCTCCATACTTCTTCTTTTTCACTTTGGTTTCTGCTGCACCTTCTACAATAATAACTATTTCGCCCTTTGGCTCGTGTTCCCGGAACCACGACGCGACTTCCGCCAGGGTGCCCCGGTGGTGTTGCTCGTGGAGTTTGGAGATTTCACGCGCTACGCTGCAGCGGCGGTCCATCCCAAAGACCTCCGCAAACTGCTCCAGAGTTTTCACAAGCCGGTAAGGCGACTCGTAGAAAACCATGGTGCGTTTTTCCGTTGCAAGCTCCTGCAGCCTTGTCTGCCGCCCCTTCTTCTGGGGCAGGAAGCCCTCGAAGGCAAAGCGGTCGCAGGGCAGGCCGGAGGAGACAATTGCCGGAATGCAGGCGGTGGCGCCGGGAAGGGTTTGCACTTCTATTCCTTCCTGGGCGCATGTGCGTACGAGCAGGAAGCCGGGGTCTGAAATGCCCGGCGTTCCGGCGTCTGAGATAAGAGCGACAGACGCGCCGGCAAGTATCCTTTCCCTAATTATGCCAACCGTCTGATGCTCGTTGAATTTATGGTGTGACTGAAGTTTGCCGCTGATGCCGTAATGGTGCAGGAGCACCGACGACGTGCGGGTGTCTTCCGCCAGGATAAGGTCAACGCTGCGCAGTACTTCCACGCTGCGATAGGTCATATCCGAGAGGTTTCCCACGGGCGTGGGAACGATATAAAGGATTCCTGCCACCCTAGCCCAGTTTCTTGCGCACTGCCATCATAAAGCAGTACACGATGTCCGAACGGAGGTTCCAGTCCGGGAAGTTCTCCTTCACATAGTCGGCTGCCTCCTCCGGGCTCATCATAGCGTTGAGGGCGCTGATTGTGCTGTCGTACAGTGCAAAGTCCTCCTTGAAGAGGGTTTTGATGAACAGGGCGCGGTCCTGCAGGGAGATCGCGCTGCGGATGTTCTTTACGCTTACCGAAGGCACGTCCAGCATCCAGGCATAAGGCTTGGCTGCCGGTTCCGGTTTGGGTTCCGCCTTGGGTTTGGGCTCCGCCTTGGGTTTTGCCTTGGGCTTTGGAGCCGGTTCGGGTTCCGGTTCTGCCACAACGGGCTCAGGTTCCGGAAGATCGTCCTCAACGGGAACGGGTTCCGGTTCTGCCACAACGGGCTCAGGTTCCGGAAGTTCGCCTACGGTGATTTCTATATCGGAGAAGTCGGCCACTGCGTCGGCGGGTTCTTCCGCAGGAAGGGCTTCATATTCTGCAACCTTGGCTTTGAGCGCTTCTATCCTGGCATTGAGCTCTTTTGCTTCTTCCAGAATTTCGGCCAACAATTCTTTAGTATTTTTTTCCATAAATGACTATATTTGCAAAGTCTACCTACAAATATAGTCAAATGTTTTTTGAAAATAAAAAAAGTCCGGGCTGCATTGAAGTAATTTGTGGCTCGATGTTCTCCGGAAAGACGGAAGAACTTATCCGCAGGCTCAAGAGGGCACAGTTCGCGAAGCAGAAAATCGCCACGTTCAAACCCACCATCGACAAGAGGTATTCCGACCTTGATGTGGTTTCACACGATTCCCACAGCATTTCCTGCACACCCATCAAGAGCCCTTCCAGGATGCTACAGATAGACCCGGACGTCCAGGTCGTCGGTATCGACGAAGCCCAGTTCTTCGACGAGAGCATCATCGAAGTATGCCAGACTCTGGCCAACAAGGGAGTCCGCGTGATCATCGCTGGCCTGGACACTGACTATCTGGGCAAGCCTTTCGGCCCTATGCCCGGCCTTATGGCAATTGCGGAAGACGTTCAGAAGGTTCACGCCATCTGCGTACACTGCGGCGCCCTGGCAAACCACTCGCACCGTCTGTCGGACAGCAAGAAACTCGTGGTCCTCGGAGAGAAGGATACGTACGAGCCCCTCTGCAGGGAGTGCTACCAGAAGGCAATCAGCGAAGAATAGCCATACTATAAACCAAAAGCCGGTCTCCAAACCAGAATGTTTTGGAGGCCGGCCTTCAGACGTGTACTAAAACCTAAACCTGTACTATAGATGCAGTGTCAAAGGCAAATGTTGCAGAAAAAGTGAAAAAAAACGCAATTATTTTTCACTATTTTGCCAACGCATTGATAATCAGCGGGTTTTAACTGAGTAATTTTTCTACGACAGGAAGCACCTGATCGTAGGTGAAGCCCCTTCCGATGGCATATCGCAGGAGTTTGGGCTTTGCCGCAGGGTCTCCTTTGAGCGTCCGGGCGCGGGCGGAAAGGAGTTTTTCCATACGGGCACGGGCGTTTTCTTCAGTACCGGCTTCGGCGATGGCTTCATCGGCAATCGACCCGGTTATGCCTTTCATTCGAAGGGCGTAACGGATTTTCACCGGGCCCCAGCCCTGGAGCGAAAACTTGTCCCTGGCATAGGCGCGGGCATAGCGGGCGTCATCGACATAACGGTCACGGATAAGGGACTCCACAACTCTGGCGGCGGCCTTTTCTTCGCCTTCAAGGGATTTGAGTGCTTTGCGGGAAATATCGAAACTGCAGTATTCTGCCCTTGAGCAGAGCCTCTGCAGGCGGTCCAGTACTTTTTTCTCGTCCATCACATTAAGGGACCAGGCCGGTTGCCGCGTTCCAGGAAATGTTTTCCCTGTAGTAATTGTTCAGGTAATCCGTTCCATTGGCGGGCAGGTACATACTGAAACCGGAATAAACGTTTATGTCAAAGTCTTCCATAAACCTTGGCGTCGCAGCCTTGAAACGTACGGCTTTGTTCAATTCAGTCTGGAGGGCGGCCCTTTCCTGGTCGTTTATTCCGCAATGAAGGAGAATATCCTGGAGGTCATAGAAATAATGCCTGTCGAAACGGAAGTAACGCTGCACTGCATTTGCGTTGATTGAATGGAGCTCGGTCTGGTATTTTGCAAACAGGGTGGCGCAGGTCGATGCCAGATTGTCCATCTGCCTGCAATCGATCATGGATATGGTAGCCGAGCGCATCGTCCCGGTCTTTGCATCGTAGCAGTTGTAATAGTCCTTGCACACGGACTCCACGTCGGGGGTGGGCTTTTCCAACAGATGGGATGTGAGGGTGGTATAGTTCAGCCCCTCCGCCAAGACTTCCGTCTGGGAGAAGGCCACATAGTCGCAAACGTCCCTCACTTCATATGCCAGTTCCACGCAACCCATTAGGCAGGCGTCGACAATGAAATAGTCCAGATGCATGGGGAACACCCCTCCCAAATCCTTGATTTCCATCTCGTAATAGGGATTACCTTCGTCCTGGCCAAGGGATTTCACCGCGGGGAACTCCTCAATGGCGGGATACGTCCTGCGCTTACCCATCGACCAGAATCCGCTGCCGGGCTCGAACTTGGAAGGGTCGGCGTAGTACTTGGGAGGCAGCCAGCCGGTGCCGTGGGATGAGTACACCAGCCCGTAGCCCTTGGCGGGGAATTCATCCCGGATATATTCCAGGGCTTCCCTCATGAACGAGGGAGATGTAACTGCCGATGCGGCCGGCCACACCTTGATGGTGTCCCTCCTGGTTTCCTGCCCGGCTTCCCTGGTGAGACGGATCAGGACGGGAGATACAGGCGTTGAATACTGCTTATAGCCCGGTGCCAGGCGGCTGATTATAAGAAGGACGTCCGCGTTCCGGCTGTCAATCGGCACATAGCCGTTGGTAAGATCCGTTATATCTTCTTCAAGATAGCTGGAAAGGGAGTTGAAGCCTGCGGAATACATAATAAGGACGCGGCGGGTTTCTTCGGTTACGGAGCGGTCCTGCCTGGGGCCGCTATATGTGGAACTACCGTCGAAAACGAAGTCGTCGAAATTGGGATTGCTCTTGGCGCAGGACCAGGACAGCCCCACGGCAAGCAACACGGCAAATATGACGCGCACGTTCTTCATTATATTCGGCAAAGATAAAGAATTATTCTTAAATTTGCGTACTGGAACCTCTAATGTCTATGAAACTCATTACAAAAATTATGCTCATTGCAAGCACTGCAGCCGCACTGGCAGGCTGTTCCAATCCCAAGGAGGGAGAATTCCGCTACACCATTGATGCATTTGCCGATCTTAAGGTAATGCGTTATCAGATTCCCGGCTGGGAGAACCTCACTCTTCAGCAGAAGGAGTACGCTTATCACCTGTCGGAAGCCGCAAAATGGGGCCGGGACATCCTGTGGGACCAGAATTGCAAGGAGAATCTCCGCGTGCGCCACGCAGTGGAGAACATCCTCAACAATTACAAGGGAGACCGCAAATGCCAGGATTTCGAAGACTTCACCGTATACGCAAAGCGCCTGTTCTTCTCCAATGGCATGCATCATCACTATGCGGAAGACAAGTTCTTCCCCGCCTGCTCCAAGGAGTATTTCCAGAGCCTTCTGGAAGCGGTAGGGGTCGATGACGAAGACCTGCTGGACGTAATCTATAATCCGGGTCGATATCCCCAGCGCCGTTCCACTGAGACCAGCGGCGACATCGTGGCCCTGTCGGCCGTCAATTTCTACGACGGAGTCACCCGCGACGAGGTGGAGGCGTACTATGCATCCATCATCGACAAGAATGATCCCAATCCCATCTCCTACGGCCTGAACACCAAGGTCGTCAAGGGCGAAGACGGCGTTGTCAGGGAGATTCCCTGGTGCTCCGGGAGCATCTACGGCGCTGCCATCGACAAGATCTGCGAGGAGCTGGAAAAGGCTGCCGCGGTGGCAGAAAATGAGATCCAGGCCCGCGCGCTGGGCATTCTGGTCGATTATTACAAGACCGGCGACCTGCGCAAATGGGACGAATTCAACATCGAGTGGGTGAAGGACACCATCGGCACGGTGGATTTCATCAACGGTTTCATCGAGGACTACAATGACCCTCTGGGCCGCAAGGCTTCCTGGGAGGGATATGTGAATATCAAGGACTCTCTGGCATCGGCAAGGACGGAAACCCTCAGCGCGAATGCGCAGTGGTTCGAGGACAACTCCCCCGTCGACCCCCGCTTCCGCAAGGCGGTTGTCAAGGGCGTATCGGCCAAGGTCATCAATGCGGTATGCCTTGCCGGCGACAGCTATCCCTCTACGCCCATCGGCATAAATCTGCCAAATGCCGACTGGATCCGCAAGGAGCATGGCTCCAAGAGCGTGACCATCGCCAATATCACCCATACCTATGATTATTCCGCGCAGGAAATGCCCAACTCCGTGCTGGAGGAATTTGCCTGGGACGATGCCGAAAAGGAGCGTTCCCGCAAGTGGAGCACCGTGGCCGATGAAATCCACACCGACCTCCACGAGTGCCTGGGCCACGGCTCCGGCCAGCTCCTGCCCGGGGTCTCCGCCACAGCGATGGGAGAATATGCCTCCACCCTGGAAGAAGCCAGGGCCGATCTTTTCGGACTCTACTATACGGCCGATCCGAAGATGGTGGAACTGGGCATTATGCCCGATCCGGAAGCCTACAAGGCCGAATATGACAGCTACATCCGCAACGGTCTGATGGTTCAGTTCAACCGCGTGGAGCTGGGACGCCCCAACACGGAGGCTCATATGCAGAACCGCAAGCTTATCGCCGAATGGTGTTTGGAAAAGGGTAACGGCGTTATTGAGAAGAGGGTCCGCGACGGAAAGACATACTTCGTGGTTACCGACTATGTTGCGTTGCGCGCTTTGTTCGCAGAGCTTCTGGCGGAGATCCAGAGGATTAAGTCGGAAGGCGATTATGCCGCCGGAAAGGCTCTGGTTGAGACTTATGCCGTTCATATCGACCCGGATCTGCACCGCGAGGTGAAGGAACGCTACGATGCCCTGGGACTAAAGCCCTATGGCGGATTCGTGAATCCTACGATCGTGCCTGTTGTGAAGGGCGGCAAGGTTGTGGATTACGTGCTGGAATACACCGACGATTATCTTGGCCAGATGCTTGAGTATGGCCGCAAATACGGTATCCTTTGAGGCTGCTGGAAGACTATACTTCCTATCTTCGGATAGAACGCGGGATGTCGCCGAATACGGTGGCATCCTACGTTCACGACGTTAAAGTGTTCCTTGATGCGTATCCCGGTGCGAGGCCCGGAGATCTGAAAGATGACGATATAGTGGAGCACTTGGCGGCGCTGGGGCTTTCCAAGCGCTCGCAGGCCAGGGTGCTGAGCGCACTGCGGTCGTTTTTCGACTGGTGCGTAGCCGAGGGCGATTCCGAGTCCAACCCGGCTTTGCGTGTGGATTCCCCCAAACCCGGGCACTATCTGCCTACCGTTCTTTCCGTGGAGGAGATCACCTTGATTCTGGATTCTGTGGACCTGCAGGCCCGTTTCGGACGCAGGGACAGGGCAATCCTGGAAGTGCTTTACGGCTGCGGCCTGCGGGTCTCCGAGGCGGTGAGCCTGAAGCTTCGTGACCTGTACCTCGGCGAGGGCTTTCTGAGGGTGACGGGCAAGGGAAACAAGCAGCGTGTGGTGCCTATGGGCGAAATGGCCGTGGCTGCACTGGAGGCGCACCTGGAGGACCGCGGCGCAGTGCCGGCTTCCAGGCAGGATGAGGAGTATGTATTCTTGAATCGCAACGGGAAGCCGCTGAGCCGTGTGTCGATGTTCAATATCGTCAAGAAGCAGGCGATGATTGCTGGAATCCAGAAAGAGATATCCCCCCACACATTCCGCCACTCCTTTGCCACGCATCTCGTTGAAGGCGGGGCCGACCTTCGCGTGGTGCAGGAAATGCTCGGGCACTCCTCCATCCTTACGACCGAAATCTACACGCATCTGGACCGCTCCACATGGCAGGCCGATGTGCTTGAACACCATCCCGAACGATGAAACGCCGCAAGAAACTGGCATACTGGCTCTTTGTGCGCATCCCGTTCTGGTTTGTGGCGCTGAGCTTTGCCTTCGTGCTCCTGTACAAGGTGGCTCCGGTGTACTTCACTCCCCTAATGCTTGTGCGTGCCGTGCAGGGGGAAAAGGAGTTCCATCGGCAGTGGAGACCGCTTCGTGCGATTTCTCCCGAAATGATAAAGGCTGTGATTGCGTCCGAGGACAATCGGTTTGCCACACACAAAGGCTTCGACTGGCTCGAGGTACGCAAGATGCTGAACGACCATCAGTCCAAGGGGAAAAAGCTGCGTGGCTGCAGCACCATCTCGCAGCAAACGGCCAAGAACGTGTTCAC
>JAILDI010000221.1 GCA_024689525.1 Bacteroidales bacterium
CTGGTCATAAGCCCCAAATACGACGACATCATCAAGCTCTCCCGCGGCTTCCTTGTGGCCAAGGGCGACCAGAGGGCCATCGTAGAGGCCGTGGACAACTTCATCATCGGCCTCGGAACCTGGCAGGCCAATCCCGAATACCTGCTGGTGGCTCCTTACGACACCATCGTCTGGAACCAGGAAACCGGCTATTTCGAAGTCACGCGTGAGGGTAAATACGGCCTCCTGGACGTCGAGGGCAAGGAAATCCTCCCCTGCCAGTTCGACGAAGTGCCTGATCCCAACGCTCCCGTTGAGGAAGAAGCCCCTGCCGTAGAACCGGCACCGGAGGAGGCACCGGAAGGAGTCCCGGAACCCACCCCGGAAGATAAAACAGAAGAGGAACCGGAGAAAACCATCCCTACGGAATAAAAAACACTTGTCATCAGCAATATCCTTGGTTCGCTTTACGGAAATCGCTGGGAGATGAGCCTGTTGCTCGTTTGAATGCAGTGCTGAAGTAGCGCTGAGACGAGAATCCGAGATTGTCGGATATTTCGGATATGGGCATTGCGGTTTCTGAGAGATAGCGCTTTGCCATGTCAATTCTCACTTTGAGAATGTATTCTCCAATTGCAAGTCCGGTGATTGCTTTTACTTTGTCGTATAGAGTTGTCCTGGACATTGCCATTCCGTTAACCATGAGATTGACATCCAGATCTTCGTTGCTGATATTCTCCTCCAGCAAGGTGTCGAATTTTCGGATGAAGGCCTCGTTGGTAAGGTCGATGGAAGAATCGATAATGGGAATGTTCGGCCGCAGCAGGATAGTCTTGGAGTTCTTCTTAATTCTATATCTCATCCAAAAAACTATTGCGGCAATCAATAGACAGACAGCAATCCAGAACCACCAGGAGGAAGTCAGGGGCTTGGAAAGCAATAATGTGATGGGAACACTGGACGATTCCCACAATCCGTCATTCCTGAGGAAAGAAGCGTTTATCGTGTAACGTCCCGGACTCGGTGAGGAAATTACCAGTTCCGGACTGCTGGTTTCGAATTTACCTGCGCCTCGGCTCACCGTAAATTTGAAAAAGCGCGTCTGGAACGGATCTGCTCCGACGAGAGAATAACTGATACGTATTTCAGCTACGGAACCACTGTACTTGTAAACCCCGTTCCGCTCCTGAAGATGGTGACCGTCCACAATTACTTTCTCCGGTATCATTTGCATCTGAATGTCCGGAAGAGACTGCCCGGAAAGGTTTATTTGGGCAAAACCCAAACTGCCGCCCATATAGACGATATCACCCAGAGGAATACCGCACAATATCTCGTTGTTGGCAAATCCGGAAGATTCGTCGAATGCCTTGTAGGAGTCTCCGTCGTAGCAGAACAACATTCCGTCTGCAGAAATCCACAAATGACCCACAGTGTCGGCCATAAGGAACGAAGGGTGCTGGAACAGGTTGGTCTGAACCTTTCTGGCCTCACCGCTTTCAGTATTGTAGCAGAACAGTCCGCGTCCTGTTGCAAGCCAGATTTCTCCGTCGTAGAGAGCAGCATTATAAATGATGGTGTTGTCTTCCATTGTGAAAAGCGGGAGAATCTCCCCACTTGAACTGTTTATGGAGACCAGGCTTTTTCCTGAACAGGCGCAGGCAAGTCCGTCCATCCAGAAACTGAGTTTGGATGGCGGTGGTTTAATGGAAGAAGAAAGCTCGGAGCACACACGGCTTCTCGGGTCATATACATATGAACCCTCAGCAAGAATCAAGATTTTTCCGTCAGGGGTGGGATACAGGGTGATAATATTTCCTGACTGTAATTCCCGATCGGATGTCTCATCGTCCCAAAGCTCGTACTTCTTGATGTTTCCGCTTGTCTTTTCAAACAGGAAAACACCTTCACAATATATGGATACCAGAAGATGCGCGTAATCCAAGGGACATATTGAAGTGATTTTCTTTCCTGCCGTGGACGGGAACCGCCGGAACGTGGAATCCCCCGTCCTGAACTGGACGATCCCGCCGCCGTCGGTACCAATCCACACGGAAGGTCCATCGGCATAAATGCTGGTGATAGCCCTGTAACTGAGGGCGTCAGGCCCTTCCCTGTAGAAATTGATGCAACTCGGCTTGAGGCAGTATACTCCATCTATGGAACTCCCCACCCAGATGTTGTGGAAAGAATCAGTCCCAAGGGACACTATGGTGTTGGGAATATCAGACGTGTCGGAAAAGCCCTCGACAGAAGAAAGGCGGCGAATTCCCGAGAAATCCAAAAGGCAGACACCGTCTCCGTCCGTTCCAAGCCAAAGCCGGTCTTTTTCGGGTTCGCTCATCATTGCACACACCACTCCTATCCTTATTCCATCCGTGCCATCCGGATAGTGCCGAAGGATTTTCCCCTCCAGATTCACCACTATTATACCTTTCTGATAGACACCAAGCCACAAGGCCCCATCGTGCCAGGCGGCTGATATTATTGTGCCGGAAAAATCAGGAATGGATATTTCCGTAATTGTGTCTCCGTCAAACTTCATCAATTCCCACCGGCCGATAAGGTATACACATTCCTCGATGTTGACCATTGAGACAATACCGTTTCCCGGAAGGGGCAGTTCGCGGAAGCCATCGGCCTCCTGAATAAGAAGAGCGCTGTCGGTTGCTACAAGCAGCCGTTCTTTGAATGAGGAGATGCAGAATACTTTTCCTTCGTAAACTGTCTTGAAAGAGTTCGACCAGGCGTCGTATTGAGAAAGTCCACAGTCCGTCCCCGCCCAGAGCCGTCCATCCTGGTCTTCGAACAATGAGTAAATAATGCTTCCATCAAGTGAGTTGCCGTCATAAACGGAGAACCGGGAACCGTCAAAGCGGTTGAGGCCGCTGGGTGTTCCGACCCATAGCCTTCCGTTGTGGTCCACCAACGTGGTGGTAACGTGAGACCTGGACAAACCATCTCTCACGCCAAGGTGCTTGACGTAATGCTTGTCGTTTTCCGCGGCGGAGGCAAACCAGAGCAGCGAAAAGGAGATTGTCAGAATTATTTTGCCTAACAGGTTTCTCACAAATACTTTTTTTGGACTGTGTCCAAAGATAAACAAATTTTTCTTCAAAAAGCAAGACAGCCCATAAACGATTGTAGTCCCGGACGAATTGTGAAAAAAAAAGGATGAAATAAGACATGATAGTTTTTGCGCCTTGCGAAATTTGCAACAAACATAAAATGTTAATAGCACGATGAAAAAACTACTGACCGCATTATTGCTTGTTATTTGTTTCCCGGCCTTTGCTCAACATACGGTGCGCGGAACAATAACCGACAATCAGGGAGAAGTTGCTGCAGGAGTCGTAATCTACAATCCTGCGTTATCCTCATCGGCCATATCCGACGGCAACGGAAACTTTGAAATCAGGGCCCGCAAGGGCGATGTCCTTCAGTTTTCATGCCTTGGCCTGGCCTCCAAGGAAGTAACAGTAAACCTTGTTGAAGAGCGCCTTGCAGTTGTGATGGAGATAGATGCGAGTATGATTGAGGAGACCGTGGTGGTCGGTTATGGCGTAACCAAAAAGAGGGATCTTGCCGGATCGGTTTCCCAGATCAAAACGGAAGATGTGAGAGCCGGCCAGATAACCAGCACGGCACAGCTCATCAAAGGAAGGGCGGCAGGCGTCTATGTCCGGCAAAGGTCGGATGCACCAGGCGGAAGCATATCCATCCGAGTCCGTGGCGCATCTTCAATCAGTTCCAACAACGAACCCCTATACGTGATAGACGGTGTCCAGTGCGACAATTGTGACGACCTGTATCCTGATGACATTGCCTCTATTGAAATAATGAAGGATGCCTCCTCCACCGCAATATTCGGTGCGCGTGGCGCGAACGGCGTCGTCATTATTACCACAAAAAGGGGATCCAAGGGCAGGGTGAACGTCTCCTACAGTTTCGGTTCTTCTGTTAAAAGCGTGGTGAATCCATATGAACTTATGGACGCTGAGGAAACAATAGCGTATAATATGAAGATATGGCGTGAAAACGGATCTTCGGGAGCCTCACCGCACACAGAATCAGAACAGGCTTACAAAGGTCCCGGGACCGACTGGATAAAGACGATGACTCGACAATCCTTCTCGCAGACCCATGTTCTCCAGGCAAGTGGCGGATCGGATATGGTTACAGCTTCTGCAACCATTTCATACCAGAACGACCTGGGAACAATTCAGAACACCAGTTATTCCCGTCTGGGAACGAGGGGCAACATTGAAATACACCCTAACGACAGAATCAAGGCCGGGCTCAATCTGAGCAAGAACTCATCCAAGAACAATTATTTTAATCTGGATCTGAACGGCGGGTCTGACAACCTTATACTCAGGATGCTGATCGCATCTCCGTTCAACACCCTGAATGACGATGGAACCAACATTTTCGGAGAGCCGACGAGAAAGGAAGCGGCGTTCTTTGAATTAATGTACAAGGACATGAACATCGCGACGGACAACTCATCGGCCTCCTTCTATGTCGACACCGAATTCCTCAAAGGCCTTTCCCTGCATGCTCAGTACTCGACCATGACGCAGAATGTCCTGTATCAGAACTTTCATTCAAAACAGACCATATACGGATCCAGTTTGAACGGAGCGGCTAAGGTGTCCAATGCTAAGGACGAATACCGCCAGGCCGAAGCTGTCATCACTTATCATAACCTTTTCGGAGGAAAACACGATCTGAAGATCATCGCCGGTTCCAACTGGCTAAATTTCGTGGACGAAGGGTCCAGTATGACTGCCCATAGTTTTTCAACTGAATCTATGAGCTTCTATAATATGGGCGCCGCTGAGAAGATAGATGAGATAACAAGTATCAGGAATGAAAAGACTAACTTGTCTTTCTTCGCAAGAGCAGAGTATGTTCTTGGAGAAAAATACATCTTCAACGCCAGTTTCCGCGCAGATGGAGCTTCCAATTTTGGAAAGAACAACAAATGGGGATACTTCCCTTCGGTATCTGCCGCATGGCAGTTGGGTGACGAACCGTTCATGGATTTTGCAAAACCGGTTCTCGAAAGCCTGAAACTGCGGGCAAGCTGGGGTGTTACCGGAAACGATGGAATTGGCATGTACAAATCGCTCAGGACCTATGCCTTCCGTGACATATATCTGGGTGGAAGCGCTGCGGATAAAATGATGTATATGTCGAACGTCGGAAATGCCGCTCTCAAGTGGGAATCCACCCGTCAGATGAACATAGGCATGGACTTCTCTCTTTGGAAGGGACGTTTGAGCGGATCTTTCGATGTGTACGACAAACTCACCAACGATCTTATCAACCCTATTAATATTTCCGCTTCCAATTATGGAGTCCACGAAACAATCGGAAATCTTGGAAACGTAAGAAACAGGGGATGGGAACTCTTCCTGAAGGGAAATATCGTGAGCAAGCGACTGTTCTCCTGGACATCCACCCTCAACATTTCCCAAAACAAGAACAAGGTTGAAAAGCTCTCTGCTCCGTCGTATTTCGAACTCCGTCCTGCCGGCGGTTACTCCTATCAGCAGTATATGATTCTGAAGGAAGGAGAAGCGATGGGAAGTATCTATGGATATGAATGGGTTGGAATACTTCAAAAAGGAGAGGAATATGCAGCCCAGCCCAAGGCACGTGAGGGAGACCCTCTGTTTAAGGATATTTCCGGTCCTGATGGAGTTCCTGACGGTGTTATCGACGCATTCGACAGAACCGTAATCGGCAAGGGCACTCCGGATATCGTTCTGGGCTGGGGTCATGATTTCCGTATCGGAGACTTTGACATATCCCTGTTCTTCGACGGAGCCTTCGGCAACCAGCTTCTGAATCTGACAAAGCTGATTCTCGAGGATAACAATCGTCTGGATGCCTGTATGGACCGCTGGACCGTTGATAATGCATCGACATCGATGATAAAAACCAAATGGGCGACCACGGGCGGTGTCCAGTACGGCTCTTATATCAACACACACTTTGTTGAGGATGCCAGTTATATTCGCCTTTCCAATCTGGAACTCGGATACACCCTGCCGGTTGACCGGATGCGGCTTAATTACATAAAGGGCATGCGGGTGTATGTTGGCGGCCAGAGACTGCTGACATTTACCAAATACTCCGGATTCGACCCCGAAGCCAATTCCAGCGGAACGGATGATATTCTGCAGGGTGTGGATTACTGCTCATATCCGGGATACCGTACTTTCAATTTCGGAGCAAAAATAACATTCTAACAGAACCGGGACATGAAAATCAGAATAACAGCAATTGTTGCGCTAATGACAATAAGCCTTGTTTCGTGTGAAAAGGCTCTGGATGAAAAAGCATATTCTTCTCTTACGGAGAATTTGGCTTTCACTACAGGCGAAAACGCCCAGGCGGCCGTCAACGGCCTGTACTATTCTATGCACGTGTTATACCTCCACAACTGCTATTTCAATGACATCTGCACAGATGGAGGATTTAAACAGGGACATATTTTCGAACAGCTTAACCAGGCCAACATTCAGGCCGTGGATTCAAACGACTATATGTGGACTTTGAACTATTTCACCATTTCGAGGGCAAACATCATCATCGAAACGGTTCCAAAAATGGACGAGGAATTGTTCAAGGCTGTTCATACGAAGGAGCAGATGGTGGCAGAAGCCCGTTTCATGAGAGCATTCTCGTATATGAACCTTACAGACTTGTACTATCAGGTCCCACTCACCCTTTCAAGCGATCTTGACGTCCGCGACATAAGAAATTATGACTCCATAGACATAATAGAGGAGGCTATAGAGAATGATTTGATACTCTGCAAGAACGATCTTCCCTACAGATATCCAAGAGCGGAGGCGAGCCGTCCCACCCGTGGTGCGGCATGCGGCCTTCTTTGCCGTCTGTATATGCGCCAGGCAGGCCGGGCCAGACTCCAGGGAAAAGATGATAAGGAGCTTTGGAACAAGGCCCTGGCGGAAGCGAATGCGGTTCTTGACCTTGAGGGCTCGGAGTATCAGCTTCTCAATAACGTCAAGGCTCCCTTCGATGCCTCGTCAGAAGACGGGCTAAATAACAAGGAACTGATCTTTGCGGTGAGATCGTCGGATACCATCCACAATTGTTCCTGGTATCTGGGGCTTGAGTTCACACCTTGGGAGTATGACTACGGATGGGGAGAATACTGGGTGCCGCTGGAAGTGGCCTGGGCCATGGATCCTGCCGACAAGAGGCTTACCGACCTTATCGTCAGAGATTATACTCAGTACCAGAACAACCCCAAGAGGGTCTATCTGACGCCTCCCAGCGTAGACAAGGTCGGTTCTATGCTGGCAACGCTAGACGATTTCTATGAACTCACCTATTGCAAGGAGAACATTGCCGTATGTACCAGGAAATATGAGTATCAGAAGCCCGGGACATACAACTATGACACCGGCAACAATTATCCTCTTATGAGATTTGCCGATTTCATCTTGTGCAAAGCTGAAATACTCAACGAACTGAACGGTCCCACACAGGAAGCCATAGACCTGATTAACCGTATTCGTCGCCGCGCTTTCGGAGACACGTATCACAACCTGTCGCTTTCCTCATTTGCCGGGAAAGATGCTCTCCGCGAGGCAATCTGCGACGAGCGTCTCTTCGAATTCAATATGGAAGGATTAAGGCGCACGGATCTGATTCGCATGGGCTTGTGGAAGGACAGGATGGACAAATACATTGCATCACAGAAGGCTAAAGCTGAATATAAGGCCATCAATGAGGGAAAAGACAAGGACTACTACAAAAATGAATATATAGGCTATCCCACAGACCTAACAGAGAACGATATCCGCCGCTATTTCCCCATTCCGGCATTTGAAATAGAATTAAACCCCGAATTGGAAAATGCAAGGAACAAGTAAAATAATAGCACTAATCTCCGTAGTTGCCACAGTACTGATATCCTGCTCAAAGGGAGAAGAGACACTTAAAGTGGTGGCCGTGGCGGGCAAGGGTGAGAACGAACTCCGGGTTCCTGTATCGGTTCGCTTCTCTTCGCCATGCGAATACTGGATTGAATACTGGAAGGACGGAGGCAAAGTAGAAAAGACGCGTATATATCGTTGTGAGGGTTCTGAAGCCGATGCCACTATAATGTTCCTATATCCGGGCACAACTTATACCTTCAGAGTCGTAGCAAGGTCCGGAGAACAGACGGCGTATTCGGAGGAGGAAAGTTTCACGACAGGAGATTTGCCTGTCGATGTCCCCAAATACAGGGTAAAAGTAACAGATACATCCAGGCAGATTCCAGGACTGCTCATGCAGTCTTCAGCCGGGAATCCCGGTTTTGTCACTTTCTGTGACACTGACGGGATGATCTTATGGTATGAAAGGTTTGACGAGGCTGTGCGCCAGGCGACGTTCGACCCCCGCACGGGTACTATTCTGGTCAATCTCGGCTTCCGCTTCGATCCCAACGGCAATTTCCAGAGAATCGCTGATAAAACCGTGATGCTGGATCTTTTCGGCAACCGTCTTTTTGAAAAGAAAGCAGGGGAAGGGTATCTCGACTACCCTCATCACGAGATTGTGCGCATGGATGACGGCAATATCCTGGCCCTTCATAACAGTACGCAAGAGTTTGATTTGACTTCGCTTGGCGGAGAGCCCCGCACGGATGTATATGGGGAGGGAATATCCATATTTTCTCCGGAGGGAAATGTGGTGTGGGCCTGGAACTGTTTCGGTACATTGAATCCGCTAATGGATAAGACGGTCAATCCTGTCAAAAACGCAACAGACCTGATGCACGCCAATTCGGTATGCTGGGACAGCGAGGATAATCTGTACATTTCTTACAATAAGCTGAATGAAATATGGAAAATCCTCAGGCAGGACGGAAGCGTCCTCTATCGCGCAGCCTGTGATACGGACGGAATCCATTCATTAGTGTCGCTGGCCCCCGATAAACTGCTGTGTCTTGACAACGGAAAGAACGCCGGGCAGTCCCGAGCTGTAATATACAATATAGACCCGTCCACAGGAACTCCAGTAACTCAGTATTCCGTCGCTTTTCCGCGCGAATACTGTTCCATCAACCGCAGCAACGTGGTCTATCGTCCCGATATGGACCTGTTGATATTCAGCTCCACCGTGCGTCTTGCCGCAGTATTCACTGATTTGGAAGGAAACATGCTCAGAGTAATTGAAAGGAATGAAATATCGTACAGAGCTTACTATTATGATTCGATTGAGTATTAACAAACTGATAACGGCAGCATGCGCCGTATTCTTTCTTCTGGCAGCTTTGTCGGTCTTTGTTTCCTGCGGAACGCAGAGCGTGGGATTCTTCTGGTCTTCCACGGGAACGAGAATGTATGTGGACACAGCGCCGCAAGCGCAGGATGAAGCTTTTCGCGGCAGTTTCTGGAAGGGGGAAAGAGCGTTTGGCGTTGCAGTTGTCAAGACAGACAGGGCTCTGTCAGAAGTTGAGGTTGTCGCAGGAAATCTGCGGTGCGGAAGGAACACTATTCCGGCATCTGCAATAAGCTCAAGGTTTGAACTGCCTGTCCTGGGAGACTCGCTCATCGGAAAATATGATCAGTGCGGGGCCAGAGATTCCCTGACAATCCCGAGGATAAAAGTATATGACATCCTTGACAACAGTTCTGAGGTTGACGAGCTCGTTCCGCCATACCGGCCGGTGTGGATTACTGTAAACGTCCCTTCCGATGCTGTCCCGGGTGTGTATCGGGGAAAGCTGATGCTCCGTGCCGGGGGAAAGAAGATCGCATCGCTTCCTATTACAATCAAGGTCGATTCCCGGACGCTTCCCCAGCCGGAGGAATGGCGCTTCCATTTGGATTTATGGCAAAATCCTTACGCCGTGGCAAGATACCACAGCGTCGAGCCATGGAGCCAGGAGCACTTCAACTATATGGATCCGGTAATGTCCATCCTTGCCAAGGCTGGCCAGAAGACGATAACCGCAACCATAACCGGTCGTCCCTGGAACGGTCAAACAGAAGATCCTTTCGGGTCGATGGTGACCAAAACCCTCCGTGTCGACGGGTCCTGGCAGTACGACTATTCCGTGTTTGACAAATGGGTCGAGTATATGATGGGGCACGGAATAGACAGGCAGATCAACTGCTATTCACTGATTACCTTTACATCCTCTTTCGACTATTATGATGAGGCCACATCGGCCATTAAGACTATGGAGGCGAGGCCTGGAACGAAGCAGTACCAGAACTTCTGGGAGCCGTTCATTCACGATTTTGCCGCCCATCTCAGGCAGAAAGGCTGGTTTGAAAAGACCTGTCTTGCTATGGACGAAAGCCGAAAGGACGATCTGGTGGCGGTGCGCGATTTCATCCGCAGGGCAGAGCCTGAATTCCGTTTGTCCCTGGCGGGACTCTATCACCCCGAAGTGGAGCCGGACCTTTATTATTTGAGTGTAACGTTTCATGGGGAGTATCCGGCGAGTGTCGTTTCAAGGAGGTCTGAAGAAGGGAAGGTGAGTACAGTGTACACCTGCTGTGACGAAAAATATCCCAACACATTCATTGCATCTCCTCCCGCAGAGGCGGCCTGGCTGCCGGTCTATGCTCTATCCGGAGGCTATGACGGATATCTTAGGTGGGCCTATAACAGCTGGACGGCAGATCCGATGAAGGATGCTCGATACAGGCTCTTTGCCGCCGGTGACTGTTTCCTGGTATATCCGGAAGGAAGGAGCAGTGTCCGAATGGAAATGCTCACAGAAGGGATTCAGCAGTGCGAGAAGATCCGGATTCTGAGGGAAAGCCTAAGCGAGGAGGCTCTCGATAAACTGGAAAGCGTGATGGGCCGATTCACTTATGGCGAATTGTCACAGACAGGGGCCCAGGCGGCCAATGATGAACTTAAAGATACTATTTCCAATATACAATAATCATTTTAACCCTTACAGCTATGATTAAAAAATTTACCGTCTTTGCACTCGCCGCGATTGTGGCATTTGTAGCGTGCAACAAGAATAATCCCAATGAGGATGATCTCAACAAAGATCCCAATGGACAAGAGGATCCCAACGGCAATACTCAAGGAGAGGAGGACAAGACACTTACCATCGGAAGTGCAATTGTATCTTTCGTCGGCAGTCAGTGGACTGGCTGGACGGCCTCAAACGAAGCAAACGGAGCTAATGCTACTGGCGATCAGGTTTTCGTTTTCAAGACAGCAGACGATGTGCCCGATCATCCGGAGGATGCAAACGGCTATGCTATTTCTTCCTATTATCCCACGGATTACGCCAGCTATGATTTCACAGGCTATTTTACTTCTCCTGAATACAGCATCCCCAAAACCGGTGCGGCATTCACACTCAAATGGGCTTACAAGTACGGACCCGAGGATGGCCTGGTCGTCCAGGTCAAAGGCGAGAACAGCGATTGGGAGAACATAGAAATGCCCAAGAAGGCTCCCGTACAGCATGGCCCGGTGTCAGCAGGGTACGCCGACCTCAAAAAGTATGCTGGTCAGAAAATCCAAATCCGTCTGAAATACTATGGACTGGAGTCCAACACTGGAACCTGGTACGTTTCTGACTTTGAGCTCCTGCCGGCATATGTCTATGTCGCCGCTGACGGGGCTCCGGAAGGCTGGAATATTGTAAATACCATAGACCCTCCCGCAGACATCATCGATTCCGGCGTTTCTTGCGGTGACAGTGACGGTTCTTCCGTATGGTTCTACCGTGCATCTGACGGTTGGGCCGATGTCGCAGCGAAGACTCAGCACACCTTTGCCGCAATGGGATATACCTGGGATGCGAACGACGCTGACGCCACCGCGTTCTTCCCGGAAATCAATATTACGGGCAGAGAGGCTATTGTGGCCGTGGGTTTCTTCGACAATTACATGGGTGCAGGCCAAACTACTCTCGTGGACAATAATGGAAAAGTATACGGAGCATTCGACCATTGGGGAGAATGGGACGACAATTTCCAGGTGTTCGATGTGAGCAGCGCCGCAGGCAAGAAGGTTACTTTTGGTATCCGCTACACCGCCAGTTCTGGTTTCCCTGCAGGAACATTCTGTGTTACCAAAGTCATTGTTGCGTCCAAATAAAAAGGTTAATGGTTAATATTGTGAGGTTGGCAATATGGAGAATTGCCAACCTCTCTTGTCTTATTATGAAACATTATTCGCTGCTTTTTGTTTTGTGCATAATGCTGGTCTCCTGCGGGAATAAAACTGCAGAAGGGCTTGCCGGCAGAATAGTCCCGTCATATGCCGGGAACATCAGGTTTCGCACTATCCAATCCGATGGAGGAATGGATTGCTTTGAATTGGAGACAAGGGGAGACATCCTCGTTATAAGAGGAAACAACGCCGGGTCTATGGCCGTGGGTTTGAATTATTATCTGAAGGAGTATTGCCACTGCTCGGTTTCCTGGTATGATTTCAACTCGGTTGAAGTCCCCGACAAGATGCCTGCGGTAAAAGGAAAAATCCGCCATAAGGCTCTGGTGGCAGACCGTTTTTTCTTGAATTACTGCACCTTTGGCTATACGCTTGCATACTGGGACTGGCCCCAATGGGAAAGGCTTATCGACTGGATGGCTTTAAACGGTGTGAACCTTCCTTTGTCCCTGACCGGCCAAGAGGCCGTTTGGAAAAGGGTGTGGGAGAGCCTTGGAATAGATGAAGAAACGGTACTGAACTGGTTCACGGGGCCGGCTCACCTCCCTTGGCAGATGATGGGCAATATAGACAAATACGACGGTCCTCTTACCCGGGAATGGATAGATGCGCACGAGGCTCTGCAGAAGAAGATTCTTGAAAGGGAGCGCGAATTCGGTATGCGCCCGGTGCTTGGCGCCTTCAACGGACATGTTCCGGAGCAGATTTCACAGGGAAGAAGGCACTATTCAAGTAACTGGAACAATGCCGGAGAGTACAGAACGCACTTCATTTATCCGTCAGACCCTCTTTTCGGTGAGATACAACGCAGATTCCTCTCCATTCAGGACAGTCTGTACGGAACAGACCACATCTATGCAGCAGATTTGTTCAACGAAATGCCTTCGCCAAGCTGGGAGCCGGATACACTTGCTTCAATATCGCGGGATATGTTCGGGAGCCTGAATTCGGCAGACCCGAGAGCGGAATGGATTCAGATGGGCTGGATGTTTCTGAACTCTTCAGGAAAATGGACACCGGAAAGGATAAAAGCATACCTTGGAGCCTGTCCGCGAGACAAAATAAAAATACTTGAATACCGTGGGGAGGAAGATGAGGCCTGGCTGCGTACCGATAAGCTTTTCGATACGCCTTTTATCTGGTGCTATCTCGGAAATTTTGGCGGCAACACGATGATAGAGGGAAGTCCTTCCAGAATAGAATCCCGTGTAACTCGGGTTTTGTCGGAAGCGGATAATTGTACCGGTGTGGGCTGTGTCCCGGAGGGGCTTGACGTGAACAGAGATATATATGAATATGTATACGAGTGCGCGTGGAATTATAAGAGACAACCTTCAGAATGGGCCAAAAGGACGGCGGATGCTCATTTCGGCGGGGAAAGCGATTCGTTCCGAGAGGCATGGGCCTCTCTTCAGGAAAATGTTCTGTTTACCTACAGTGACACGAGGGGAACCATGACAAACCTCCGGCCATATTATTTCCGCAGGTCAATCTGGACGGGGACATCAGAGTATTTCTATTCCAATTCGATACTGTATGACATTTGGGGAAAAATGCTGAAAGAAGAATCCGCGTCAGACCAGTACAGATTCGACCTTATAAATGTAGCGCGGCAGGTGGTCGGAAATCTTTTCCAGGATGTAAAAAATGACTATGTCCGAGCGGCCGGCGGGGGAAATCTTAAAGAAATGGAACACTTGAAGTCCGTCCTTTACGGCATTTTGGATGATATGGACGCGCTGCTTTCCTTCAGGCGGGAGTTTTCACTGGCAGCCTGGACTGAAATGGCTGAACAGTGGGGGGAGAGGGACGGAAATGCAGAAAAATATGAAACAAATGCCCGGCATCTTCTCACCATCTGGTTTGACAATGGAGAGGAATCGATTGACGACTATGCAAACCGTAATTATTCCGGTCTCCTCGGAACGTACTACAAAACACGCTGGAGCCTGTTCTTCGACGAAGTTGAGCGCTGTGTCCTGGCGGGAGATGTTTTTGATCAAGAAGAATTTGACGACAAGATGTGGGATTTGGGAAAAGAATGGTGCAGGAGCGATGCTGTAGAACCGGCACCAATTGAAGGTGATGCTGTAGAATACTGCAGGACGTTATATCAGAAGTACGGTCCTTTCCTGGAGGCCGATGGCGAAGGCCGGAATCGAGTTAATGATTTTGCTGCAACTCAACGGTATTCATATGAAAACTCTATTCTTACATTCCGCCCGGCTGCAGTGTTTTATGGAGATTCAATCACCGAAAACTGGGCAGCGCTGGACGGGGCTTTTTTCAACCGCCACAGATTCTTAGGAAGGGGAATAAGCGGGCAGACAAGCGCCCAACTTCTTTCCCGTTTCAGGTCCGATGTGATTGCCTTGCGTCCCGGCTATGTGGTCATTCTTGTCGGAATAAACGATTTCGCGAAGAATGGAGGAGAAATCCCGCCGGAAGATATTCTGTCAAACGTTCAGTCGATGTGTGAACTGGCCCGCGTGCACGGCATTGAGCCGGTTTTGTGCTCACTTACCCCGTGCCGTAAAATCGGATGGCTTCCACAGCGAAGCGAAATCGCTTCCGAGGTCATTGCCTACAATGATCGGCTTAAGCAGTATGCCCGTTCGGCAGGAATCCGCTATGTCGATTATCACAGCGCCCTTACGGCGCCTGACGGAGGCCTTTTGCCGGAATACAGCTATGATGAAGTCCACGTGTCAGTGCCTGCTTACAAAAAAATGGAGGAACTGGTTCTCCGCAGCCTGGGCAAATAAACAATCCCAGTTGCCGATTTCCAAATGTCGAAAATTGGGCAAAGTTTTTTTTATTGCCGAAAGGAACGCGCGATATTTCAGCAAGTTAAGTATCAAAAACCGCGGTCGAAAATGTGAAAAAATATTTCAAAAAATGTTTGCAAATCAAATTTTTTTTGTAACTTTGCAATCCCCAAATTGGAGCAAAACGCACCCAACCAGCTGAGTTTCAATGAGTTAGGGCAAACAAAGGAAATTTTAAAACATTACAACAATGTTACAGCCTAAAA
>JAILDI010000017.1 GCA_024689525.1 Bacteroidales bacterium
TGGACGGTGGAGGAGCCGCGGTAGAAGTTTTCCACGATGGAGTAGCAGATGTCGATGGGGTTGCCGGCCTTGATGTGGTCATAGTATTCCGACATGTTGAAGCCGATGGCGGCAATCTGGCGGTATGGCTGCTGTTCCTGCATGAGGTCCAGCTTCAGATGCACCCCGCCTGCACCCACTTTGCGGCCGCCGCCCGCATCGTACACATCTTCAGTTAAAAATACAGGGTTGGAGTTGCCGGGGCCGAAGGGCTGGAACTGCTTGAGGATGCGGGTGAACTTGGGGGTTATCTGCGAGAAATCCAGGCGGGCGTCTATCTCCACGACCGGAGTGAGTTCCTCGGTTGTTATGTTGCCGGAGACGAAGCGGTTCATCCTGCGGCAGAATTCCGGCAGGTTCTCCTCCTTCATTGTGAGGCCTGCCGCATACACGTGGCCGCCGAAGTTCTCCAGAATATCGGCACAGCTCTCGATGGAGGCATACAGGTCGAAGCCGGGAACGCTGCGCGCGCTGCCGGTTACGAAGCCGTTGGACTTGGTGAGAACCACGGTGGGCTTGTAATATGCCTCCACAAGGCGGGATGCCACAATACCCACGACACCCTTGTTCCACTTGGGATTGTAGACTATGGTAACGTTCTCCGTTTCGAGGGCATTGCCGCTTTCCACCATTTCCAGAGCCTCCTGGGTGATTTCCCGGTCGATGGATTTGCGCTCGTTATTGCGGTTGTTGATTTCCTCGCCGATGCGGAAGGCCGTGCGGTCGTCCGTTGCCGTGAGCAGTTCCACGGCCAGCCTGCCGCTTTCCATTCGCCCTGCGGCGTTGATGCGGGGTCCGATTTTGAATACTATATCGTCGATGACGATGTGTCCTTCTTCCAGTTTTGCCAGGTTGATCATGGCCAGCAGGCCCTTGCGGGGATTCTCGTTCAGGCGCTTCAGGCCGAAGTGGGCGAGGATGCGGTTTTCTCCTGTCATGGACACAAGGTCCGATGCGATTGAGACAACCTGAAGGTCCAGCAGGGGCTCCAGGATGGAGGCGTCCAGATTATAGCGCTGCACATAGCCCTGGACGAATTTGAAGCCCACCCCGCAGCCGCAAAGGTCGTCGAAGGGATAATGGCAGTCTTCCCGTTTGGGGTCCAGGACGGCAACCGCCGCGGGGAGGACATCCTCCGGGAGATGGTGGTCGCAAACGATGACGTCTATGCCAAGTTCCCGCGCATACTCCACTTTGTCGATGGCCTTGATGCCGCAGTCCAGGGTGATCACCAGGTTCACGCCGTTCTTTTGTGCCCAGTCCAAACCTTTGTACGACAGGCCATAACCTTCGTCGTAGCGGTCCGGAATATAAAATGCTACCTTGGGAGTGAAACGCTTGATGAAGGAGTACACCTGGGCAACGGCAGTTGTTCCGTCCACGTCATAATCCCCGTACACAAGGATCTTTTCCCCGCCGGTGATGGCCTTGTGAAGGCGCTCCACCGCGAGGTCCATGTCTTTCATGAGGAAGGGATCGTGAAGGTCTTCCAACGAGGGGCGGAAGAAGCCGCGGGCCTGTTCGAAAGTTTCCACACCTCTTTGGACAAGGAGCTCTGCAAGAACTCTGTCTATACCCAGTTCCGCGGCAAGTGTACCGGCCTTTTCAGGGTCGGATACTTCTTTTACAAGCCATTTGCGTTCAGGGTTTTCCATAATGTTAGCCTACAAATATAAGAAAAACCCTGTGAATTATCAATAGTATGCAAACGTTTTCAACCCTTTATTGGAATGCCGTTCTGCTCCCACCATGCGGAGTCCTCCTCGTTAAACGGCTGAAGGAAAGGATTGGAGGCCGATTCGCGGGCGATGGATGTCGGCTGCCCGTGCCCGGGAATCACATCCGTGTCGCCGGGGAGAACCATGACGCGCTCCAGAAGTGATTTCATAAGGACGTCGTAATCTCCGCCCATAAGATCAGACCTGCCGATGGAGCCTGCAAACAGCGTATCTCCGCTGAGAAGAAGCGAGTCGCTTTCACACCACCAGCACACCCCGCCGGGAGTGTGCCCCGGAGTGAGAATCGCCTTCCAGGAGGCTCCGCCGCTTTGGACCACCATGCCATCGGCAACATCCACAAAGGGGAAATCAGTGCGGGAGGAATTCACCCTTTCCCTTCCGGCCATTACCGCCGGGCCCGCTTCCAGAATCTCTTTGTCCAGCGCGCACATATACACGGGCACGCCGGGGAATTGCTCCAGCAGCATCTTCACTCCCATGGCGTGGTCGAAATGTCCGTGGGTAAGGAGTATGGCGTCCGGGGCGAGGCCGTTATCGGCAAGAAAGTTCACCAGAGCGGCCTTGCTGTCCAGGGTGAACA
>JAILDI010000125.1 GCA_024689525.1 Bacteroidales bacterium
AGATTCCCCAAATCGTGATACACGGCACCCCCGCCAGTAATCCTCCGCACAAGCGCAATCCCGTGCTCCTGAAGATAGGGGAGGTTCACCTCCGCATAAGGATTCTGGTTGAGCCCGATAATAACCGCCGGCGAGTTCCTCCACAGATAAAACACGGGCTCCGACGGCCCGTGCTCCAGCACGTACTCATCGAAGCCCATATTCCAATACGGGTCCGTGCTCGTATTCAGCAGGTACTTCACAGGGCCTAGTGGGCGAGAATGGCGCCTACCAGACAGAGGATTGCGTAGAATTCCGGTAGGGCGGCGTAGATGAGGGTGTTGGTAACAACATTGTGCCCCTGGGAAACACCTACGATACCATTTGCACAAACCTGTCCCTGGCGGATGCCGGAAAACAGGATGCCGATACCTGCGGCAAGTCCCACGCCGAAGCAGATCCATCCGCTGATGGTGCCGCCGGTGTATTTACCCATCATGACAAGGAATGCCACGAATCCGTAAATACCCTGGGTGGAGGGGAGTGCCGACAGCAGCAGGTAGCTGCCGGATGATTCCGGTTTGCGTTTGAGTGCTCCTTCAGCCGCGTTGCCGGCGATAGTGGTGCCGATGGAAGAGCCGATGCCCGCCAGTGCGAGAACCAGGCCGAGTCCGAGATAAGCTAATACTTGTTCCATAGTGTTATAATGTTTTATTGTTTCTTTAACGGGTTATAAGAGCGGCCGGTGGCTTCGTAGCCTGCATTCTTGAAGAACTCCAGGAAGTTCAGACGCAGGGGGTGTACGAAGGCGCCAAGTGCGCACATGGCAATGTTCAGGGTATGTCCGAAAATGACCAGCAGCAGGAAGCCCAGCCATTTTGCGATGTTGGGAGAATCTCCCAATATCATAACGCCCATATCGTTAAAGGCCATGCCAAGCATGCTGCCGGCAAGTCCCAGGGCATACAGGCGGATGTAGCTGAGTACGTCTCCTACCAGCCCGGTAATCATATTATATGTATCCCACAGGCCCATTCCGACATTGGCGAACTTGTTGCGTTTGGGGTCGTTGAACACGAAAATCCCCAGGGCGGATACTGCGCCAAGCCCGATGAGTACCCATTTGGTAACCTCCGAACTCAGTACGCCGGCCAGGGCAAACGCCCCCACGGCAACGCCGCCTACTATGAGCAATGTCCACCCCCAGGTGCCAAGCGACGCGAAGAAGCCCTTGGTCTTTGTTTCGTGGATGGTTTTGACCACCATCGCGAGGGATATGTGAAGGATACCCACTACGAGCGAGAGTACCATCGTTGCGTCGTTCCCGGCGATCTGTGACGGCAGGAACACGCCCTTTATGGGCTCGAAAATCGCCCACTGCGAGATATCCATCGAGAAGAAGGTGTGGAACAGGAAGCCGATAACCATAGTGGCCACGCCCAGCGTAACCACCAGCGGCGCCAGATCCTTCAGCATCTTCTTCAAAGCAAGCCCCACGATAACCAGCACCAATCCGTAGCCTGCATCGCCCATACAGAAGGCGAAGAACAGCATAAAGAACACGGCGATGAAGGGGGTGGGGTCGAAACCGTCGTAAGACGGCCGTCCGTACATATCCGTAAGGGTTTCGAACATCCTCACGAACTTATTGTTCTTGAAGCGGATGGGAGGGTTCTCCTGAACCACTGCTTTAGATGCGAACCAGAATACGTCCAGAGGCTCCAGAGCCTCCTGGACGCGCTTGTCTTCCGACGTGGGGGCAAAGCCAACCAGCGTAACGATTGTATCCTCCGCCTCCGGCACGGCAGCCGCTGCGGCCAGCCGTACGTCCAGCAGCGACATACACTCCTTCTCCTGGGCCTGAAGCTCCAGGATGCGGTCCCGCAGGCCAAGAATACGCCCGCCCACAGAAAGCAGCCTTGCCTGTGCAGCAAGCTCTCTCTCCGCCGCCTCCGAATACGAGGCAGTAGGAGCGGGCACTTCGCCGGGCAGCGTGTCGTCTCCCAGCACCACGAAGCGCACGGAATTCTTGTCCCGCGCCACTTCCACAAGTGCATGGGACTCCGCCCACTCCGGCTTGAACGCCTTGGGAGCAAGGACGTGGAAGTGTACCGGAATGCCGGCACCGTAGAGTTTGGCCGCGTCGAAATCTCCCCAGGGGAGGCGTGCGGCATAATCGGCCCTGGCTTCATCCAGAGCCAATCCGGCATCGGCAAACTCCTGGAGGACCGCTTCCGCATCGGCCACGGAACACGGTACGGAAACAGCGTCCGATGGCACATCGGCCTTCATTATTTCGTCGGCCAGGGAATGCAGGCGGCCTGCGCGGTCCAGAAGTTCGCGCGAGGAATCGTCCACTGGCTTCACGCTGCGGGTGATATCCACGAGGCCAATCTCCTGGAGCTTGTCCAGGAATGCGTCCTGTTCACCATTGAGGAGAATGAACGAATATCGGGTCATCCGGTCGATCATAGCTCTTCCTCCTCCTCAAGGGCGTGGCGGCTTTTCACTATCTTCTGGGAGGCCTTGGAAAGGTTTTCCTCGTCCTCCATATAGCGTTTGATCTTGCGTATTGCCTCCTTGTAGCCGGGAATCTGCACTTTCTCGTACAGGTTCACCTTCTGGGTGGTCTTCTTGCGCTGGTAGTCCAGTATGCGGGCTTTCTCCTTATATACTTCCGACTCGATCCCCAGGCGCGACAACTCTTTCAGAATCGCCACGCCGTCGGCGAACCAGGCCGGTTTGACGAAGGCGTTGAAGGGACGGATCTCGTACTTGATCTCTCCCAGGGCCGGAGTCTTCACGCCGGCCACCTTCTTGGTGTAAAGCTCCACGTCCACAATCTCGATAAGCCCGGGCTCGAACTCGTTCCACAGGGCGGCGAGATAGTCGTATCGCAGCAGGGCGGCATCCAGGTCGGCAATAAGCTGTTCGCTCTCCTCCTTGGCCTTGCGAACCTCCAGACGCAGGGCGCTCTCCTTGTTCTGTAGTGTGGGGAGGGCGCGCTGACGCATCTTGAGCTGCTTGCCAAGGTCGGTTAGCGATGTCTTATTATATTGGAACTTGATTGCCATTATTTAACCCAGTATTTGTCGATGAGGGCTTGTTTGATACCGGTTTCCGCAGGGGAGAAGTACTTGGCGAAAAGTTTCCATGCGGTGTCCAGCATTTCGGTGATGGAGATGTTTACGTCGATGGCCAGGAGCTCGCGCGCATAGTCCTTGGCATATGCAAGGCAGCGGTGGTCGTAGTCAGACAGGTCGAAGCCGTTCTCCAGCTTGGTCTTCGCATTCTGCGCATCGGCATACAGACGCACGGAGGCGTTCATCACCTGGGAGTGGTCCTCACGCGTCTTCTTGTTCTGCACCAGCTGTTTCAGTCGGCTCAGCGAACGGAACGGGTCGATGATGACCTTGCCCGTGTCGGTATCGGCCTTCAGATAAAGCTGGCCTTCGGTTATATATCCGGTGTTGTCCGGGATTGCGTGCGTGATGTCACCGTCGTTAAGCGTGGTAACGGCGATGATGGTGATGGAACCGCCGCTGGGCAGCTGCACGGCCTTCTCGTAGATCTTTGCAAGGTCGCTGTACAGCGAGCCGGGCATCGAGTCCTTGGACGGAATCTGGTCCATACGGTTGGAAACAATCGACAGTGCATCGGCATAAAGCGTCATATCGGTGAGCAGCACCAGCACCTTCTCGTTCTTGTCCACGGCGAAGTATTCCGCGGCTGTGAGGGCCATATCCGGCACCAGGAGGCGCTCCACAGGGGGATTCTCCGTGGTGTTGATGAAGCATATGATCTTGTCCAGCGCGCCTGCGGCCTCGAAGGAGTTCTTGAAGAACAGATAGTCGTCGTTCGACAGACCCATACCGCCGAGGATGATCTTGTCCACGTCCGCGCGAAGGGCCACATCGGCCATAACCTGGTTGTAGGGCTGGTCCGGGTCCGCGAAGAAGGGGATCTTCTGGCCGGAGACCAGGGTGTTGTTAAGGTCGATTCCGGCGATGCCGGTAGGGATCAGCTGCGAAGGCTGGCGCCTCTTGTACGGGTTCACCGACGGGCCGCCGATCTGGCGCACCTCGCCCTCGGTTTCCGGGCCTCCGTCGATGGGATGGCCGTAGGCGTCGAAGAAGCGGCCGCTGAGCTGGTCGCCCACCTTCAGGGTAGGGGGCTCTCCCAGGAACACCACTTCCGCATTGGAAGGAATGCCCTCCGTGCCGGAGAACACCTGCAACGTCACCACGTCGCCCTTTGTGCGCACGATCTGCGCAAGACGGCCGTGAACCAGTGCCAGTTCGTCGTTGGACACTCCGCTGGCGTGCAGCGATACGGTGGCCTTGGTGATGCCGGACAGCTTGGTATATATCTTCTGATATGCTTTCATATTATGCAATCATTTTCTTTACCGATTCATTGTATGCGTAGAACTTCTCGCTCTTGAACTCGGAATAGTTCATCTGGCGCAGTTCGTTGATGAGCGAGCTGAAGAAGCCGCGGCATTTCTCATAGTCCTCGAAGTCGAAGTCCCTGTCGCAGATGTCCAGGACAAGGTCCAGCATGAAGCGCTGGCGCTCGATGGGGCAGAGGGAGTCCACGGGGTCGAAGCCGTCCTGCTGGAGGATCACGAAGTCGATGAGTTCGCTCTTCCAGAAGTTCACGTGGTAGCTCATCGGCACGCCGTCGTCGCCCAGAATGTTGATTTGCTCGGCGGCTTCCTTGCCGCGGCGGATGAGGTTCTTGGCGTGCATCACCTTATCGACCCATCCCTCTTCCACGGTCTTGTCCAGGAAGGCCTGGATCTCAGGATAGTCCAGATACTTGGAGTAGGACTCCAGCGGGCCAACGGCGGGATAGCGTTTCTGGTCGGCGCGGCCCTGCTCCAGTGCATAGAAGCAGCGGGCGGCCTTCTTGGTGCTCTCCGTCACGGGTTCCTTGAGGTTACCGCCGGCAGGGGACACCGTGCCGATGAAGGTAACCGCGCCTCGCTCCCCGTTGTTCAGCACCACGGTGCCGGCGCGGGAGTAGAAGTTGGAGATGATGGCGGAAAGGTCCACCGGGAATGCATCGGCACCCGGGAGTTCCTCCATACGGTTGGACATCTCTCGCAGAGCCTGGGCCCAGCGGGAGGTGGAATCGGCCAGGAGAAGGCATTTCAGACCCATCGCCCTGTAGTACTCGCAGATGGTCATTGCGGTGTAGACAGATGCCTCGCGGGCCGCGACGGGCATATTCGAGGTATTGCAGATGATGGTGGTACGCTCCATCAGATGACGTCCTGTATGCGGATCGATGAGTTCAGGGAACTCGGTGAAGATTTCTACCACCTCGTTGGCGCGCTCGCCGCAGGCCGCCATCACGATGACGTCGGCGTCGCCCTGCTTGGCGATTGCGTGCTGCAGAACCGTCTTGCCGCAGCCGAAGGGACCGGGGATGAAGCCGGTGCCGCCTTCCGCGATGGGGTTCATCGTGTCGATGACGCGGACGCCGGTTTCCATGATGCGGTCCGGCCTGGGCTTCTCCCTGTATCCCTTGATGGCCACCTTGACGGGCCACTTCTGAGTCATGGTAACATCGACATCTTCCCCCTGGGCGTTGGTGAGAACGGCAATTACCGTGTCCACGTTGTACTGCCCGGCTTCCTTGATGCTCTTTACGGTGAAATCTCCCTTGAAGGAGAACGGCACCATAATCTTGTGGGGCAGCCAGCCTTCCTTCACTTCGCCCAGCCAGTCCGCGGCGATCACTCTGTCGCCGGGTTTTGCCAGGGGAGTGAATTCCCAGAGTTTTTCGCGGTTGATGGGGTCGGTGTATTCGCCTCGTTTGAGGAATACGTCCTCCATCGTGGTGAGGTCGTTCTGAAGGCCGTCGTACACGCTGGAAAGCAGTCCGGGGCCCAGAGTGACCTCCAGCATCCGTCCTTCGAACTCCACGCTGTCCCCGTTGCGGAGGCCGCTGGTGCTCTCGAACACCTGCACGGAGGCTATGTCGCCGCCCACCTTAATCACTTCCGCCATCATTTTCACGCCTGCAAGGTCGATGTAGCAGATTTCATTCTCTGCCACCGGGCCGTCCACCTTTACGGTTACCAGGTTGCTCACGATGCCGGTTACAATACCTTTAGTCTTCATATTATTATTGTTCGTATTTTACTCCTTTGTATGTGCCTTTCACCTGCTTCACCAGTTTCTGGAACATTTCGCGTCCGGTTTCCACGTCAAGTGCGAGCCAGCGGTCCACGATGTGAAGCTTTGCTACATAGGCAAGAACTGCGGTGAGGTCGAAGTAGTGGAATGTCTCAAGGACATCCACTTTCTGCCAGGTGATGTCGTCCAGGCCCTTTTCGCGGGTGAGGAGGTCTTCCTGCTCCAGCACGAACTGCACCTTGGCGGCCTCCTCGAATTCTCCGCTGCGGAATTTCAGAAGGTCGATGTCGCCGTTATACTCCGCGCCTTCTCCGGTGATTACGTCCTGGTCGTCAGGGCGGCCCAGCCTGCGGTTGAGGTAGCGCACCTTGGCGTTGCGGAGGTTAAGGTCGAAGGCGAAGTAGCCGCGGATGAACCCGGCGCCGTGGCTGAGTGCCCGCGCGTAGAAATCCTCTCCCAGGTTCTCCTCCCTGAATCCCTCCAGAAGGAAATCCAGCGCCGCCGCGTCCTTCTCTCCCAGTTCCCCGCGGATTTCATCTATCACAGCCTGAAAGTCCTTTCCGTGCGCATAGTTGTAATCCGCCGTCAGGAACGGCAGTGACGATATTATGTATTCGAAATTACTCATCCGAAGAGCAGCTTCTTGGTGGCGGGGCGGAGGTACGAGCCAATCAGTTCGGCGAAGGTTTCGTCGGAGAAGCTGATGAAATAGCCGCCGTCTTTAGGGCCGATGGTAAAGCCGCCGCCGAGCTTCTTGGAGAAGTCCAGCGTGACGCCTTTGCCCAGGGATTTGGCAAGGGCGTCGGAGACGTAGGCGTCCAGTTTGCCCTTGAGGGCTTCCGGGAGGATGATGTTAAGGTCGCCGTCCACACCCGGGGCGAATCTCGCCGCAACTGCGCCGATGAGTTCCTTCACATAGCCTTCGTCTGCCAGGGCGGCCTTTGCGGGAGCGTCCACTGCCTTGGCTACGACAAGGTTCTCGATTGCCGTCCTGGTTTCCTGGATTGTCTGGGTTGCGGCCATTTTCACGTCGCCCTCAACTTTGGTGCGGTAGTCTTCCGCTTCCTTGCGGGCCTTGGCCACGATTGCATCGGCCTCCGCGCGGGCAGACTTCACAATGGCGTCCGCTTGTTCACGGGCGTTGAGAAGTATCCTGTCGCCCTCCGTTTTGCCCTTTGCAAGGCCTTCCTCGTACAGTTTCTGAGTGAGTTCCTGGAGTTT
>JAILDI010000069.1 GCA_024689525.1 Bacteroidales bacterium
CGGAAGATTTCCCTAACGGGACTCCTCAAGAAGGAGGGCACATCGGCAGAGAAAAAACGAGAGTAATCCATATTACGGCATATCATTCAGAATCCCGCCCAGCTCAGCGACGCTTTCTGCGCCGGTGGCCCAGCTGGTGGCGAAACGGGTTACGGAGCGTCCGTCCGGGAGTTTCTCCCAGATTTCGAACGCCACCTTTCCGTTCAAGTATTTAATCTGCGCGTCCGTGAGCACGGGGAACTGCTGGTTCGTGGGCGAATCCAGGAAGAACGGTACGCCTTTGGAGCGGAACAGTTCCTTAACCTCCATTGCGCGGTCTATAGCATTCTGCGCTATAGACATATATAGCCCGTCGGTGAACAGAGTGTCGAACTGCACACCCAGCAGCCTGCCCTTGGCCAGCAGCGCTCCGTGGCGCTTAATCGTGGTGAAAAAGCCCTTGGGGGCGTTCCCGGCAGGGAAAACCACAGCCTCTCCGCAAAGCGCTCCCACCTTGGTTCCGCCGATATAAAACACGTCGCAAATCTGAGCCAGTTCCTCAAGCGAGATGTCGCAGGCAGGGCTGGCAAGGGCGTAGCCCAGGCGCGCGCCATCGACAAACAGCGGCAACCCAAAAGCGACGCAAACAGCCTTTAGAGCCTTCAACTCCGCCTTGGAATAGAGCGTGCCGTATTCCGTAGGTAGTGAGACATACACCATCCCAGGCGCCACCATGTGCTCCCAGGCGGCATCGGCATAAAAAGTCTTCAGCCAGTTCTCCAGGGTCGATGCCGATAATTTCCCATTCCTCTGCTCCAGCGCCAGCACTTTATGGCCCGACGTCTCGATGGCGCCGGCCTCGTGCACGGCGATATGCCCTGTGGCGGCAGCAATCACCCCTTCCCCCGGGCGGAGAATGGCGTCGATGACCGTCGCGTTGGTCTGGGTGCCGCCGCTCAGGAAAAACACATCGGCCCCAGGACGGCCTATGGCCTTCCTTATTTTTTCTTTTGCCGATGCGCAGAACCGGTCCTCCCCGTATCCGGGCTCCTGATCCGCGTTCGTCTCTATAAGCCGTTGAAGGATAAGGGGGTGCGCACCCTCGGTATAGTCGCAGGTGAAGTTTCTCATGCGCGTGTGATGTGGGCTCCAAGGGCGTTGAGGCGCACCTCGATGTTCTCATAGCCCCTGTCGATTTGTTCGATATTGTCGATGGTCGATGTCCCCTTGGCGCTCATCGCCGCAATGAGCATGGCGATACCGGCACGGATATCCGGGGAAACCAGCCTGGATGCCTTGAGCTGGATGCGATGGTCGTGGCCGATGACAACCGCGCGGTGCGGGTCGCACAGGATAATCTGCGCACCCATATCGATTAGCTTATCCACGAAGAACAGCCTGGATTCGAACATCTTCTGATGGATGAGCACGCTGCCCTTGCACTGCGTTGCCACAACCAGCATCACGCTGAGCAGGTCCGGGGTGAGGCCCGGCCACGTGGCGTCGGCAATCGTCATTATGGAACCGTCCAGGAAGGACTCGATTTCGTAGCTGTCCTGCTCCGGGATGAAGATGTCATCGCCCCTCTGCTCCAGCTTCACGCCCAGGCGGCGGAACTGGTCCGGGATGATGCCCAGGTTCCTGTAATTCACATTTTTAATAGTAAGGGACGACTGGTTGAGGGCGGCCATACCGATGAAGGAACCCACCTCGATCATATCCGGGAGAATCTTGTGGTTGGTGCCGCCAAGGCGCTCCACGCCGTGGATGCGGAGAAGGTTGGAGCCCACTCCGTCGATGAACGCACCCATACGGTTGAGCATGCGGCAGAGCTGCTGCACGTACGGTTCGCACGCCGCGTTGTATATGGTTGTGGTGCCTTTTGCGAGCACTGCCGCCATCACGATATTTGCGGTACCGGTAACGGAAGCCTCGTCCAGAAGCATATACTTACCCGTGAGACGGTCCTTCTGGGTGAGGTGGTACGCACGGCGCTGCGGGTCGTAATCCATCTGGGCACCCAGGTTGAGCATACCCTGCAGGTGGGTATCCACGCGGCGTCGGCCGATCTTGTCGCCGCCGGGCTTGGCAAACCAGGCG
The DNA here is from genome assembly GCA_024689525.1 of Bacteroidales bacterium. The sequence continues at coordinate 2,080 of JAILDI010000069.1, forward strand.
TGGCCGAACCGGCCCAGAAGCGGTCCCACGACCATCACCGACCCGCGCAGGGCTGCGCACTTCCGCACGAACTCCTCCGTCTCGATGTACGACGTGTCCACCTCATCGGCCCGGAAAGAATAGGTTCCTTCTCCCAAGCGGGTGATTTTCACGCCCATCGACCCGAGAAGGCTAATGAGGTTCTTTACATCCAGGATTTCCGGAATATTGGAAATGGTTACCGTCTCTGCGGTGAGGAGCACGGCGCTGATAACCTCCAGCGCCTCGTTCTTTGCCCCCTGCGGGGTGATTTCCCCGGAGAGCTTGTGCCCTCCCTCAATTATGAATTGTCCCATAGATGCAAATATACGAATTTGTTGCGAATTAATCTATACATTCCGCCACCAGTGCTCTACATTCCTCCACCAGTGTTCCCGAAGGTACATCGCCCGGCACCTTCAGGCGCATTTTGGCCCCTTTTTGCTCCCGAAGGTCCATCGCCAGGCACCTTCGGGAACAGTGAGCGACTAGTCCATGGGCTGCGTTACACCCTGTCCAGCAGGCTGGCCGCTTCTTCGTATTGGATTCCCGTGACGCGGCAGAGTTGTTTTACATCGGCACTGAAGCGCCATCGCAACTGTTTCAGCAGTTCGGATTTCTCTTCTTGCGATAAGGAGTCCACCGTCTTTTTTCCAAACAGTGTTACGCAAAGGTCTTTGAGGCTTTCCTGAATAATCTGGTCACGGAAAGCCGGCATGCCTGCACTGGATTCCATCCGGGCCTTGGCCTTGGATGAGTTTAACAGGGCATGGCGCATCTGCCCTGGTGTACGATACAAAGCCTCAACGGTTTGTTTTGCAACATAAGACCTTGGATTGATGTAGCCATCATCGGTTACCGCCCACTTGGGTTTAACGTTCTGTTTGCTGTGCAGCAGTTTAATCTGAGCCCTTTTCGTCATTGCGGATATGGGTGTCCCCGTTATAGGCATCATGTTGAAATAGCAGTTGCCTGAACCCCAGGGATAATCTTCGGCCCTCATGCAGATTTTTGCAGCCACGCTGTTCATAAGGACATAGGCCACTCCGTTTTCCAAACCGCCGTCATACTCTTCCAGTTCTTTTATATCCACATGAACACGTCTCAGGAAGTCTTTCACTTTATACCTTCGGCAGTAATATCTTCCATATAGATTTTTGAAGCTCGTGATAAAATCCAAAGCTTCCTTTTTGTTGCTGCACCCAATGATGTAATGCACGTGATTGGACATAAGGATAAACGCCAACACCAGCACATCCAACGCCAGGGCTATTACAGGAGTGATATTCATCCCCGCTTTGAAATCGTCGTCATCCTTGAAAAGGAGCTTGTCCGACAGGTGGTCAGTAGTAACAAGATAGTATCGCATAGTCTTTTTTCGGCAAACATAATACAGGTTCGTCAAATAAAAAAATAAACGTTTCCGGATATTGGAAACGTTTAAGTAACAAGTAGTTGTGGCTGGTTTTGTGATTGAATGACCGGCTACCGTTCCCGAAGGTACATCGCCAGGCACCTTCAGGCGCATTTTGGCCCCTTTTTGCTCCCGAAGGTACATCGCCAGGCACCTTCGGGAACGCGGGGGCTGCGGCAGGGGGAATCGGAAAGTCGAAAAAAATGAGTATCTTTGATTTTTGATATGGAACCTAAACTTTTCAAATTTTCGGGCGCGGGCAATGACTTCGTACTGGTGGACGGGCGCAAAGGGGGCGTGGAGCGCTTCCGGGAGCCGGAAACCATAGGCGAACTGTGCCGCAGATATGCCACGGACGGGTTGATGATTCTGGGGGTTGGTTCCCCGGACACCGATTTCTCGATGGAGTTTTTCAACCCTGACGGAACGGGTGGAATGATGTGCGGCAACGGCGGCAGATGCATCGTTGCATTTGCCTCTATGCTGGGCATCAAGCCCGCCGGCGACTGCTATGTCTTTATGGCGGGCGACGGCATCCATACCGCAAAAATCCTGTCCAGGGAGCCCGGAAAGTGGATTGTGCGCCTTAAGATGGCCGATGTCAACGGCGTGCAGCCCATGCTCGGCGGCTATTTCACCAATACAGGCACGCGCCACTTCGTGCGTTTCGTTCCGGATGTTAATGCAATAGATATAAATGTCGATGGCCCCCGCTGGAGGCACGACCCCGCATTTGCCCCGGTGGGCACGAACGTTAACTTCGTGCAGGTAGCTCAGGACGGCCTCCACGTGCGCACCTTCGAGAAAGGCGTCGAGGGGGAAACCCTGGCCTGCGGCACCGGCATCACCGCCAGCAGCCTCGTGGCCAGCTTCGCAGGCAAAACAGCCCTCACTGCCGTGGACGTCCAGTGCCGTCGCGGCGACTGGCTCAAAGTGGAGTTTGAAATATCGGCCCCGGGATGTTTCCGCAACGTTTACCTCACCGGCCCAGCAGAAACAGTAGAAATAAACGAATAAATAATGAAACAGAACAAGTCACTATTCATTTTGGCGGCCGTGGCGTTCATCGTCCTGAGCCTGGTCAACGTTGCCGGAAAGCTGTTCCAGCCCGCCATCGACATTGCCTCTATGGTTAAGCCGGCCCTTCTGCCCACGCTGGCCATCGCAACCCTTGCCGCCCTTGGCGACATCAATCGCAAAGGCGTTGCCCTCCTTATTGCCGCACAGCTCGCCGGATGCCTTGGCGACATTCTGCTCCTTCGTGGAGAATTCGCATTCTTCGCCGGCGGAATCGCCGCTTTCCTGACGGGGCACATCTGCTACATCACCCTGTTCAAGAAGTCCTACAAGGGCCTGAAACCCTGGCAGTGGGCCGTCTCAATAGCGTGTATGGCCGTTCTGGTGGTGGCGCTGATTCTCGTCATCGGCATAAAGGGCGCTATGCTCGGCCCTATGGCCGTATATGGATCGGCCCTGTCGTTCCTCATCCTCACCGGCGCACTCGGCGTCATCCGGAAACTCGGCCCCGCGTGGACCTTCATCCTCATCGGCGCCATCCTGTTCACCTTCTCGGACGCCCAGATCGCCATGGACACCTTCGGCAAGAGTTATCCCGGCCAGCCTTTTGTGATCATGTTCACCTACCTGCTCGCCCAGGCCCTCCTTGCCATCGGCTCCATCAAACTCATCAAGGCCGATGCCTAGCATCATCCACAACGCCGACCTGTCCGCCCGCAACACCTTCCGCATGAAGGTGCGCTGCGCCGCCCTGGTTGAAATCGACAGCGAGGAAGACCTCCTTGAGGTCGATTTCGCCTCGCTGCCCCAGCCCCTCATGGTAATGGGCGGCGGCTCCAACCTCCTCTTCCGCGGCGATTTCCCGGGCACCGTGTTGCACGTGGGGATCAAGGGAATTGAGGCCTCCCCGGCCCCCGACGATGCGGTATACTTCCGTGTCGGCGCCGGCGAAGTCTTCGACGACTTCTGCGCATTCGCCGCCGCCAAAGGCCTCTGGGGCCCGGAAAATCTGTCGCTCATTCCCGGAGAGTGCGGCGCATCGGCCGTGCAGAACATCGGCGCATACGGCGTGGAGGCAAAGAACATCATCGAGAGCATCCGCGCCTGGGACACGCTTGAAAAACGCTTTGTGGACATCCAGGGGGCCGATTGTGCCTACGGATACCGCGCCTCCCGTTTCAAAACCGAATGGAAGGGACGTTACATTATCACTTACGTCACGTACAGGTTATGGTCCGAGCCGCATCCCGTTCTGGACTACGGCGGCCTGCGAAAATCAATTCCAGCCGATACCCCGCTCACGCCCCAGCTGCTTCGCGAAACCATCATCGGCATAAGGCGCAAAAAGCTCCCCGATCCGGAAGAAACCGGCAGCGCAGGCAGCTTCTTCTGCAATCCGGTTATCACGAAGGAGCACTTCGCCCGCATCGTCGACACCGCCCGCCGGGACAACGGCCCCGAATACGAAGTGCCCCACTATGTGGTAGGCGATATGATAAAAGTCCCCGCCGCCTGGATGATAGAGCAGTGCGGCTTCAAGGGCCATCGCCTCGGCGGCGCCCAGGTGTACCAGAACCAGCCTCTCGTGATCGTTAACGCCAGCGGCAGCGCCTCCCCGGAAGAAATCATCGGCCTGGAGAACAAGATTATCGCCACCATCCGCGAAAAGTACGGCATCACCCTCCACCCCGAAGTGGAGCACATCTGATTCACTGCGTTCCCGAAGGTGCCGGGCGATGTACCTTCAGGAGCAAAAAGGGGCTAAAATGCGCCCGAAGGAGCCAAGGAGTGGACCTTCGGGAACAGCGGGGTTGAATATCTCGCAAATTATGAGTACTTTTGTAAGATATGAAACGGGTTCTCGTAATTACATATTATTGGCCGCCAACCGGGGGAAGCGGGGTGCAGCGATGGGTGAAATTCGCGAAGTACCTGCCGGACCTGGGGTGGGAGCCTGTGATATATACGCCGGAGAATCCGGAGATGACGGCGGTGGACCGCACGCTGGAGAAGGAGATAAGTCCGGATCTGGAAGTGATCAAGAGGCCGATAATGGAGCCGTACAACCTGTACCGCAAGCTGATGGGAAAGGGGGCGGAGACGGATTTGAAGAAGCTCGCGGTGGGGGCATCCGGCCCAGGCGCGAAGGAGGCTGCGGGTTCCAGGGATGAGGTGACGCCGATTTCGAGCGGGAAGAAGAGCTGGAAGCAGCGGCTGTCGCTGTGGATACGGGCTAATGTGTTCGTGCCGGACCCGCGCGTAACCTGGGTTAAGCCCAGCGTGAGATTTCTGAAAAAATACCTGAAAGAGCACCCTGTGGATGCGATTGTTACCACGGGGCCGCCGCAGAGCATGCACCTGATAGGGCAAAAGTTGCACGAGGCTCTGGGCATTCCGTGGGTGCCGGACTTCCGGGATCCGTGGACACGGATGTACTACCTGAAGCACCTCCCGCTCACAAAATCGTCGTGGAACAAACTGCTCAAAATGGAGCAGGGCGTCCTGGACAGCTGCACCACCGTACTCACCTGCACCCCCATGGTGCAGGACGACTACGCGGCCCGCACGAAAACGCCCGTGGAGATGATTACGAACGGGTTTGACATCAACGACTTTGAGATTCCTCGACAAGCTCGGAATGACAATAGCGCAGGGCTCGAAATGACAGCCGATTCGGGACAAAATTGTTCCGATGACCGAAGTCGGACAAAAGTTTTCGACGACGTGTTGGCTAGAAAACTTTTAGTCCGCGAAGGTCGGAACAATTTTGTTGTTACCCACACAGGCCTTCTGGCCGCGGACGGCAACCCGGAAAACCTGTGGCGCGCCCTGCAGAATCTCGCAGAGAAAGACCCGGAATTCAGGGAAAAACTGCAGATAAACCTCATCGGCCGTGTGGACAAAGCCGTCCTGGACACCATCGGCAAGGCCGGCCTCACCCCCAACACCCTGCTCCCCGGCTACTTGGACCACGCCGCAACGAACGAGGCCCAGCACGGCGCCGACGTGCTCGTCCTCCCGCTGCGGAACGACCCTGACTACGCCATCATCCTGCCCGGTAAACTCTTCGAGTACCTGGCATCGCGGCGGCCCATTCTGGGTATCGGCCAAAAAGATGGAGCTATGGCCCAAATCCTGGACGAAACCAAATCAGGCATCACCGCCGAGTTCGACGACATCGACACAATGCAGGCATTCCTGGAAGATGCCTGGAAGCAGTTCAAGTCCGGAGGCATACCGCCCACCGGAGGCGACATCGACAAGTATTCACGTCAGAGCACGGCAAGGCAACTGGCCGGGCTCCTGGACAAAATATCATAGACTATGGCAGCGCGCACGGAAGATACTCCCCTGATAAAACAATTCTTCGAGGTTAAGGCCCAGCACCCCGAGGCGCTGCTGCTGTACCGTGTGGGCGACTTCTACGAGACCTACTCGGACGATGCCATCACGGCGTCGCGCGTGCTCGGCCTGGTGCAGACCAAGAAATCCAACGGCGACAAGGGCTACATCCCGATGGCTGGATTTCCGCATCACGCGATAGAGGGATACCTCACAAAACTGGTTCGGGCGGGCTTTAAAGTGGCCATCTGCGACCAGTTGGAGGATCCGAAGTTTGCGAAGAAGCTGGTCAAGCGCGGCATTACCGAAATCGTCACCCCTGGTATCTCCTTCGGGGAGAATATGCTGGACCAGAAGGAGAACAACTACCTGTGCGGCCTCACGATAGAAAAGGACCAGTGCGGCGCGGCGTTCCTGGACGTGTCCACGGGGCAATTCCAGGTGGCGCAGGGTTCGCTGGACTATATCGGCACGCTACTTGGCTCCCTGAGCCCGCGCGAGCTGGTTGTGCAGCGCGGCTTCGAGAATGGCCTTAAGGAGCGCTTCGGCAACTACTATACGACATCCCTGGACGAGTGGGCGTTCGTGTGGGACGCCGCCGTGGAGAAACTCCGGAAGCAATTAAGGGTAGAGTCCCTGAAGGGCTTCGCCATCGACCCGTATCCCCTTGGCGTATGCTCCGCCGGCGCCCTGCTGGTGTATCTGGAGCAAACCTGCCACGAGGGGCTCAGGAACATCTCCTCCATCGGCCGCATCGACGAAAACCGTTTCGTGTGGATGGATAAATTCACCCTCCGGAACCTGGAAGTCTTCCAGAGCGCTTCCGGGGAGGGCGGCGTGTCGCTGGTGCAAACCATCGACAAGTGTTCTTCGCCGATGGGCGCCCGCATGCTCCGCTCCTGGCTGGCAATGCCTATAATGGACATCAAGGAGCTGGAGGGCCGATATGACATTGTCGGGTTCCTGAAAGACAACCCCTCGCTCCTCCAGGAAGTGCAGGCCGATCTGGGGCTGATGGGCGACGTGGAGCGCATTCTGGGCCGCATCGCCAACGGCAAGGCCTGGCCCCGCGAGGTGGTGCAGCTGAGCCGCGCCCTGGAGATAACTCCGGCCATCAAGGATAAGGTCGATGGCAAAGGCTGCGCGCAGCTGGACAAGCTGCTCGGCGGCCTTCGCAAGTGCGGCAGCCTCCTGAAGGAAATCCGACGCGTTCTGTCCGAAGACCCTGCCCAGCAGATTGGCAAGGGCCCCGTCATCGCCTCCGGTGTGGACGCGGAACTGGACGAACTCCGCGCCATCTCCTCCGGCGGCAAGGACTACCTCCTGCAAATGCAGCAGAGGGAAGCCGAACTCACGGGGATACCCTCGCTCAAGATAGCCTACAACAACGTTTTCGGCTACTATATCGAGGTGCGCAACGCATATAAGGAGCAGGTGCCGCCGGAATGGATCCGCAAGCAGACATTGGTGAACGCAGAGCGCTACATCACCGCGGAACTTAAGGAGTACGAGGAGAAGATAATGTCGGCGGAGGACCGTATCTACGCGATTGAAACCGCCCTGTACGCAGCTTTGATTAGCAAAATCCAGCAGGGTATTGCCGATATCCAGCACAACAGCCGCATCATGGCCAAGCTGGACGTGCTGGCGGGCTTCTCCGAACAGGCCGCTGAACGCGGCTACTGCCGCCCGCAGATGGACAACAGCCTCACCCTGGACATCCGCCAGGGCCGCCATCCCGTTATCGAAACCCTTATGCCTCCGGGCGAGCAATACGTTCCCAACGACGTGCTTCTGGACTCCAAGAACCAGCAGATAATCATCCTTACCGGCCCCAATATGGCGGGTAAATCGGCCCTCCTGCGCCAGACGGCGCTAATCGTCCTGATGGCCCAGACCGGCTCGTTCGTCCCCGCCTGCGAGGCGCACATCGGCTTTTTCGATAAAATCTTCACCCGCGTGGGGGCTACGGACAACATTTCCCGCGGCGAATCCACTTTTATGGTGGAAATGCTGGAAACGTCGATGATCCTGCACAATCTGAGCTCCCGCTCGCTCGTGCTCTTAGACGAAATCGGCCGCGGCACATCGACCTATGACGGTATGTCCATCGCACGCGGAATCGTGGAATACATCCACGAGTACGGCAAGGGCGCCAAGACGCTCTTCGCCACGCACTATCACGAGCTGAACGACCTGGAAGGCCTGTTCCCGCGCGTAAAGAACTTCCACATCGCGGTGAAGGAAGTGGGGCGCGAAGTGCTCTTCCTCCGCACGATGAAGGAAGGCGGCACCGCTCATAGTTTCGGTATCCACGTAGCGCGCATGGCGGGCATGCCGCACGAAGTGCTTGAGAGCGCAGAACGCACGCTAAAGGCCCTGGAGAATAGCCAGGCCTTAGAGCGCGTGGGCGCCCTTACGCCCGTCAAACCACACACCACCAAAGAAGGCCAGGTGCAAAAGGACGGCAGCATCCAGCTCTCGATGTTCCAGCTGGACGATCCGCTCCTGGAATCCCTCCGCGACCGCCTCAAATCCGTCGACCTCAACAACATAACCCCGCTGGGAGCTTTTGATCTCCTGCGGGGCATGAAAGAAGAATTGGGCGTCTAGCCTGCTACGGCTGCTGACGCTGCTTCAGGATAGTCTCCACCGTCTCCAACGCCTCTCCCGCCTCGGCAACGCCGGAGAGCTGGGCCGATGAGAAGTACTTCGCAGCGGTTTCCCAGTCTTCGCGCAGTGCGGCCAGGACGCCCTTGGTGTATCGGGCCTCCGGGCTGTCGCCTGCCTTCTCCAGATGCTGCTCGGCAAGGTCGAGGGCGCCCATCGCCATGGCGGCGTTGGCCGCGTTGATCTGGGCGACGGGTTCGTCCGGATACACCATCGCGGCAAGGTCGAACACCTTGTTGAACTCGCGGGTACCGGGCTCAAGACCGTCGGCGGCAAGGAAGAACTCCTTGAGGCTCAGGTTCCAGGGCTTGGTTTCCAGGATCTCGCGCACCTCCTCCACGGTTGTGTAGCTGCGGATAGTGTACATAACCTTGTAGTCAGTGCGGCGGAGCATGGGATAGATATCGTTGAAGATAATGCGATAGTCCCTGCTGTACTTGCTGATCTTGTACTCCTTGCGGTCCGGATCCTGGTCACTGTCGATGAGCTCGAGAATCTTGGTCTTGTTGGGCAGGTTCGTAGCCGCCTCAACGGCCTTGCGCAGGCCTTCCCAGTTCTCGCCGCCGGCCTCTGCCGTCCAGATGTCCTCCGGCAGTTCGAACAGCCCTTCCACATAAGTGCGGATGGCCTGCACGCGCTTCTCGGACAGATCCTGGTTCACGGAGAATGCGCCGTCCGGCGAGCTGTAGCCGCGCAGGACGATGGACGTGATGGAGATATCGGGATCGACACGTACGGAATCCACTGTGGCGCGGATCTTCTGCAGTTCCGCCTCGTTGTCCTTGTAGGAGGCATCGACTTCCGTCGCCCCGCTCTTGAACACAACGTAGGCCTCGCCCGAGATGGCGCGCTCCTTCACGATGGTTTCCGCCTCCGGCTGCATGTAGATGAAGTACGGGACATACACCTGATACACGGTTTCGTCGGCCACGGGCTCATCGGAAATGGTAATATCGACCGGTTCCTCCTGGTCCACGACCTGGACGTCATCGGCCTTATATTCCTCAACCACAGGAGCTTCCTCCTCGATAACCGGAGTCCTCCAGCTGGCCAGAGAGTCTCCGAATACGCGCACCATAAGGCGGTCGCAGCAGCCGGTGTAGAGTTTATCCACACGCAGCGATGCGCCGTCCATCCATTCCGCGAACGGAACGGTGTCCGAGTAATAGAGACTGTCCGGAGCGTCCTTCAGATAGTAGGTATAGGGCATTCCGGAGAAGGGTTCGTCGCTCCTGGCCTCGCGGGCCGCCGCATAGAAGCGGTTCCTGCTGTACAGGCCGATGGGAGTGAGCGCATACGACACGCTGTCCTTGTACACCACGGGCACGAACGACAGGGCGCCGGAGACATCCTCCAGTTTGGTAAGATCGACCTTCATGGTGGCCTTCATCGACTCTCCCTCTTTCCAGAGATAAACGTCGCTGACGGGAAGCAGGGCGTTCTGGCCCCACGCGCACACGCAGCACACCAGTGCCGCGGCCGCTGATATTATGCTCTTTTTCATCATCGACATTCAGTTAAAAGAGGTACATTATTGACACCGCCAGCTTGGTGGGGCCGATATAGTCGAACTCCGAGCCCTTGAGAAGCAGGGTGGGCGTTTCGCCGTCATACTCGTCGCCGAGGATATACATATATCCGATTCCGGCCTCGAGCTCAAGGTTCCAGTGGCGGTTCAGGATGAAGTCGTAGCCGCCACCTACGCCGATGCCGAGCATCAGGGCATCCCGGAGCTCATAGTTGCGAAGGTCCGGAAAACGCGGGCCGATGGTGCTGAAGTCCCAGAACTTGCCCACGGACGCACCGCCTCCGAAGGCGTGCGCATCCACGAACCATCCGTTGAACTTTTCGCAGAACCAGTATTTAACCTCCGGCTGAAGCAGGACGTGCTGCAGCTTGCTTCCTCCCCATGAGCCCCAGCTATTGACACTGGCCGACAGTTCCGCCGACCACTGGGGTTGGAAGGCATATTCTCCCGCCACATTGAGCGACAGTGTGGACAAATCGTGCAGCACGTTGGTCTTCACCGCCCAGGTGTTCTGGGCGCTGAGGCCAAGCGGCAGCAGGATTGTCAGTATAAGGATCAACTTTTTCATAGGCTGTCCTTGTTTGTAGGTTCGCCATAGGAAATAACTTCGCCATTATCCCAATCCACCACGGTGAAGGTGAAGGCCGTCTCGGTTGTCTCGTGCCCTGCCGCAGGAACTGCGAGCGTGGCCATGTAGGCACAGCCGCCCTCAAGTTCGAACGGGGTGTAAGTGGTGTATTTCAGCGTCCTGCCAGTAGAGGTGGTAACCTCCGTCTTGAGGTAGGACTGCGGAATGAGCACCGCCTCGAAACTTGCCGATGATGCCTTGTGGGCCGATACGTCGGCCTTGTCAGCTTCGCTTCCAAGGCCTCCGGTGCCGATATCCACCGTTGCCTTCGTGAACATATCCTTGATCACGACTCCCGTAACGCTTTCGCCGCCCGTGAGGCCGGTGAAGCTGAACGTCAACTTGGAGAAGTTGTGGCCAAGGACGAATGCCACGGTGGACAGCGGCGCTGCGCTGGCATGCGCCGTGCGCAGGTCGGATGCACTGAAGGCTTCATCCGTGGTTTGGTCTGACGCTACGGAGAATACGAATGTGGAGGAGGTCAGTTCCTCATTGTACGGGTAGCAGGCATAGAACACGGATGTCCTGGTTTGCTCCTTCTCCCAATAGATGGGAGCCTCCGGAACAAGCTTGCCGCCGCCCTGTACGCTTGCCTTCACATTGTATTTCTCCATATCCGGTGCGAAAATCCCTATGACATCGCCGTCTCCGAAGCCGCTTTCCGTGGACTTTACTGCGTAGCCCTTCCCGGAAGCGGTGAAGACGACCTCGCGCCGGCTGAGCTCCTCCTTCACCTCCGCGGGCGTCGTGGCGTCGCGGCGGCAGGAGCAGAACCCCAGCGCGATGATGCTAAGCGATATTGCAACGATTAGTTTTCTCATTGTCAGTCACCTGTCTTTGTTGCGGTGAATACCCAGTTCGTGGGATTGAAGGTAATGGTATATACGCCCGCTGCCTGGAGTTTGATGTTATTGTCGGTTGCGTCCAGATAGCCGTCCCAGTTGGAGTCGCCCACATAGGTTACGCCGGCCTTGAGGCCTGCACTCACCGCCCAGCTGGCAGCCTTGCGCAGCTTGAATTCATCGTTCTCCTGGTAGGTGATAACAGCTTCCAGGACGCCGGGGGTTGTGCCTTCGGTCATTACAAGGTCATTTCCCCAACCGCCTACGACATCGCCCACAACCGACCACTGTTCGGTTACGTCGGTTGCCACCAGAGGAGTGGCTTCCTCTTCCCAGTCGGTGACGGTGAAGCCGAAGCTGACGGGATCTCCGTCAACCGGCGTGGTGTCCTTGAGGGTGAGGTTTGCAGTGTATGTCTTACCGGCTACGAAACTGGTTGCGGTGTTGATCTTGAAGGTGTAGGTGTTTGTGCCAACGGCTACGGTAAGCACGGGCTTTGCGCCGTCCTGTGGCATAATGATAACCTCGAACTTGCCGCTGGTGGCATTTTTCGTGGCCTTTACCGCAGCTTTATCCGCCGCAGGGACGATAGTACCTGCATCCAGGATAAGGTTCGCAGAAAGCACGACTTCGCTTACAGTGACTTCGGTGACCTCCGGGGTGCCGGTGAGCTGGTTGTCGATGTTCATAACCATCTTGACGAAGGGGTGCTTGAACTCCAGGTTCACGGTTGCGCCCGGGTTGACGTCCTTTGCCAGGGCCACGAGGAAGTTGTTATGATATTCGAAATCCTGGGCCGATGCTTCTCCAACCAGGTTGTAATTGGTGATCGTGGTCTCAGTTTCACCGTTGGAAGGATAGAGGCCGACGAATGTTGTGCTAGCCGTCTGGTTCTCTTTCCATTTCAGAGGGGTTGCCGGGGTGAGCTTGCCGCCGGAGACGACCTCAGCATCGGTGTTGGCGCTGATGGGGGCGCCGGCAAGGATGCGCACGGTCTTTCCTTCCGCAATGGGATCCAGGCCCTTTACGGTGAAGGTATTCTCGATGTTGGAGGTGAAGCGCACCTCACGGGAGCCGTTATCCACGGCTATCTGTTCGCGGCTGCAGGATGCAAGGGCCAGAAGGGCGGCCGCCGCTGCAAGAATATATTTCTTCATGGCTTAGTCGAGTTTTTCCACGTGCATATGGTGATTGTCGGAATAGAAGCTGAGCTTGTACTGTCCCGCGTCTCCGAGTTTAATGTTTGATGTGGTAGCTGTAGCCAGGTCATTGAACAGGAAAGGATCCGTTCCATAAACGGGAACTGTTGCGGAGCCGTACCAATCGTAGGTGCTGCCGTTGATGTAAACGATTTTGATTCCCTTGGAATCATCGTCGCCGGCCACGTCGGGAGTGTAGTTGATGGTCTTGGTCCAGGTGTTTTCTCCGGAGCAGACCAGCGGCAGGAATTCAGCCCAGCTTGTGCTGCCGATCGTACCGTTTACATACCACCAGCCCGCTTCGCCGCCACTGACGGGTGCTCCGAAAGAGCCAACCGCCCCTGCAGCCGCCCAGTCCGTGGTTGCAAACGCCAATGCCACAGGTGCGTTGGAAGGCGTTACGCCGCCGTGCGAGGAGGCATCGACAGAGATTTCTGCGGTTGCGGTCTTGCCGGCCTTGAAATCAAAGGCTGCGGTGAGGGTGAAGGTATAAGTCCTGTTGGAGTTCATGGTAACCACGATCACCGGGGCCACTTCCTGAGGGAGGACGATGGTCTCGAATGTGGTGATCTTGCCTTCCGTGCCCTTGTTGATGACGGCAACGGGATCCGTGTCGTCCTGGAGATTGGAGACTGCTCCGCCGCCCGCCACGTCGATGTCGCCCTTGCGGGAGAAGCCGGTTACGCTGATTCCTTTAACTGAATCGTCGGTAATGTTGTTGGTAACCTTGAAGACCACTTTTGCGAAGGGGTGCTTGAAGGAAAGGAGCACGTTGGCGTCCGAGTACTTGCCGGTGGCCGATGCAATGAGCACATCCTCTGCGTATTCAACATTGTCGGCGGTTTTGATTTCGTAACCTGTGAGCTTTGTGTTGTCGTTCAGGCTGAGTTTGGGATAGACCGCCCAGAAGTCCGACGGAGTGTCGTTGGCAACCTGTTCGGTTGTCCAGTTAATGGCCGCTCCGGTAATAGTTGAGCCGGAAACGGTTCCCGCAACATCATATGCGGCAATGGGGTCGCCGGCATAGATGCCGACAACCGCGTCGTCGGCGATGGGGGCCTTTACGGTGTATGTGTTAATGTTTTCAACGGCGAACTTCACCGCTTCCGAAGAAGGTGTGTCCAAATTCGCCTCTTTGTTGCAGGCCACGAGCGCAGCTGCAGCTGCGAAAAGAATCAATAATGATTTTTTCATAAGAAAATGGTTTATTGGTTGTACTTTAGTTCCGTGCTTTTTAACGGGACTTAAAGATAGGCATTTTTTATCAAAAATGCACTACAACCCCAGGATTGCGGTGACGAACACCACAATAATGCCGACGGGGGCGACGAATCTTATGAGGAAATAAACCAGTGAAAAGACGCCGCGGTTGCAGGTGCCGCCGTTGGTGAACTCGTCGCGGACATCGGCCCTTTTCATCTTCCAGCCGACGAAAATCGTGAACAGGAGGCCGCCGAATGGCATCAGCCAGTTGGAGCAGAGTTTGTCCAGGGCGCCGAAGATGTTCTCTCCGCCGATGAGGATATTCGACATCGGCCCGAAAGAAAGGGAACAGACTATGCCGATGGCCCACACGAATACGGCGATGAGGATGGTTGCCAGCTTGCGGCCGAGCTTCGTATTTTCGATGATGTACGACACGCCCACCTCCATAAGGGATATGGACGATGTGAGAGCTGCCACCAGGATGGTCAGGAAGAACAGGATGGCCACCGTGGCGCTGAGCCAGGGGACCGATGCTCCCATCTGGTTGAAAATGAAGGGCAGGGTCTCGAAAACCAGCCCCGGGCCTGCTCCGGGCTCGATTCCGGCGGCGAAAACCGCCGGCATAATAGCGAATCCGGCGATGATGGCGAAGACGAAATCGGCAATCGTCGTATATGCTCCGGCGGAGAAAATGTTCTCTTCCTTGCGCATATAGGAGGCATAGACCAGAATGGTGCCGACCCCCAGAGAGAGGGAGAAGAAAGCCTGGCCGATGGCCGATGCCACCGCGCTGCCGCTCAGCTTCGAAAAGTCCGGCCTGAGCAGATAGGCCACGCCCTTTCCTGCCCCGGGCAGCGTGCATCCGTAAACCGCGATGGCGACGATGAGCACGAACAGGGCCGGCATCGTAATCTTGGAGAAGCGTTCGATGCCGTTTTTCACGCCCATCAGCACGATGAAAGTGGTTGCACCCACGAATACCGTGTGCATTATGATGGGCTCCCAGGCCTTGGATATGAAGCCGCCGAAAAAGCTGCTGATTTTGTCCGGAGGGGCTCCGGTGAAGTCGAAGGCAAGGGCCTTGAACAGGTATTCGATGCTCCATCCGCCAACGACGGAGTAGTAGCTGAGGATGAGCAGCGGGGTTAGCACCGTGATGAGCCCGAGCCACTTCCAGGGTGTTCCCGGGGCCAGGGTTTTCATGGCGCCGAAGGTGTTGGCGCGGCTGCGGCGGCCGATTATGCTTTC
>JAILDI010000071.1 GCA_024689525.1 Bacteroidales bacterium
CGCGAATCCGGACTGATGGGCCCTGTAAGAATCATGTATTAGTTTTATTGAAGATGAGAAAAATCGCCATCGCATTAGCCATTATGCTGCCCGTAGTCTTGAATGCCAAGGATTATAAAGTCCTTTCTCCGGACGGAAAGACTGAAGTCGTCGTTTCTGCAGGCAAGTCTCTTGTATGGAGTATCACCAGGTGCGGGGACCAGCTCCTTTGCCCTTCGGAGATCTCTCTCGTTTTGGAAAATGGTTCTGTTTTCGGGAGCGGTACGAAGTTCCGGAAGGCGGTGCGAAAGAGCGTTGACCAGGAGCTCCGTACGCCTCTTTTCAAAAGGTCTGTCGTTCATGACCGTTATAACGAACTGACACTCAAGGCTAAAGATTTCGATCTGATTTTCAGGGTGGCCGATGACGGTGTTGCGTATCGTTTTGTGACTCATAGTGCTGTCACTGTGAAATCCGAAACTGCCGAGTTTAACTTCCCGGAGAATCATCTCAGCTGGGTGCCTTATGCCAATGAAGATGGTTCCCTTCAGCAGCAGATGGAAAGTTCATTCGAGAACCATTATGCCAATGTCGTCCTGTCTGACTGGGATGCTTCGCGCCTGGCATTTCTTCCCGTTACCATTGCAGGTAAAGCTGGGGTGAAACTGTGTATTACGGAGACCGATCTGTTCAACTATCCAGGGATGTATCTGATGAATACGGATGGAAGCAGGAGCCTGACGGGAGTATTTGCGGCATATCCCAAAGTTATTGAGCAGGGCGGCCACAACATGTTGCAGGGGGTGGTCAAGAGCCGTGAACCATATATATATAAAGGTAGTGCGGCTGAAGCTCTGCCTTGGCGTGTGATTGTGATTGCCGCAGAAGACAGGGAACTGGCACAGAGTGATTTGGTTTGGAGGCTTTCCAGTCCTTCGGAAGGAGATTTCTCCTGGGTTAAGCCTGGGAAAGTGGCCTGGGACTGGTGGAACGACTGGAATTTGCGTGGAGTCGATTTCGTTACAGGGGTCAATAACGAAACCTACAAATATTACATCGATTTCGCTGCAGCCCATGGCGTGGAATACGTGATTCTGGACGAGGGCTGGGCGGTAAACCTTGAGGCCGATCTGTTCAAAGTCGTCCCGGAAATCGACCTTCCGATGCTTTGCTCGTATGCCAAAAAGAAAGGTGTCGGCCTTGTACTGTGGGCTGGTTACTGGGCGTTCAATAAGGATATGGACGCTATTTGTGAGCATTACTCGAAAATGGGGATAGTTGGGTGGAAGATTGATTTCATGAACAGGGACGATCAGCCCATGGTGGCATTCTATGAGAGAGCCGCGCGGACGGCCGCAAAGTATCATCAGTTTGTGGATTTTCATGGTGCCTTCAAGCCGTCCGGTCTTATCCGTAAGTGGCCGAATGTCCTCAATCATGAAGGTGTTGCCGGACTCGAACAGATGAAATGGGCGCCGGAAGATTATGACCAGGTGACATACGATGTGACAATTCCGTTTGTCCGTCTTGTAGCCGGACCGGCAGACTATACCCAGGGGGCGATGAGAAACGCTGTCAGAAGCAACTATCATCCTGTGTGGAGCGAGCCCATGAGCCAGGGAACGCGCATGCGTCAACTTGCAGAATACATCGTTTTCGATGCACCTTTCACAATGCTCTGCGACACTCCTTCCAACTATCTGGCAGAGCCTGAATGCACGGATTTCATTTCTTCTGTTCCTACGGTATGGGACGAGACCATTGCGCTGGACGGCAGGATAGGGGAGTATGTAGTAATAGCCAGAAGGAAGGATGCCAAATGGTATGTGGCGGCAATGACCGACTGGAGTGAGCGCGATATCACTTTTGACCTGTCATTCGTTTCGGCAATCCCTGAAAAAGTTACGCTCTGGCGTGACGGAATAAACGCCGGCAGGAATGGTATGGACTACAGAAAGGAAGAAGTGGAGATTTCCGGCGGCAGTATTACGGTGCATCTGGCCCCCGGAGGAGCATGTGTCCTTGTGTTTTGAGTATAAAATAATTCAGGATGAAACGATTATTAAGCATAACGTTGTTCCTGGCTGTTGCGATAAGTGCGGCGGCGCAGGGCATTGCACGGCAGAGGGAGTACATCTGGCCGAAGAACAAGATGCCTGACGCGAGCGACAGGCAGATTGCCGCGATGACATCCGAGACAAGCCAGCCAAAATTTAATCCGGATAAGTTCCGCAAACCTTATCTTGACTGGTTTGATGCTCCGGAGAACCCCAGCGGAACATGCATGATTCTCATTTCGGGCGGCGCTTACAATAGCACTTGCGATGTGTCGCTCATCGACCTGTGGAACAAGGAACTCTCGGCCAGGGGCGTACAGTGCGTGAATTTCGTGTATCGCACACCGCGCCCGGAAGGCCTGCCGTATTACATGACGGCATGGGAAGACGGCCAGCGCGCAGTACGTCTTGTGCGGAGCCAGGCGGCAAAACGAGGCTTCGACCCGGACAAAATAGGCGTTGTGGGAATGTCGGCGGGCGGTCACCTGAGCCTGCTTCTGGCCGCGAATTCTCTCACACCAGCCTATGAACGTATCGACAAAGTCGACGATATCCCCTGCAATGTCAACATCGCCATCGTGAACGCTCCGGCGTATATCACTTCTGATGCAGATGAGTTCGGCACCCCGGCAACGCGCGAGGGATACGGGGCCGATGTCACCCTGAGCAGCCTGTTCAAGTTCGATGGGAAGACCTGTCCGATGAGCCTGCACCACGGGGGCATTGACATTTATTCTCCCAACGGCTCTACTCTGGTGTACCGCAAACTCCGCAGCATGGGAATTCCGGCGGAACTTCACCTTTATCCCAATAAGAATCATGGCGCTTACGGATTTGACAGAGCACTTGAATTCCTCACTCAAATGGGCTTCCTGGGCCCCCTGGAGCCTGAAGTGACGCTGGTGGACAGGTTTACAAGCGATGAGGACAGGGCGGAGTACAGCAAGGAGGACATCTGGCCGGAAGGGAAAACTCCAGATTTCCAGGAGAACCAGTGCGTACCTTATATTGAATGGCATATCCCGGCAGTGCGCAAGACTGATGCGATACAGATTATCTATTCCGGCGGCAGTTACATTGGTAATAATACTGAAGGCTTTGAAGTTGCTCCGGCCCGCAGGTATCTTAACGCGATGGGAATAACCGTGGTAACTCTCAAGTACCGTACACCGCGCCCCGCAGCACCTCTTGCCAAGCATACAACGGCCTGGCAGGATCTGCAGCGTGCTATCCGCATCGTTCGCAGTGAGGCCGCGGAAAAGGGTCTGGACCCGAACAAGATAGGGATTATGGGTTCATCGGCAGGCGGTCATCTCACGCTTATGGGAGTCACATCATCGCGCCATAATTCTTATGCGGGAATCGATGAGATAGACAAACTCCCGTGCAACGTACAGTGGGGAATAGGCATTTACCCCGCCTATGCACTTACCGATGGCGGCGATAAATACAATACCACAGGTGGGAACGACGACAGTGCCACTCTGGTACCCGAGTTCTCATTTGACCTTGACACCGCTCCCATGCTGCTGATTCACGGCGATGCTGACCGATGGGCTGCGATGAACTCGGTGAAAGTGTGGGAGAAAATGCGCAGCATGGGTATCCAGAGCGAACTTCACACTCTGGCCCTGCGCGATCACTGTTTCCAGCGCAATGCGTCGCCCGGTACAGGCAGCTACACCTGGCTGGACAGAATAGGGGAGTATCTGACAAACATTTTGAACCTTTGATACAAAAAAGCGGCTCACGCTTTACCGCTCACCGCTTTTCGCCCCTTAAAGGGTTGGACTTATAAATAGAAAAGGGGGGAATCAAAAACTAAACGCCAGCAAATCCCTGCCAAGATTATGGATGGCTGTTTCTATACGCTCTCTTTGTTTCTTCCTAGGCTTGGTTCGCCCGCTTGCATAATGCCAGAGTTGTTTCTGATTAACTCCGGTAAGACGTTCCAGGCCCGCTTTGGTAAAGTACTGGGAATACACTTCCAAAAAAGACTTTACATCAATATGATACTCTAGTTCATACTCTCCTTGCAAAGGCTCGGGGATTTCAAAACCATCTTCAATACAACTCTCCTTATATACTTCTATAGCCTCTTTAATCTTTTCCTTCATTTCAGGAATACTGTAACCAATGGCAACGACGCCATCAACACCTTGAATATACGCACCATAATTGTTTGGCGCAGATTCGATGATTACTGTTAACTTTTTCATAATATGAGGTATTAACCATATATCTTCCAGGAGGGGGGCTATTTTAGCCCCGCCTCACGCAGAATGGATTTATATGTACCTTCAGGCAAATCAGCATTCCTTTTGCCGGGGACTGGAACTGGCCTTTTTCCCGGTTTTACATAAATATGATGATCTCCCCTGGTCCTTTCGTAATGCCATCCATTCTCTTCAAGGAGGTCCATGACCTCCCATACCTTCTTACTCATAGGCATTAGTATTTATAAGTCCATTGCAAAAGTAACTAAAGTTCTGCTATTTTCCAAGAAAAATAGTAAAAAAGTTACTTTTCGGAGGTTTTGAGGGAGTCGCGGCCCTGGGTAAAGGAGCGGTACTGCTGCGGGGTCATGCCCGTGGCGCGCTTGAAGGCCGTGAAGAAGTATTCATCGTTTTCGTAGCCGGCATCGAAGGCAATGTGTTTTATAGCCCTGGAGGTGTTGGTGAGCCATTCTTTGGCGCGTCCGATACGGATTTGATGGATGTACCTGGCGGGGGAGATGCCGGTGTATTCGCGGAACACGCGTCGGAATTTTGAATAACCCATGTACAGGCGCGCTGCCACTTCTTCCGGGCCGATGGTGCGGAATTCTTCACTTATGAGTATCTTGGCACGGTTCATCTGATCCGCCACTTCTCCCATTGAGTTGTTGCGTCCGTAGGACCATGCAAGCCCAAGCAGATGGGCTACAATGCCTCCCAGGCGCTGCTGAAAGCCAGATTCCTGGCGCGATGCGGCCTCAATGGCCTCTTCGTAAAGGGCCACCATTTCGCTGTGCAGGCCCACCTTCCACACGGGCTTGGCCTTGGAGAAGAAACCACTCTGAACCCATGCGTCAACCTGAGCGCCGTTGAATCCAATCCAGTATTCTTTCCAGCCTGTGTTCTCGTCACTTCGGTAGGAGTGCCATTCGCCGGGGAACAGGAGGAACACGTCGCCCTTTTCGATGGCCAAGGTTTGTGGCAGGCTGGCGCTTTTGAAGCGCCCGCTGCCTTCGGTGATGTATAGCAGCTGGTATTCGTCCAGAATACGTCCGCGCTGTTCGGAGAAAAGGTAGCGTGTGGGATGGTTGCCGGGAGGGTAGGGCTCGCCTGCTCCAACTTCCTGAGAGCCCACGGAGTTGACGGCAAGGCCCCAGGAAAGGTCGTTGGGGCCCACCGCAAGATACTTCAGGTGCTGTGCTTTTCCGCTCATGGCGTAAAGATAATATAGTTGTGTCAAAAATCAAAGTTTTTATGGCATATTGTTCATTATATTGGTGTTAATTAAGTGTTATATTCGCAGCAATAATCATAGTTTTTGTCTATGGCCAATAAGAAAACATTCCTCGCCTTTGACTGCGGAGCCACTTCTGGGCGCGCCGTACTGGCCACTTTCGGCGATGGGCGATTCGAGATGAGAGAGGTATACCGCTTCCCCAGCGGCATAATCGAACTTCGCGGGAAGTACTATTGGGACATACTGTCAATTTACGAACATTTCCGCAAATGCCTGTCCGCCCTTAAGCAGGAAGGAGTGCAGATAGATTCCATCGGCATAGACACCTGGGGCGTTGATTTCGGCTTCGTGGCCGATGACGGTTCGCTCCTCGGAAATCCGCGCGCCTACAGGGATCCGTATACGGAGGGTATTCCGGAAAAGGTGTACGAAACCGTTTCACGCGAGGATCTGTATGGGGCAACCGGCATACAGATAATGAATTTTAATTCGATTTTCCAGCTGTATGCGCAGGCGCAGGAGGAATTCGCGCCGCTTAAGTATGCCAAGAACATCCTGTTTGTGCCGGACCTTCTGGCATACATGCTTACGGGCCGTCAGGTATGCGAATACACGATTGCATCAACTTCCGGCATGATGGACCAGGGAAGCCGCCAGTTCAACAAGGGGCTGCTGGAGAAACTTGGTGTAAGGAGCGATGTGCTACTTCCCATAGTCCAGAGCAGCGTTGAGGTGGGACGGTTCGAGGGAATCCCCGTTGTGGCTGTTGCCGGGCATGATACGGCATCGGCCATAGCAGCGGTGCCAGCATGCGACGAGAAGTTTGCATATCTTAGCAGCGGCACGTGGAGCCTGATGGGAATCGAGGTGCCTTCCCCTATTATAAATAAGGAAAGCGCCCGGCTGAATTTCACAAATGAAGGAGGTATCGAAGGTACCACCCGCTTCCTGAAGAACATCACCGGGATGTGGCTCCTGGAGCAGTGCCGAAAAGTGTGGAAAGCACAGGGCAAGGACTATTCCTACACGGAACTTGAGTCCATGGCCCATGCAGAGGCATCGTTCCAGGGGCGCATCAATCCGGACGATCCCTGCTTTGCCAATCCGCAGAATATGGTTGAGGAGATACTTGCGGTCACGGGCCCTGCCTCTGACTCACAGATTGTATCCTGCATATATCGCTCCCTGGCGGAGCGGTATAAGGAAGTGCTGGACATGCTGCAGGGATTTGCGCCCTTCAAGATAGAGAAACTGCATATCATAGGCGGTGGCAGCGCGAACGGGTTGCTTAACCAGTGGACGGCCGATGCCATAGGCATGCCTGTGGTGGCCGGGCCCACGGAGGCCACGGCAATTGGCAATATTATGATGCAGGCGAAGGCCGCTGGCTTGGTGAAGGACCGCTGGGAGATGCGCAGGATGATAGCAAAAGCATTTGAAGTAAAAACTTATAATCCGTCATAATATGAACGAATCACAGATTTTGAAGTCCTATGAGATTGCCAGGGAGCGGTATGCCGCGCTGGGTGTGGACACCGACAAAGCTATCGAAATTCTGGAGAAAACACCCATTTCGCTGCATTGCTGGCAGACCGACGACGTCATCGGCTTTGAAAGCGCGGCGGGGCTGTCCGGCGGAATCCAGACCACCGGCAATTATCCCGGCAGGGCGCGGAATATAGACGAGGTGCGTAAGGATGTGCTCTTTGCGAAGAGCCTCATCGCCGGTAACCATCGCCTGAACCTGCACGAGATTTATGGCGATTTCGGCGGTAAGTTCGTAGACCGCGACCAGGTGGACGTGCGCTATTTTGAGAGCTGGATACAGTGGGCTAAGGAAAACGGCCTCAAGCTGGATTTCAATTCCACCTCTTTCGGCCATCCCAAGAGTGGGGACCTGTCGCTGGCAAATCCCGATAAGGGCATCCGTGACTTCTGGATCGAGCATACAAAACGCTGCCGCCGCATTGCGGATGCGATGGGCAAGGCGCAGGGCGATCCCTGCATAATGAACATCTGGGTTCACGACGGCTCAAAGGACCAGACGGTGGAGCGAAAGCGTTACCGCGAAATCTTCGCCGAAAGCCTGGACGAAATCCTGAAAGAAGATCTGCTGGGCATGAAGACATGCCTGGAGGCAAAGCTCTTCGGAATCGGCCTGGAGAGCTATACTGTGGGTTCCCACGACTTTGTGGCAGGCTACTGCGCCACCCGCAAGCTCATGTACACGCTGGATACCGGCCATTACGAGATGACGGAGAACGTGGCCGACATGGTGGCTTCGCTGCTTCTGTTCGTGCCCGAACTGATGCTTCATGTGAGCCGCCCCATCCGCTGGGACTCCGACCACGTGACCATAATGAACGACCAGACGCTGGATCTCTTCAAGGAGATTGTCCGTGCCGACGCCCTTGACCGCTCGCACATCGGCCTGGATTATTTTGATGCCGCAATCAATCGCATCGGCGCATACGTCATCGGTACAAGGGCCACCCAGAAATGCCTGCTTTCGGCACTCCTTGAGCCCCTTGCCAAACTGCGCGAATACGAAGACGCCGGAAAGGGTTTCCAGAGGTTGGCGCTTCTGGAAGAGGCCAAGACACTTCCTTTCGGAGCCGTGTTCGACTACTTCAATTATAAGAACGGTGTTCCCGTGGGCGAGGCGTTCATCCCGGAGATTGAGAAATACGAACGTGAAGTTACTTCCAAACGATGAAACTGATATTAGGTTTATTGATTATTGGTATCGGCGCGTTCTGCCAATCCAGCAGTTACGTGCCAATCAACAAGATAAAGAAGTGGAGCTGGGAGAGTTACTGGATAGTGCAGGGCGTGTTTGCGTGGCTTGTCTTCCCTCTGATCGGAGCGTTGATTGCCGTTCCGGCAGGTGAGTCGCTGTTCGGCCTGTTCGCGGCTAACGGCAAAGCGTCACTGCTCACGATACTTTTTGGAGCGCTCTGGGGTGTCGGAGGACTCACTTTTGGCCTGAGTATGCGCTACCTGGGAGTTGCACTTGGCCAGAGCATCGCCCTTGGAACCTGCGCCGGGCTTGGAGCCATCCTGGGGCCAGTGTTCACGGGGCATGCGCATGATCTTACCTCGTCAGTTATTATCGGCGTGGTTGTCACGCTCATCGGCATTGCCATAATCGGCGTGGCCGGGGCTATGAAGGCATCGGCCCTGCCGGAAGAGGAGAAGAAGAAGGCGGTGAAAGACTTCAATTTCGGAAAGGGCATATTCGTCGCCCTGCTGGCTGGTTTTATGAGCGCGTGCTTCAATATCGGCCTAAGTTTCGGCGAGCCCATTTCGTGGGAAGCCACGCCCGAGATATTCAAGAGTCTTCCCGCGACCCTTCTGGTTACATTCGGCGGATTTATCACCAACGCATGCTACTGCTTCTATCAGAATGCCAGGAATAAGACCTGGAAGGATTATAAACAGAAGGGGCTGTGGGGCAACAATCTGCTGTTTTGTTGCCTGGCCGGCCTGCTGTGGTACTCGCAGTTCTTCGGACTGTCGCTGGGCAAGGGTTTCCTTACCGCTTATCCCGCGCTCATCACCTTCAGCTGGTGCATCCTGATGGCGCTGAACGTGGTGTTCTCCAATGTATGGGGCATCATCCTCAAGGAATGGAAGGGCGTAAGCCGTAAAACCGTTGCCGTTCTGGTAACGGGTATCCTGGTTTTGATAATAAGCACATTCTTACCTCAGATAATATGAGTATTCTGAATAACAGGGAGGCCTTGCGTGAGTCTATCGGCAAAGTGGCCGAGGTGGCCGGATATCTTTGGCAGAAAGGATGGGCGGAGCGCAACGGCGGCAATAACACCATCAATATCACGGAGTATGTCGATGATGATATGCGCGCCATGAAAGCCATAAGCCGGCCGATGCCGATAGGCAAGCACCTGCCGCATCTGAAAGGATGCTGGTTCTACTGCAAGGGTACCGGAAAGCGCATGCGGGATCTGGCCCGGGATCCGATGCGGAACGGGTCGATAATCCGCATACTGCCGGACTGCAAGAGTTATGAGATAGTGGCAGACTTTCCGGTGGCACCCACGTCTGAACTTCCTTCGCACCTGGCCGTGCACGACTATCTCCTGGCCAAGGGATCGCCTTACCGCGCCTCGCTTCACACCCATCCAATCGAACTCGTTGCACTTACCCACAGCCGCTTCTGGATGGAGAAGGATAAGGCCACCAGGATGCTCTGGTCGATGATTCCGGAGACCAAGGCGTTCTGCCCCCGCGGCCTGGGAATGGTGCCCTACATGCTGCCATCCAGCGTGGAGCTTGCCGATGCCACCATACGCACCATCGACGAAGATTATGACGTTGTGATGTGGGAAAAGCACGGCGTTTTCGCTGTGGACGTGGATATCGTAGATGCCTTCGACCAGGTGGACGTGCTGAACAAGGCGGCTCAGATTTACATAACCGCGAGGAACATGGGCTTCGAGCCGGACGGCATGTCCGATGCCCAGATGAAGGAACTGTCCGACACTTTCGGACTGCCAAAATAATCACCACCCTTGCATAATAATGCAAACGTTTGTATATTTGTAGCAGAAACATCAAAACACAATATAATGGCAAATCTTTTTTCACTGGAAGGCAAAAACGCCTGGATTACAGGAGCTTCCTACGGTATCGGTTTCAACATTGCCAAGGC
>JAILDI010000073.1 GCA_024689525.1 Bacteroidales bacterium
ACCTTGGCAAGATGCTCATCGCGGCACGCGACTATGCTCGCGCAAAGGGATTCAAGGGCACATTCCTCATCGAGCCCAAGCCCATGGAGCCCACCAAGCACCAGTACGACGTGGACACGGAGACCGTCATCGGCTTCCTGCACGCCAACGGCCTGGACAAGGACTTCAAGGTGAACATCGAGGTTAACCACGCCACCCTGGCTGGCCACACCTTCGAGCACGAGCTCACCGTGGCCGTGGACAACGGCTTCCTCGGCTCCATCGACGCAAACCGCGGCGACGCCCAGAACGGCTGGGACACCGACCAGTTCCCCGTGGACCCCTACGACCTCACCCAGGCAATGATGCAGATCATCCGCAACGGCGGCTTCAAGGACGGCGGCACCAACTTCGACGCAAAGCTGCGCCGCTCTTCCACCGACCCGGAGGACATCTTCATCGCCCACATCAGCGCTATGGACGCAATGGCACACGCGCTGCTCAACGCGGCTGCAGTTCTTGAGGAGAGCCCCATCTGCAAGATGGTGAAGGAACGTTACGCTTCCTTCGACAGCGGCCTGGGCAAGAAGTTCGAGGAAGGCAAAGCCACCCTGGAGGAGATCTACGACTACGCCAAGAAGAACGGCGCACCCGTGGCCGCCTCCGGCAAGCAGGAGCTCTACGAAACCATCCTGAACCTGTACGCAAAGTAGTATGAGTGAGTTTAGACAAAAAGGCAGCGCCGGTTATCTCTTCGGGATTGTACTGGTTGCGGTAATCGGCGGCCTTTTGTTCGGATATGATACCGCGGTGATTTCCGGCGCGGAAAAGGGCCTGCAGGCGTTTTTCCAGGGGGCTTCCGATTTCAATTACACGGACGCCACGCACGGATTCACCACTTCCAGCGCGCTTATCGGCTGCATCATCGGCGCCTTCCTTTCCGGACTGGTGGCCGCAAAGCTGGGCCGTAAGCGTTCGCTGTTCATCGCCGGTATCCTGTTCCTGCTGAGCGCCCTGGGCTCCTACTACCCGGAGTTCATCTTCTTCGAGAAGGGCGTTCCCACACTCAAGCTGCTGGTCGCCTTCAACCTGTACCGCGTGCTGGGCGGCATTGGCGTGGGCATGGCATCGGCCCTCTGCCCCATGTACATTGCCGAGGTCTCCCCTGCCAACAAGCGCGGCACCCTGGTTTCCTGGAACCAGTTCGCCATCATCTTCGGCCAGCTTGTGGTGTACTTCGTGAACTTCCTCATCATCCGCAGCCACGCGTCCGACCCCAATATCGTGGCCTGGACCAACGCCGTCGGCTGGAGGGTGATGTTCGTTTCGGAAGCGGTTCCCGCCGGCCTGTTCGCCCTGCTTATCCTGCTAGTGCCCGAGACGCCGCGTTACCTTGCCCTTAACGGCAAGGACGACAAAGCCCTCACCGTCCTGTCCAACATCAACGGCGAGGCCAAGGCGCGCGAGATACTTGCGGAAATCAAGGCGACGGCCGTGGAAAAGACGGAGAAACTCTTCGCCTACGGCTTCCTGGTGGTGTTCATCGGCTGTATGTTGTCCGTGTTCCAGCAGATCATCGGCATCAATGCCGTGCTGTATTTCGCGCCCAGGATATTTGAGTCGATGGGCGTAACCAACAACATGCTATTCACGGTTATAATGGGTGTGATAAACATTTCGTTCACGCTGGTTGCCGTGTTCACCGTTGAGAAACTGGGCCGCAAGCCGCTGCTCATTACCGGTTCGCTGGGAATGGCAGTTGGCGCACTGGGAGTTGCACTAAGTAATGTTTGTGTGCTTCCGGCCTTTGTACCGGTGGTGAGCATCATGCTCTACAGCGCCTGCTTCATGTTCAGCTGGGGACCCATCTGCTGGGTGTACATCTCGGAAATCTTCCCCAACACCATCCGCAGCCAGGCAACGGCCTGGGCCGTGGCCTTCCAGTGGATCTTCAACTTCATCGTGAGCTCCACCTTCGTCCCCATGTACAACATGAAACTCGGGTCGATGGGCGACAGTTTCGGCCACTTCTTCGCCTATGCTCTCTACGGCGTCATCTGCCTGCTCGCCGCTTTATTCGTATGGCGCCTCGTCCCCGAAACCAAAGGCAAAACCCTCGAAGACATGACCAAGCTGTGGCGAAAGCAATAGATTTATTATCTTTGCATACCTAAAACGCTAAGTTTGATGAAGATGAACATTCCGTTGATGGGGGCGCTTATTGCGCTTTCCATCATTGTGTGCCCTGTGCTGTATTTCACTGTGGGGCCGGCGCTGGACGCCACTCAACTAGAGACGCTGAAGATACTCCTGATTATTGCAGGGGGTAGTGCTGCGTTTTGTTTCATTGTGGGTGAAGCTACGGGCAACAATTCCCAGATGGACAAGCTGTGGAGCCTGCTGCCAATCGCATACACTTGGGTAATTGCCGCAAAGGGCGGTATGAGCCCCAGACTTGTGGTAATGGCCGCACTAGCCACACTGTGGGGCATCCGTCTCACATTCAATTTTGCCCGCAAGGGGGCCTACAGGCTCAAGTTCTGGGAAGGAACGGAGGACTATCGCTGGGCTGTAGTGCGTTCTGGCCCCGCTTTCCGCAAGCGCTGGGCGTGGGCGCTGTTCGACCTTGGGTTTATCTCCATCTACCAGAACGCCCTGGTGCTCATGACCACCTTCCCTGCCCTGGTTGCTATGCAGTCCAGCGCGCCGTTCGGCTGGGTCGATGCCATCGCTGCGGCCCTGATGCTTGGCTTCATCATCTGGGAAACGGTGGCCGATGAGCAGCAGTGGGCCTTCCATAGCCGCAAGCATTCTCTTCTTGCCGATGGGGCAAAACTCGAAGACCTCCCCGCACCGTACAACAAGGGATTCAACACCACGGGTCTGTGGGGCCACAGCCGCCATCCCAACTATTTTGCCGAGCAGGCGATATGGGTATGCTTCTACATTTTCTCCATCGGAGCCGGAATGGGAATAGCGAACTGGAGCCTGATCGGCGCACTTCTTCTTGTTGTGCTGTTCCAGGGCAGTTCCGCTCTGGCAGAGGAAATTAGCGGCGGCAAATACCCGGAATACGCCAAGTTTTGCCGAAGCGTTCCGCGTTTTTTCCCTGGCAAACGTTACGTGTAATACGTACTTTTTTCTTAAATTTGCAAGGTAACACCTGAATCTTATGCTAATCGTCCTGAAACTCCTGGGCTCAATAGCCCTCCTGATATACGGCATGAAAGTGATGAGCGAGGCCCTGCAGAAGATGGCCGGCCCGCAGCTGCGTCACCTTCTGGGTGCCATGACCACAAACCGCCTGTCCGGCGTTGCAACCGGAGCACTGGTCACGGTGGCCGTTCAGTCATCGGCCGCAACTACGGTGATGACCGTGTCGTTCGTGAACGCGGCGCTGCTCACCCTTGCTCAGGCTATATCAGTTATTATGGGAGCCAATATCGGCACAACCATGAGCGCATGGATCATGTCGGCCGGGTTCTCCTTCAACATAGCCAATGTTGTGTGGCCGGTATTTCTGATTGGCATAATTCTCATCCAGACAGGCAAGTACCGCTATATCGGAGATTTCCTTTTCGGACTCAGCTTCCTGCTGTTCGCCCTGGGCGTGCTCAAGGCAACAGGGGTGGAGATGGACCTTGCCAGCAAGCCTGCAGTAGTGGCCTTCTTCTCCAGCTTCAAGACCAATTACGGAACCATCCTGCTGTTTCTTCTCATAGGCACTGTCCTCACCGCCATCGTGCAGAGTTCCGCAGCCCTGATGGCTATCACAATGGTCCTTTGCGCCACCGGAGCCATAACCATTTTCCAGGGCATAGCACTGGTTATGGGCGAGAATATCGGCACAACGGTTACCGCGAATCTCGCTGCCCTTAGCGCGAATACCCAGGCCCGGCGCACCGCTATGGCGCACCTGCTGTTCAACGTGTTCGGCGTTATCTGGGTGCTCATCCTGTTCTTCCCCTTCGTGAGGATGGTGTGCGCGGTAGTGGGACTGGATCCCACCGCCACGGAGCAGGATCCCACCAAGCTTTCCTTCGCCCTGGCTACGTTCCACACCTTCTTCAACGTCATCAACACGCTGGTTCTCATCTGGTTCATCCCTCAGATAGAGAAACTGGTATGCTTCATCATCAAGCCCAGGAAGGCCGATGAGGACGACGAATTCAGCCTCAAGTTCATCCGCGGCGGTATCATGAAAACCCCGGAACTCTCCGTACTGCAGGCCCAGAAGGAGATTGTGGCCTTTGGCGAGCGCATGCAGCGCCTCTTCGGCTTGGTGACGGACCTCTACAGCACCCAGGACGAGAAAGAATTCGACAAGCTGTTCGAGCGCATCAAGAAGGGTGAAGACATTTCCGACCGGATGGAAAACGAGATCGGCAAGTATCTGGGCGATATCGGCAAGGCCCACCTTTCCGACGAGACCAAGCAGACTATCCTTCTGATGATGCGCGAAATCGGGGAGATGGAGTCCATCGGCGACAGCTGCTTCAACCTTGCGCGCATCATGCGCCGCAAGCGCTCGCACAAGGTGTGGTTCAAAGACAGTCTCAACGACAGCATCCTGAAGATGTATGCCACCGTGGATGAGGCTCTCGCGCAGATGAACCGCGTCCTGGGCGGCCACAGGGCAGATTTCAGCGTGGAGACATCCTTCGAGATCGAACACCGCATCAATGCCCTCAGGGATTCCCTGAAAGACCAGAACATCTCCAACCTGGACGACAAAGTGTACAGCTACGAGCTTGGAACAGTCCTGTCCGACCTTATCGCAGAATGCGAGAAGACCGGAGACTACGTGATGAACGTCGTGGAAGCCCGTCTGGGCCTCAGCTAGGGCCTGAGGAGAGTAGCTGGTAGGCCAGGCGTTCGGAGCCGGAGGCGAGGTAGATGATGCCGCAGTAGCGGAAGCCGTAGCGGAGGATGCAGTGCTGCATGATGTGGTTGTCGCGGTGCGTGTCTATCCGGATATTGCCGTCCTGCGCGAAACACCAGTCCATAATGGTTCGGAACACCCCGTGCACGTGGGGGTAACTGCCGATGCGGTGGACCACATGGTACGGGAGGGTGTCGTCCAGCCATCGGCCTTCAAAAATTCGGGCATAGGTAGGCTCCGGCGAGGGGATGAAGGCGAAGTAGCCTGCGGGAGAGCCATCATCGGCAAGGACCAAATAGCCATGGCCCAGGTCGATGTCGGAGCGCACCACCTCCCGGGACGGATACCCGTCCACCCACTGACCATCGTTGCCGCTCGCGCGCATTATCCCCCGGGCCGCCTCCAGGACGTCCATAATCGCGCCGATATCCGCGCCCGTTGCCGCCCGTACCGTCATAACCGTTTACCATTTACCAGAGCTCAGGGATTCCATTTCGACATCTGTCACCTGCGCCCCCTTTTTGCAAATTTACCAAACTTTCTGCACTTTCCCGTCCATATTCGTTCAAAACATGTCAAAATCGTTAATAATCATTCTCTTTCGAGTTTCTTTACGATTTTAATAAGTATAGTGAGTCGGGTTTTCTTTATGTACACCCAGTCGCAGATCCGAACTCGCAGGGCACCTCGAGCCCACCAGCATTTTGGGGCCGAAAATGCGGACCGGCAGGGCAAAATGCCGGGTCGACAAGCAAAAACCGGCCGAAAATGCGGACCGGCACGAAAAAGGGAGGCCCCGAAGAGCCTCCCGAGAGGGTTTGCCACAAA
The DNA here is from genome assembly GCA_024689525.1 of Bacteroidales bacterium. The sequence goes on from JAILDI010000073.1 coordinate 5,690, forward strand.
CGGCCCACCGCGCAATGCTAGCGGGACGTAAAGTGGGAGGTGGCAAAGGGAAGGGCCTGGGCCAGGGAGACGTGCCAGTAGTCCCAGTTGTGGACGCCGTCGCGGACACGGAACTCGCAGGGCACCTCGCGGGAGCGCATCGCCCTGTAGAAGTCGACGCTAAGGTCGAAGATGAAGTCGTCATCGCCGCAGTCCACGAACCAGGCGACGGAGCGTAAAGCCTCTAGCGTGGCGTCATCGGCCTTGAGGACATAGTCGATGGCGGAGTTCTCGCGAACAGCCTCGCACACGTACCAGAAGCAGTCTTTCTCCTGGTGCTCGGCATTCACTTCATCGGACTTGTTGTCAAGCCAGCCGCTCATTGCATAGCAGCTGGAGAAGAGCTCCGGATGATGCTGGGCATACACTGCCGATCCGCCGCCGCCCATCGACAGGCCCATCACTGCGCGATAGCCCTTGTCCCCCATGGCGTGATACTTGGCTTCCACGGCGGGCATCAGCTCCTGGAAGAAGAAGTCCTCGTAGGCCCAGCCGGGCATGTTGAAGTAGCCGTTCCAGGTGTGCTGGATGTCCGGGCCGCCGGCATTGGGCATGACGATGATCATGGGGCAGGCATCGCCGCTGGCGATAACCGAATCCGCCACTTCCTGCATATTGCCTTTTTCCACCCACGCGGTGTAGGTGTCCGTGAGGCCGTGCAGCAGATACACGATGGGGAACGTGCGGCTGGAGATGTCGTACCCGGCAGGGAGATACACATTGTACTGTACCTCTGCGCCGAGAATCTTACTGTCTATGGAGCCGGTTTCCACGCGGCCGGCCTCCACTACTGTCCGTGCCGATTTGGGTGCGCACGATGCGGCCGTAATTGCGCCCGCTACTGCCATGATTTTGAGAATTTTATTCATAAGGTACGTATTCGATTATGTCGGCCTCGGTCACATTATCCGTGAGGCCGTGAAGGTATGCATTGATAGCTTCGATGGCGCCCTGGATTTTGGCCGATGGCTGATTGTTGCTGCCGCTTGAATATATGCTGCCCTGCTCGTAGGTGATCTTGAGGTTCCACATATGGCCGTCCTTCACGTACGGAGGATTGGGATACATCTCCCTGATGTTCCACATCCGGGCGCTGCGAACATAGCCGTCGATAACCGCAAGGGCATCGTCCGGCGCCTTGATAACCTTGAGGATACGCTCGTAATGCGTATACTTGAGGATGAGCGTGCCTTCCGGGTTGCGTTCCAGCTTGTAGTACTCCTCCGGATCCGACCTCATCCCGTGGCGGGCATACTCATAGCCCTGTATCTCGCCCTCCACGCGCTGCTTCCTGCAAGCCCAGGTCACAGGCAGGCAAAGGCCGAAGGCCAGCATTAAAACAACTACTTTCATTTACAGACTGTCGATTGCAGAAAGGAATATATCGCGGGCTTCCTTCTCGTTCTCGTCGTCGCTGCCGGTGATGAAGGCGGTGAACTGATAGTCGCCGTGGATGATGCTGAGCACCTCGCCGGTGAAATCGTGGCCGTACTGAATACCCTTGACGGCGATGATGGCCATCTTGGTGTCATCGTAGAAGGTCATATCCGACTTCCAGGAAATCTTATAATCGCTGTCGATATAGTTGTCGTAGTACTTCTGGCATTCGTTCCTGAGAAAATTCTCGAGCTTGCTACTGGAAAGGCTTGCAAAATCGTCGGCATCGATCTTCTCTATCTCCATATAGACGGAGTTGGGGACGATATCTTCGTGCTGGAGATAGAGGTGAACGCCGTATTGGGTATCGCTGGTGCTGAGTTCGTAGGTTTTGGGATACCTCACGGTAACATCCTTGTACGTGTACGTGAGCATCGGGCTCACAGGAGCTTCATCCCCGGCAAGGATGGCGTCGTACAGGTCGTTCATGGTGTCCATGGAGTAGATCTGGTTCTTGATGCGTGCCAGGGACTTGGTGTCCGTCTCCCCTTCCGCCATTGTGTAAAGGACGTCGATGAAATTGGCCAGCTGAACCTTCTCGGATGCGGTGAAGACGTGTTTGCCATACGCTTCGAACAGATCCACGATCTCCCCTACGGCATCGTCTGCCAGCTGGTCCAGGGCTGCAAGCTTGGACTGGTTCTGGTCGTTGGGTTCAAGATCGGTGCTCAGATAGTTGAGTACGAAGAAACGGTTGAACAGGGAAATGAACTGTTCCACGGGGCCCTTGCCCGGCGAGGGCATAAAGTTGCCGGCACTGGCGGGAACTGCGGCGACGGCCACAAGCACAGCCGCCATAAGGGTGATAAAGAACTTTTTCATATCGGTGTGATTTGATTGTTTCACGCGTGCAACATACAAATTAACTACTTTTTTTGTATTTTTGCAACATATGAGCGCTTATAACTAATAGAACCATAATATGAAAAGGACACTTTTTCTGGTAATCGTCGCCGCGCTGCTCGTGAACTCCTGCGCACTGGTGAACAAGATCAAAAACAAGAAAACCGTAAGCACCACCACAATTTCAAATTCCCTGTACAACGCTGCAACCAACACGGACAAGCAGTTCACCTTCAGGGCCCTTCCCAACAACGTGGAGGAACTCAAGGCAATGAAGGAGGCCAATATGAAGGACCCGTATGCCGTGGCGGCGCTCACCGTGGTGGCGCTTATGCGTTACGAGACCTCACAGGAAGACTGCTTCGACATGCTCAACTACCTGAAGGGACCGGAGGAATTATCGGCCTATGAAAAGGGATTTCTCAGGGACAGGTTCGAGGGGAAGAAGTACTATAAGGTGCGTTCCTTCTTCGCCGGTGCAACCCCGCAGAACGACTATACGCCCAGTAATCCGTATATGATAAAGGTAAGGTCCAACAGGGACTCCTTCGCATCGGACGGCTGGGCAACGCTGTGGCTGTTCTCCGGCGGCGCGGACAATCCCCGCACGGTAAAACTCCGCCAGAAAAAGAGCACCGGAGAGTGGTTCCTTAACGAGATTCAGTTCCTCTCCGACATCCGCCTCCCGGCATCGGCCGACCCCTGGAATTAGAATCGGATCGATATGAAAAAGCTTTTAACCATCGTGCTGTGCCTGGCGGCCGTAGTTGCGCAGGCGCAGCAGGTAACCCTGTTGCATGACGGCTGGAAGTTCGCACTTGGCAACGCAGCGGATCCCGCGCTGGATTTCGGCTGCGGAACAGAGTACTTCAACTATATCACCAAGGCTGCGGGAATCCACAACACGGGCCCGTACAGCCCCGGTTTTGACGATTCCGCGTGGCAGGACGTAAGCGTCCCGCACGACTGGGTGACAACCCTCCCCTACGCCCCGGAAGCCAGCCACTCGCACGGATACAAGATGATCGGGTACAAATATCCGGAAACCAGCGTGGGCTGGTACCGGAAGACCATCAGCATTGCTCCGGCGGAAGACCCGGACGAGTATGGCATCACAAGCGAGAAGCACTACGAACTGCGCTTCGACGGCATTTTCCGCAACGCCACGGTATGGTTCAACGGCGTGTATATGGGAACCGAGCCCAGCGGATACGCCGTGCAGGTTTACGACATCACGCCTTACATCAACTATGGCGGCGACAACGTCATTTGCGTGAGGGCCGATGCCAGCCTTGAGGAAGGCTGGTTCTATGAGGGCGCGGGCATCTACCGCAACGCCTATCTCATCGAGAAATCCCCTGTACACGCCACCGAGGGCGGCATTTATACTATCTGGGACGATGGTATCCTGACGGTATTCACCGAGCTGGAGAACTCCGCCCACGAAAACGCGAAATGCGAAACGGTGTACCGCCTGCTCGACCCGGAAGGCCGCGAGATAGCCTCCGGAAAGGCCAACGGCAACCTGAAGCCTGGTGAAACCGCAACGCTCAGCACCAGCCTCAAAGTGCGTTTCCCCCATCTCTGGGATGTGGACGATCCGTTCCTGTACACGCTGGAAACATCGGTCTATGCCGAAACTCCAACCGGAAAGACAGCTCCGCCCAGCGACATCTTCATCCCTTATAGCAACGGCGCCGGCAGGGATAATATCCCCATCGTGGAACTCACCATCGACACACACCACACCAAAGTGGGCCTGAGGAGTGCTGAATTCAATGCCGATGAAGGCTTTGTGCTCAACGGACGCAAGGTGATTCTCAAGGGCGTGAACCTGCACCAGGACCACGCCGGAACGGGCAGCGCGATGCCGGACGGCCTCATCGAGTGGCGCGTGAAGCAGCTTCAGAAACTGGGCGTAAACGCCATCCGCTGCTCCCACAATCCCGCCACCCCTGCCCTCCTGGATATCTGCGACCGACTGGGCGTGATGGTGATCGACGAAAACCGTCTTATGGGTATCAACGCGGAGCACAAGCGCCTGCTTGAGAATATGGTGCGCTTCGGCCGAAGCCATCCCTGCGTGATTGTCTGGAGCATGGGTAACGAGGAGTGGGGCCTGGAGAACAATCCCGCCGGCGCTGCCATAGTGCAGCAGATGCAGGACTATGTACACTTGCTGGATCCTTCCCGCCAGACCACTGCGGCGAACGCAGGCGGTGCCACGCTTATTGAAGGGCTGCAGGTGCAGGGATACAACTACATTGTTCAGAACGACGTGGAGGGACGCCACCAGCGCCATCCGGAATGGATAATCTTCGGTTCCGAGGAAACCACCGGCTGCGGCACACGCGGAGTGTATTTCCCGGAGGAAAGCCGCATGCCTTCCATCAACCGCACCGGTTCCCCGGAGAACGTGATCGAGCGCGGCTGGCAGTTCTACAGGGACCATCCCTGGGCCGGCGGCGTGTTCTTCTGGACGGGCATCGACTATAAGGGAGAGCCCAATCCCCTGGCCTATCCCGCCGTGCTTTCGGAGTTCGGCATCCTGGACTACTGCGGCTTCCTCAAGGACGAAGCCTGGTATCTGAAGGCGGCCTGGACCGACGAAACCGTGCTGCACGTTTTCCCTCACTGGAACCTGCAGGGGCACGAGGGAGAAGACATCGGCCTTTGGGTCTACAGCAACTGCGACAAGGTTCAGCTGAAGGTGAACGGGAAGAATCTGGGCACCAAGGCCGTGCCCGCGGACGGCCACGTAAAGTTCACGGCCAAATACAAGGCCGGAAAGGTGGTTGCCGTCGGCTACAAGGGCAATAAGAAGGTGGTTACGCGCACAATCGAGACAACCGGGTCCGCACAGAGCTTGATGGTCAATTGCGAGGTCATCGGCAAGACTATTATCGCCGTTGCCACCATCAACGACAGCAAGGGCCGAATCGTTCCCGATGCCTGCAATCCCATCCATTTCTCCGTGGAGGGCAATGCAAAAATAATAGGCGGGGGCAATGGAGACCCCGCCTGGCATGGTATCGAGCACTGTTTTGACGGTAAGGAATTCACCGTTCCCGCTTTCAACGGGCGTGCCCTGCTTATTCTTGAAACCGACCCGGAACAGTGGGATGTAGACGTGGACAATCCACCATTCCGGATCAGTGCAGGATTATAGTATGTTAGGCTGCTCCCAGACCTTGGTCTCCGAGCAGCTTATCATTACGCTCTGGCCGCCGCAGGCAAGGCGGAACTCGCCTTTTTCCAGGCGCCACTTGCCATCGGCCCCCACAAATGCCAGGTCGTTGGCGGGGAGCTGAAGGACGACGGTCTTCGTCTCACCCGGAGCAAGGGAGATCTTGTCGAAGCCGCGGAGGCGTTTCACGTCGGGAATTATGGAAGCCACGAGGTCGGAGCTGTAAAGCAGCACGGCCTCTTTTCCTTCACGGTCGCCGGTGTTGGTTACGTCGACGGATACCTCCAGCACGTCCCCGGCCTTGAACTCTGTGGCCGATACCTTCATATTGGCATAGGTGAATGTGGTGTAGCTGAGGCCGTGACCGAAGGGCCACTGGACGTCCATAATGGCGTCGTAGTTGTACGAGCCTTCCATAGTTTCCACGTTCTCCTGTACCTTATAATCATAGGTATGCAGGGAGTTGATGTGCTTGGAATAGGTGAAGGGCAGGCGGCCGGAGAAGTTCTCGTCGCCGGCAAGGAGAGCAGCCAGTGCGTCGCCGCCATAGTTCGACGGGAGCATCACGTCCACAACGGCCTTTGCAAGCGGTTCGATGTCGCCGATGATGCGGGGACGGCCCTCGTTAAGCACGAGGATCACGGGCTTGCCGGATGCGGCCACTGCGCGTACCAGTTCTTTCTGGTTGGCGCTCAGGTTAAGGTCGTCCATATTGCCGGGAGTCTCGCAGTAGGAGTTCTCACCCACGCAGCAGATGACGACATCGGCCTTCTTTGCCGCTGCGGCGGCTCGGGCGATGCCCGCATCGGAATCATCGCCCCACTGGCCCCAAATCTCGTTGTATGCTACACCGGGCTCATAGGCAACGGAGGAGAAACGGTTCCGGATTGCTTCCAGGATGGTGTTGTACTGGGGTACGAAGTTGTCGGCACTACCCTGCCAGGTGTAGCTCCAGCCGCCGTTCATGGCACGGAGGCTGTTGGCGTTGGGGCCGCAAACGAGGATGCGCTCGCTGCCCTTGAGCGGCAGGATGCCCTCGTTCTTGAGCAGCACTTCGCTCTCTAGCGCGGCGGCGTAGGACTGCTTCGCGAACTCCTCGCTGGCGAACTCAGGATAGTCGTGCTCCCACACGGGCTCGTCGAACAGGCCCAGGCGCACTTTCAGGCGAAGGACGCGGCGCACGGCATCGTCGATGCGGGACATGGGAATCTCGCCGCTCTTGGCAAGTTCCACGATGTCGGTGACGCATTCGGGATCGTAAGGGTCCATAATCATGTCGATACCGGCATTGATGCCAAGTGCCACGGCCTCCCTCTTGTCGGCGGCAATGTGGTCGCGCTTGTAAAGATTGTCGATATCGGCCCAGTCGGTAACCAGCATACCGTCCCAGTTCAGCTGCTCCTTGACCCAGCCGGTGAGGAGGAGCTTATTGGCGTGGGTAGGAATGCCGTTGATGGAGGCGGAATTCACCATCGCGGTGAGGGCTCCGGCGCGGAAGCACTCCTTGAACGGGCGGAAGAACTTCTCGCGCAGGTCGTTCTCGGCGATGATGGCCGGGGTGCGGTCCTTTCCGGTGACGGGAACGCCGTATCCCATGAAGTGCTTGATGCTCACGGCAACATGCTCAAGGTCGATGTGGTTCGGATCCTCTCCCTGCAGGGCGATGGTCTCCTCGCGGGCCATCTCCGCCTGCAGATAGGGATCCTCGCCATAGCTCTCCCACTGGCGGGACCAGCGGCAGTCGCGGCCAAGGTCCATTACCGGCGAGAACACCCAGGGGCACTGGGCGGCGCGTGTCTCGTAGGCCATTGCGTGGCCCATCTGGCGCGCATACTCGCGGTTGAATGTGGCGGCCAGGTTGATTTCCTGCGGATAGAAGGAACCGTCGGTGAGGTAGCTGGCGCCGTGGATCATATCCAGGCCGTAGATGCAGGGGATGCCGATGAGTTCCATGGACTTTTCCTGGATCCGGGTGAGCATCGCAGCCGTGTTCTCACGCGAATGAGCGGCATCGTGAAGCACGTTCAGGATGGATCCCACCTTGTATTCGCCGATGATCTTGTCCAGTTTTGCGGGGTCCAGGGCCTCGTGGGTATCGTCCTCGAGAACAAGGATCGACAGCTGGACCATCTGGCCGGCTTTCTCCTGCAGGGTCATTCCCTTCAGCACCTTTTCCACCTTGGCTTCAACGTCCTTGTCGGCCGGGATTGCAGGTGAAGGTTTGTTGGCCTGCGTGCAGCTCACTGCCGCCGCGAGGCCCAATAGTACAAATAGTTTTTTCGTCATATGGTTACAGTTGTTTCGTTTCCTTCGTATTCAACGCTTATGTTGCCCGTGGCGTCGGGGTCATAATCGAACGGATGTTCCGGGTCAATCACCTGGACGCGGAAGGTGCAGCCCTCCGGCATTCCCGGCCAGGCGCCCTGGCGCTTGCTGATGGTGAGGGTGCGGGTGGCATCGGCCCAATGGATGGGGATAAGGGCCGATTCTCCCCTCTCGTAGCCGTAGCTCACTCCGTCGTCGCTGTATAGGGCGAAGTCGGCATCGGCCCCGGCGTAGACCAGCAGGAGGATGTCGTCGTCCCGTTTCTGGTCGGTCCATTCTATTTCAGGGCCGATGGGGACGATGCTTCCGCCCCGCACGAATAAGGGCATCCGGCCGTAGGGCGCAGGGACGATAGTATTACGCGCGGCGATCTCCTCGCCAGTGTAGAAGTCATACCACACCCCTTCCGGGAAGTACACCTCGCGCTCCCTGGCGCCGTACTCGTACACCGGGCATGGCATAAAGGCCGGGCCGAACATCCACTGGTCGCTGACATCCGCCACTCTGGCATCCTGCGGGAAGTCCATCGGCAGGCCTCTCATAATCGTATAATCGCTGCTGTACACCTGTGCCACAAGCGAGTAAATATATGGCATCAGGCGGTAGCGCAGGCGCATATAATATAGGATGCTTTCGTAGGTTTCGCTGCCCTCCGGGGCGATGTTCCAGAGCTCGCGCAACGGCCACTGGCCGTGAGCGCGGAACAGGGGCACGAAGGCGCCCCACTGGTGCCAGCGGGCCTGGAGCTCCTGCCACTCCTTCAGATTCTCCGGGCTGTAGAACTTGCCCAGCACCGAGAAGCCGCCCACGTCCATGCTCCAGAACGGGATGCCGCTCATGCTGTAGCCCAGGCCGGCCGCCATCTGGGCGCGCATATCCGTCCAGGTGGTGCCGATGTCGCCGCTCCAGGAAGCGGTGCTGTAGCGCTGCAGGCCCGCGAATCCGTTGCGGGTGAGCAGGAACACGCGGCGGTCCGGTTCGATGCTTCTCTGGCCTTCATAGATGGCCTGAGCGTTAACCAGGGCATATGCGTTCAGGTACTCTGTAGAAGGGCCCAGGGCAGTAGGCGTGATGAGCCACTTGAAGTAGTCCATTGGCAGGCAGTCGCGCAGGTTGGGTTCGCTGGCGTCCATCCACCACGCGTCGATCTTGCGGCCATAGCGGGTGTACAGGGTTTCGTCCATCTGGCGCCAGAATATGCTGCGGCCCTTGGGCGAATATGCATCGTAGAAACTCTGCTTGTAGCCCAGCCAGTCCACCAGCGCGGAATCCTCCGCGTGGGTGTAGGCGCAGCCTGCCGCCTTGAGTTCCTTGTAGTGGTCGGTGTTTGTGTAGAACTTGGGCCAAACGCTTATCATAAGCCGTCCGTGCATGGCGTGCACACTGTCCATCATAGCCTCCGGGTCCGGATAGCGTGCGGGATCGAACTCGTGACTTCCCCACTGGTCCGGCAGCCAGTACTGCCAGTCCTGCACGATATTGTCCACGGGAATGTGACGATTGCGGAACTCCCGGAGAGTGCTTATCACTTCCTCCTGGGTGCTGTAGCGTTCGCGGCTCTGCCAGAAACCCATTGCCCACTTGGGCATCACCGGAGCCTTTCCGGTGAGGGTCCTGTAGCCGTGAATTATCTCATCGTACGTGTCTCCAGCAATGAAATAGCAGTCCACCGACGGCTCGAATTCCGACGAGAAAGTGAGCCTGTCCTGTCCCTCATACAGCGGCGCAACACGGAGGCCGATGTACGATACGTCGCCGTCCGGGTCCCACTGAACCTTCACGGGCACTTTCTCGCCCGCTTCCATATGCACCACGTATTTGCAGCTGTTGGGATTCCACGCCGGACGCCAGCGTTCCGCCATCACCGTTTCGCCTCCTATCTGCGTCTCCTGGAAACCGGCATAATACTGCGTGAAGTGATAGTCTCCCGTTTCACGCGCCTCCAGGAAGCCCTCGTACAGCACTTTCGCGCCGCTGAGCTTGATCTTGGGCAGCTTGCGTATCGCCCACTCGTTCTCGAAATACAGCGAGTCCTCCCTGCGCACCACTTCCGGAGCGCCAGCAGGCCGGTACGTTCCGGTGAGCGCACCTTCCACGCCGTCCTTGTCGTAGATTCTGAACACCTGTCCCAGCTGCAGGTACGGGCTGGGATTGCCCCAGCGGCTGTACGAGTACGCATCGAACAGTATTCCGTATCCCCTTGAAGAAACCACCAGGGGCACGCTTATCTTGGTGTTGTACTGATACAGTTCTTCGTTACCGCCTTTGTGGTTGAACTCGCCCGCCTGATGCTGGCCAAGGCCGTAGAAGGCCTCGTCGTCCGGCGAGTCGAAGCTCACGGTGGTGCTCCAGGCCTTACGGCCCTCCACCTCCGTCGGCCTGAACGCCGTGCGGCCGTCGCCGGCCAGCAGCGTGCCATCGGCCTTATAGAGCCACAGGCTACCATCGGCAATCTTCACTACTGCTTTCAGGGCCGATGTGCTCACGCTTACGGCGCTGTCGCTTCGCTCCACCTTGTAGTCGCCACACGGCTTCTGCGACACCACGGCCAGGCTGTGCCTCTGCGGAATCCTCCCCTCCGGCACAGCCTGCACCCTGATAATCTCCGGGCCCATCACCTCCAGCCTCACCATGCTACCATCCCCGCACTCGACGGTGACGCCCTTCTCGGCGCACGCGCTGCACACCAGCAGCGCTGAAATCGCCGTAAAATGTAATAACTTCTGTATCAATACTTTATGAATATCGGGTGTTGCATTTTGCGCCACCCCGTTTTAACAAGTGTCTATAAATCAGCGAGTTGCATTTTACGCTCAGTATTCCCAATCGTCGCTGCGGAAGGGGGGAACGGGAATGCCGTTGGATTTCTGCAGGTTGGCGCCCATCCAGTTGCGGAAGGCGTAGCGGACGGCAAAGGGATGGGGAACATCGGCACATTTCACTATCACGGTCTGGCCGTCCCAGTCCACTTCGGCATCGGCCAGGTGGAACTCGCGGTTCTCCCCTGCCAGCTCGAAGCCCACTACCTTGCGGCTGGACATACTGCCCAGGTTGCTCCAGATCTGGGTGAGGCGAACTTTCACCGTGCCGTCCTCGCCGTATTCAACAGTGTCCAGGCGAGGCAGTTCCATCGACACGCCGGTGTCGATTCCATATACGTTCTGAAGGGCGCGGAGCAGCATCATATCGGCCACCTCGCGCTTCTGGGTGGGATGGACGGTGACAAGATTGCCGAGAGTCTCAGTGCAAACTGCCCAGCTATAAGGAACAAGATTCTCCGCCTTCATCTGCGTCTCCACGAAATGAGGCCTCCATCGACCATCCTTGTCGCCGTGCTCGTAGGGAGCCAGGAGCGCATAGATGAAAGGCATATCCCCGCGGCCCCAGGCTTCACGCCACATACGAACCATCTGGGCCTGAAGCAGGTCGTAGCATTTCTGGCCGATGTTGGAGCATCCCTGATACCACAGGAAGCCCCTTGCGCCATATCCGGCGATCGGAGCCATCCGGCCATTCCAGATAAGCTCCGGCGTCTGCGGCCACGGCCGGTCATCCACCAAAGCGTCAATCTCAGCCTTGTCCCGGGCCGATATTCCGGCCGCGCTGATGGCCTCATTTGTCATCCACGGTTCGATGCGGCTGCCGCCCCAAGCGTTGGAAATGATGCCCACGGGCACGTCCAGGCTCTTGTACAGGCGCTTCGCAAAGAAGTATGCGATTGCCGATGTCCACGCGGCCACGCCGCCTGTGGAAAGCTCCCACTGCGCATCCACATCCGAGATGGGCTCTGCGCATCTGGGGGTCTTGATATTGAGGATGCGGATGTCCTTTGCCGTTTCAAATGCCTCGATGATGGCCTCCGTCGCACCTTCCACTTCCTGGAAGCCGAAGCCCGCCAGAGGCATTTCCATATTGGACTGACCGCAGCACACCCACACTTCTCCAAGCATTATGTCGTTCAGTTCGATCTTCTCCTTTCCGCACTTGATTGTGACGGTGTACGGCCCACCTGCGGCGCCGGTTTCCACAATGGCGCGCCAGGCGCCGTTGCCATCGGCCTTCACTTTCACGGTTTTGCCGTTCCAGGAGCATTTCACCTGGACGGTCTTTCCGGCATCGGCCCAGCCCCAGACGGGGACGGTGCTTTCGCGCTGGAACACTGCGTGGTCGCTGAATGCGTGCGCCACCTTCAGTTCCCCGGCATTCGCGCTCAGGGCGATAAGGGTGGCTATGGCAATTGTCAGAAGCTTTCTCATAATGTAGGTGCTGAGTTGTAAATCGATTCAAGTGTATAGGAAGCGTCATCCGTGTAGCGGGCGCGGTTCATCACTGCTATTGCATCATCGGCATTGGACTTGACCTCCCCGGTGCCGTGGTTGATGTAGCCGTGCTGTTCCTTCCCTACTCCGTTGGCGCCGTTGTCCCACAGGATACACGGCATACCGTAAACCCTGGCGGCTTTCACCACATATTCCAGATAGTACAGATAGAACTTGTATGCGGTGGTTCCCTTGGCACGCATGGAGCAGCCGAACTCGCCGATGTACACGGGAATGCCCTTGGACACGTATTTGTCTTTCAGGTTACCGAATACGGACCTCACGTGATCCTCATCGCCTCCGTTGGCCTTCTTACCGGACTGGCCGGTATGGCCCCACTGCTCGTACTGCTGGTCTCCGATGGTGTAGTCCGACGGATCATAGAAGTGGACCGATACCATTATCTTGCCGGCAGGGTCGCTGGGCATAGTGAGATACTTGGTGAATTCCGGATTGGCAGCATAGGTAGGCACGCCCAGCCAGCGGGTGGCGTTGTTTCCCCCCGTTGCGCGGACCGCGTCCACAAACACCTGGTTCCACTCGTTCAGGATTCCGGTCTGCTTGTTGGGGTTGGCCCTGAAATCGGCACTCCAGCCCCAGCCGCCGTCGTTAAGCTCGTTGAAACCTTCCATGATCAGCCAGTCCCCGCAGTCCTTGAAGTAATTGGCGACATTTGTCCAGAATCCGCGGATCTTATCCTTGATGCTGTTGTTCAGGGTGCTGTTTTCCGATGCGCCCTTGATGTCCAGCCAGTGGTCGTCGCCGTGGTTCTCGTCGTGATGGGTGTTGATTATCACGTACAGCCCTGCGTCGTGGGCGTAGCGGACCACCTCGTAGACACGGCTTATCCAGGCTTCGTCGATGGTATAGTTCGGGGCCGGGCCGATCATATTCAGCCAGGTTACGGGAATGCGCACGCTCTTGAATCCGGCGGCCTTTACTCCGAGAAAAGTCTCCGGAGTGGCGCGAATTCCGCCCCATACCGTTTCACTGGGGTAATTGTAAAGGTCTCCTGCTGTTTTATTGTTGTAATAGGCGTCGAAATGATTGCCCAGGTTCCATCCCAGGCCCATCGCTTCCGATATTGCCAGGGGATCGGACGGCAGGGACTCGGGGCCGGTCTCTTCTCCGCCTTCGCGTGCGGTCTGTGTCACTATGAATGTCTTGTAGGACACGCCGTTGAAGGTAATCGAGATGGCGGCGCGGCGCCGGGCCGATGTGAAATTGGGTGACACGGTAACGGTCACCGGCATCTTGTGCTCCCTGTAACTCCCTTCCGTGATGGATACCCACTCGGGCATTCCGCTGAATTTCGGACGGGCGGGAGATGTTACGGTAAGTTCGAAGGTGCCGCCGTTATAATCGGCCTCATAGGACTCTGCCGACAGGGAAATGTCTTCGGGCGTCTCCTGGGACGGGTCTTTCGTTTCCTTGCAGGAGGAAGCGCACAAGACCAGGCAGGCTGCTAAAAAATACGCAATTCTCATAATTTGTAATCTTAGGTATGCAAATATAACTCACATAATCGACATCTGCTATAAAGTTCTAATCAAGAACTGACACTTTTGAAACATACGCGCATATATGTTGTATTATCGGATAATTATGTGTACTTTTGCAATATGCGGAATGCCAGGATATTGATTGCTTTGGTGCTGGTTTGCCTGTCGTGCGGAAGAAGGGCGGAGCATGGGGAACTGCCATACGGCCAGCTGAGGGAAGGAGACCTGATATTCAGGTGCGGTATCGGGGTGTTCAGCAGGGCCGTAACGGCAGTGGAGGATGAGGGACTGTACAGTCACGTGGGGCTGCTACTGAGGGATTCCTCGGATTGGGTTGTAGTGCACTCTGTGCCCAGGGAGCCGGATTATGCTGGGGATTTCGACAGGGTGAAGATGGAGTCGCTGGAGAGTTTTCTGTCGACAGATAGGGCCGCAAGCGCGGCATTTGCCCACACGGGGCTGATCGACAACCTGAAGATTGCGGAGATGCGCTCATCGGCCTTCAAGGCAGTGCGGGACAGTATGCGCTTCGACGGCAGCTATTCGCTGGAGGACAGCACCCGGCAGTACTGCTCGGAGTTTGTGTGGAGGCTATACCGGCGGGCCGGCATCGACCTGTCGGAAGGACGCAGGATGAAGATGGACGTGTTCCTGATGAGAGGAGAATGCATCCTCCCGGAGCACCTTTACTTATATAAGGAAAACAAGTTTTACTATAAATTCTAGAATTATGAAAGCAAAGCACATTGTTCTCGCTGCCGCGCTGCTGGCCACCATCGGCCTGTTCACATCCTGCAAAAACGAGCCCAAGGGCCCCGAGGCCGTTGCCAAGCAGGCGATGACCGCCATTCAGAACGGCGACTATGACGGATTCGTGAACACCTTCAACATGTCCGATTCCGACAAGCAGATGCTTGCAGGTCTCCTCAAGGAGAAGGGCACTGAGACCATCGACGAGCACGGCGGCATCCGCAACTTCAAGATTGCCGAAAAGGAGATCGACGGAGACCATGCCAAGGTAGTCGTTCACATCGTTTACAAAGACGGCGTTGAAGGCGACGAAGAGCTGAAGTTCGTGCAGGAGGACGGCGCGTGGTACCAGGAATTCTCCAAATAAGCGAGAGATTCATTCAAGTTATATTGCCGCTGAGGCTTAACTGGGAGCCGTTCTACAAGCTTCCGGAAGGTGTCTCAGTGGCTGTTGGGGACCGGGTGCGGGTGGTTTTCGCCGGCCGGCGCTACATTGCCGTAGTGAGTGTGGTCGATGCCACCCCGCCGGAGGGCATGAAAGTGCTCACCGTGCAGGCTGTGGAAAGCGAAGCGCTCCGCATCCCGGAAACCGACATCAATCTCTGGAGGCAGGTTGCGGAGTACTACATGTGCTCCGTAGGCGAGGTTTTCCGCATGGCCGGCCCGCCTTTAAGGGCCGATGAAATTAACGAACGGCAGCACGAGAGGCTTCAGAAGAGCATCAGCATTCGTGAAGCCAAGCTGGCCAAAGCCCGCGAGAGTACCCGCACCAAGCCGGAGACTATAATCCGACTGCAGCAGGAGCTGGAGAATTTCCGGCGCGAACTTGCCGATGAGCGGGAGGATGTAAGGCTGGGCTTTACGCTTTCTTCTTTGCAGCAGGGCGCGTTCGAGTCGATTAAGGCGGGGCTGGCTAGTGGCAAGCCCGTGCTGCTTCACGGCGTAACCGGCTCTGGCAAAACGGAACTGTATCTGTCGCTGGCGGCGGAGGTGCTCCACGCCGGCGGCAACGTATTATACCTTGTACCGGAAATCGCCCTCTCCAGGCAGCTGGAGGACAGAATCCGCAAAGCGATTCCCTTCGTGCAGGTGTATCACTCGGCGGAAACGCAGGCACGCAAGAATGCGGTTTCCGCAGCCATCCGCAGCGGGAAGCCCTACATTGTGCTGGGCACCCGCTCCGCCCTGTTCCTCCCCCACCGCGGCCTGAAACTCGTGATTGTGGACGAGGAGCACGACACCTCCTACAAACAAAGTTCTCCAGCGCCCTGCTATCACGCCCGTGAAACGGCCGTGATGCTGGCCAGGATACACGGCGCAGGAGTGGTTTTGGGAAGCGCAACTCCGTCCCTGGAATCGCTGTACAATTCATCGGTGGGAAGGTTCTGTAAAGTGAACCTGGACGAGTCATACTACAAGGGGTCGAATGCCTCTGTGGAGATTATCGACATAGCTGCCGAAACAAGAAAACGCGGAATGGTTGGCACGCTGTCCAAAAAGCTGATAGAGGCAATTACCGAAACCCTCGCTGCAGGTGAGCAGGCAGTGCTTTTGCGCTCCCGTCGCAGCTACGCCCCTTCGGTCCAGTGCACCGCCTGCGGGCTCATTCCCAAGTGCCCCAAGTGCAACGTCGCACTTAGTTTTCACAAGAACCCGGACCGCCTGGTGTGCCACTACTGCGGCCACACCGAACCCTACACAGGGGCCTGCCCGTCCTGCGGCGGCGAGCTCATCCCCCTGGGCGCCGGAACCCAACGCGTGGAAGAGGAACTCCGCGAGGTGTTCCCGGATGCCCGCATCGCCCGTATGGACTCCGATACCGGCGCCGACCCCGAAGTGATCCGCAGCTTCGCCGCCGGCGACATCGACATACTCATCGGCACCCAGATGGTAACCAAGGGCTTCGACTTCGCCGGAGTGCGCCTCGTGGCCATCACCCAGGCAGACAACATCCTGGGCGTCCAGGACTTCCGTGCCGACGAATACGCCCTCCAGCTCCTCACCCAGTTCATGGGCCGATGCGGCCGCCGCGGCACCCCCGGCCGCTTCCTCATCCAGACCCGCGAACCATCGCATCCGGTCTTCGCCCGCCTGACCGACTCCTGTCATCCAGAGGCTCTTCCAGAGCCGTATTCCATTGAAGAACGTAAACTCTTCAACTACCCTCCTTTCACTCGACTCATCCACCTCACCTTCCGTGAGTCCTCCCCCCAGCGCGCCCGCAGCCTGGCTGCCGACCTTGCCCGCTCGCTCACCATCCCCGTCATCGGCCCCTACACCCCTCCCGACGACCACGTCCCCGGCGAGCACCTCTGCCAGCTGCGCGTCACCCTCCAGCGCGACAAATCCCTCATCCCCACCAAGCAGGCCCTCCACGCCGCCATCACCGCCTTCGAGTCCCGCACCTACACCCACGTCCACATCGACGTCGACCCCGTGTAGACGGAGAGGGCAGGGAACAATTTTTGCGGGGAATAGGGAAATTTTTCGTATATTTGCAGACTATATGCGCTGCGCGTATGTACGGGCGGCGCCTGCAAAATGTGTTTATGGGAAAAGTTATAGCGATTGCAAACCAGAAGGGCGGTGTGGGAAAAACCACTACTGCCATCAATCTCGCGGCATCCCTTGCGGTACTTGAGAAGAAGGTCCTCATCATCGATGCGGACCCCCAGGCAAACACTACGTCGGGCCTGAACTTCAACCCGGAGGACGACCGCGGACGTACGATATACGAGATACTTATCGGCCGCATACAGGCGGAAGATGCACTTATACAGACGGAGCTTCAGAACCTGCATATGATTCCCTCGCACATCAACCTGGTGGGTGCGGAAATCGAGATGCTGGACTGGGAGTCCAGGGAAAACGTCTTACGCCGCGCACTGGCCACGATAAAGGAGAAGTACGATTTCGTCATCATCGACTGCCCCCCTTCCCTGGGCCTCATCACTGTGAACTGCCTCGCTGCAGCGGATTCCGTAATGATACCCGTGCAGCCGGAGTTCTTTGCCCTGGAAGGCCTTGCCAAGCTCATCCAGACAATCCGTCTGGTGCAGAGCGGCATAAACCCGGAACTCACTATCGAGGGATTTGTGGTAACGATGTTCGACGGCCGCACCAAGGTGCATAGCCAGGTTGTGATGCAGCTGAGAGAGAACTTCAAGGACCTTGTGTTCAACACCATCATCCAGAGAAGCATCCGCCTGTCGGAGGCACCTTCCCACGGAAAGCCCATCATCCTGTACGACGTGATGAACAACGGCACGTCCAATTACCTTAACCTTGCCAAGGAAGTCCTTGACAGAAACAGCACAGACAATGGCGAATAGTAAATACGGCCTTGGCAAAGGCCTCGGAGCCCTTCTGGGCGGAGAAGACGTATCGGAACTGCGCAAGCCCGTCGGCTACATCAACAAGGAAGTTGCCGGAGCGCGCGTCCAGAACACAGCAGACGTCCTTCGCATCCCCGTGTCGATGATCGAGCCCAACCCCTTCCAGCCCCGCACCGCGTTCGATACGGAGGCGCTCAAGGAGTTATCGGCCTCCATCAAGAACCTGGGACTGATCCAGCCCATCACCGTCCGCAAGACCGGCAACGAGCACTACCAGATAATCAGCGGTGAGCGCCGCTACCGCGCCAGCATCATGGCGGGCCTGGATATGGTTCCCGCATATGTCAAGGATGCCGATGAGCAGGGTATGCTGGAAATGGCCATCGTCGAGAATATCCAGCGCGAGAATCTGGACCCCATCGAACTGGCCCTCAGCTATCAGAGGCTGATGGACGAGTGCAGCCTCACCCAGGACAAACTGGCCAGGCGCGTTGGCAAGAACCGCGTTTCCGTGGCCAACCAGCTCCGCCTGCTCAAACTCCCCGCAAAAGTGCAGCACGACCTCAAGGTGGGCCTCATCAGCGTGGGCCACGCAAAGGTTCTGCTGGGTGTGGAGGACCCCGCCCAGCAGGAGGCCCTGTGCGACAGGGTTATCCGCGGTAGCCTCTCGGTAAGGCAGCTGGAAGAAAGGATCCAGAGCCTCGGCAAAGAGCAGCCCAGGCCCGCCGAGCTGCCGGAAATGTACGGCAGGCTCAAGGAGAGCATCGGCCGGTATTTCGGCGACAAAGTGGCCATCAGGCGCTCAGACAACGGCCACGGCAGCATCACCATCAAGTTCAGCTCGGACGCACAGATGGAAGAATTTCTCAAGGCTATCGAGAAGTAATGAGGTTCGGGCGTGTCATATCGGCAATCCTGGCGGGGGTTCTCCTCTGCCTTAACGCCAATGCGCAGTTCAAGGAGGACGCCTTCTCCCAGAGCTATGCCGATCCCAACGACACCACCGCCCGCGACACAACCGACCGCTTCTTCAGCTTCAAGGAATTTGCCGATGGCCTTACGCACCGCCGCTCCGTAAAACTGGGTACGATGTTTATGGGGTCGACGATTGCCGTCGGCGGCCTGCAGATCTACAACAGGGACTACTGGAAACTGCCCCTGGTTTACGGCGGAATAGGCACCGGAGTGGGCCTGGGAATCCACTACAACAACCTGTACAAGGCGGATCCGGAGGCCAACGCCAACTATAAGACCTGGCGCAACATCGCCTTTGCCGGAGCTGCCGCATTCTGGTGGGGCAGCCTTATGGACGGAGCCGTGTGCTACAAGGCGGGAGGATATCCCTATCCGCCAAGGAGCACCGTGTATTCCCTCCTGTGCCCAGGCCTGGGACAGATCTACAACGGCGAGTACTGGAAACTGCCCATCTACTGGGGCGGACTTGCGGCCAGCTACTACTTCTACTCCACGAACAACCGCAACTACCAGCGCTATCGCGCCATCTATAAACAGGCCACCAGCGAAGACACTTCAGTGGAGAAGCCGCCCATATCGGCAGAAACCGCAAAATACTACCGCGACGCATACAGGCGTCTGCGCGACTATTCCATTCTGGCTATCGCCGGAGTGTATTTCCTTCAGGTCATCGACGCCAACGTGTTTGCATTCATGCAGGACTTCGAGGTGAGCGACGACATTGCAATCCAAATAACTCCAACATTGATTACACCCGACTATGCGCAGACTCCTGCAATGGGATTCGCGTTAGGGCTAACATTCTAGTCATATGAAAAAGTACTACCTTCTTGCAGCAATTCTGCTCCTGATTCCCCTCACCGCCGGCGCACAGAGCCGCGAGCGTCTCAAATCGGAGAACGCCCAGCTCCGGCAGCGTCTTGAAGCAGCGGAAAGGGACCTGGAGGAGAAGGACAAAGAGATCGAGCAGCTGAGGACACGTCTTCGCGGCGTGGAGATGATTCCGCAGGAAATCATCGACATGTACACCGAGGAGGCCCAGGCGGAAGCCGAAGCGCAGGCATCGGCAGGAACCGCAGCCTCTGCAGGCGCCAATACGGACAGCCTCCTGAGCGTGTGGTATATCCACAACCAGATGCGCAACAGCGCTGAGGCCGACGGAATGGGCGAACTGGGCGATGTTCACTACACCACATCGGTGTCGGATTCGGTTCTCATCAACAGGCTGGAAAAGATGAACTCGTTCATCAAGCTCCCATATAACGAGACCGTGCGCAACTGGATGGTGCTCTACTCGGAGAAAATGCCCTACAGGATGAGCCAGATGCTAGGCCTTGCCAAGTTCTATATGCCCCAGTTCGAGGAAACCTTCCGCAAGTACAACCTCCCCCTGGAACTCAAGTACCTGTGCATCATCGAGTCGGCAATGAACCCCATCGCCGTTTCGCGCGCCGGTGCGGCCGGAATGTGGCAGTTCATGTATTCCACCGCAAGGCATTATGGCCTCCAGGTGGATTCATATGTAGATGAGCGCCTGGACCCCTTCAAGGAGGTCGATGCCGCCGCGCGTCTCCTCCGCGACAATTACAACATCTTCGGCGACTGGAGCCTGGCCATATCGGCCTATAACTGCGGCCCCGGAAATGTGAACAAGGCCATCAACCGTTCCGGCAGCAAGGAGTTCTGGGATGTATACGCTTATCTCCCCGCCGAGACCCGCGGCTACGTTCCCGCGCTTGTGGGCGCGATGTACGCCTTCCGCTACGCCAAGGAATACGGCCTCACGCCCGCAGAGGTGCAGATGCCCGCACACGTGGACACCTTCCACATCAACAAGAACCTCCACCTGCGCCAGGTGAGCGAGGTGCTGGGAATTCCCCTGGACGAGGTGCGCTCGCTGAACCATCAGTACTACCGCGACATCATCCCCGGAAACCAGGGCCAGATGATCCTCCGCCTCCCCTACACCTATAGCTCGGAGTTCACGAAGAGGCAGAGCGAGATATATGCCTACAAGGCCGATGAGTACCTCAGCGGCCAGGGCATCGACCGTCAGGGCGGCAGCTATTCCCAGGGCAGCGGCGGAACCGTCACCACCGGCGGAACACGCGTGAGCGGCAGCCGCAGCGGCTCCAGCGGCACGCGCACTCAGCAGTGGGTGTACTACAAGGTCAAGAGCGGCGACAACCTTGGCAAGATTGCACGTAAGTACGGCACTACCGTGTCCAACCTCAAGAAATGGAATAACCTGCGCAGCGACGTGATCCATCCCGGACAGAAGCTGAAAGTAGGCAAGCGCTAGTGTTCCAGCGTGCATTGGAACTTGAGCCCGGGCGAAGGTCCGGGCTTTTTGTCGCTCCAGGCGCATGAGGCGCGGATGGCCGATTTGAGGCGGAAACGACGTGCACGCAACGTGTGCGACAGCAGCAGGGACAGGGCCTGGCCGCGGCCGTAACAGGCTGGAACCGAGAAACTGCCGGGGATATCGCGTTCGTAGACATATATGCGTGAGGCCCAGGCGGAGGTGCTGTAACAGGTGCTGCGGAACCATATCTGCCACGCTCCCGGCGTGTAGCCTGCCTCCCCGTACATCAGCAGGCCCGGGCCCTGGCACCAGGCGCCGTGCAGGCGCATTTTGACGCTCACCGTGCCGTCGGACAGAAGCGCGTCCGAACGCAGTTCCGCGCGCCAGGGTTCATAGCTCCGATAGCGCACGATAAGGCGGCTGTCCACGCGCAGCAGACTGTCCGGACGGACGCCCCAGGAAGCCGTCAGCTTCAGTTCATGGCGGCGGGGGTCCGAGCCGGGAACCGGCAGCAGGCGCAGCCGGGCCACGGCGTCCACGGAATGCCGCTTCTCACTGCTGCCGAAGCCCGTTTTTCCGGCGATGGGCACGTAGCCTCCGCCGCTGTATTTGCAGCCCAGGGCGGCGGAGTATTCGCCGTATTTCCGGCCCGTCCAGGAGGACGGCAGGGCTGACAGACGGAGTGCGGCGTAGAGGCTTTCGCCAAGGGGAAGGCGCGCGCCGCCGACCGCGGCCCAGGCTCCGGGCCTGACTGCGGCTTCGCCGAAAAAGTCGGCACCCCAGAGGTGTTGCTTCACATCGGCAGAGGCCGCCAGGGAACCGTCCCACTTGAGGTTGAGCCCGTAGCTGCCGGTGCGGGAGAGCGCGGAGACGCGGCCGCCGTAACCGCCCTCGGAGGCGAAAGCCATTCCGCTCCAGGGGCCGCGGGAGTACTCGCCGGCAAAGCCGCGGTACGTTCCTTCCCCGCTCCACGACCACGAGGGCGACAGTCCCCCGCCCCGCCTGGAGAAGCCGTCAATCGTAGCGGTGGCGTCCATCGACATACCGCTCCAGAACAGCAGGCCTTCCCCGTAGCGCAAGTTGAAGCAGCCGGCCATAAATCGGCCGCCAGGATAGCTGCAGGCAGCAAAGAAGCTCCCGCCGGAGCGGCCGTCGAAATACAGGCGCCAGGCATATCCGGCCTGCACCGCGTCGCCGCCATCGACCATAATCTTCCCAGCCACGCAGCTCAGTTCCGCGCGCCCCAGCACCTTCACGCCAAGGCGCAGAGTGTCGGCAAAGGCCTCCCCGGGCCTGCGCGTGCTCTCAAAGGAGAGGAAGGGCTCCAGGGCGAGCACCTTTTCCGGCGAGAAACCATCGACCAGCGCCAGTTCCGCGGGCGACAGGATGTCTCCGCAGCGATGCCTGTAATCCAGCACGGTGGCCACCTGATATGGCGTGAGTAAGGCGGAAAGCCGGCTCCCGTTAATGCGCACGGGATGCAGGTGCAGGAATTCGTAATGGTCCATCGCGGCCTGGTCCATTTCCTCGGCCGATGCGCAGCCGCTGAGCGCGACGGCGGCGTCCACCCATTCCTGGGCGTGCATGGCAGCGCAAATCAGCAGGGCTGATATGAGGGCTAAACGTCTCATAATCCGCCCCAAAATACGGCAATAAGAAGTGGGAAACAATAGTGGAAGCCCTCAGGGGCTTCAGATATTTATGTTTTTTATGCAGATTTAATGTTTTTTTTGTATTTTTGTTAATTCTGTTAAAAAAAATATTCGTACTCCAAATGGAAAAGGTCACACTTCACGACAAAACGTTTGTCAGTTATATCCCCAACAAGGATATCGTCGAAGCCACTAAAGTCCTCAGCCAAAAGGTGAACGACTACTATCAGGGATCGGAAGACATTCCTGTAGTGCTGTGCGTTATGAACGGCGCCCTTCTGTTTGCAGGGGAACTCCTCCCCAGACTGGATTTTCCGCTTGAGATCATGACTGTGAAACTCTCCTCCTATCAGGGAACCGAATCCACGGGGGTGATACACGAGATCAGCGGCATCACGGGAGACGTAAAGGGTCGTCGCGTTCTTGTTGTGGAAGACATTGTGGACACGGGCCAGACCGTGGAGTACATAAGCTATTCGCTCAAGAAAAAGGGAGCGAGCGAAGTTAAAATCTGCACGATGCTCCTCAAGCCGGAAGTGTACAAGAGGAAGATTCCCCTGGACTTCGTGGCTATGGAGATTCCCAACCGCTTCATCGTGGGATATGGCCTGGACTACAACGAACTGGGCCGCAACCTGAAAGACATCTACGTACTGGAATAACACTATGAAATACTTTATCCTCTTTGGCCCTCCCGGTGCGGGCAAAGGCACCCAGGCCGCCTCGATGGTGGAAAACTACAAGCTCTGCCACCTTTCCACAGGCGCCCTCCTTCGCAGTGAAATCGCAGAAGGCACCCCCCTTGGACTCAAAGCCAAATCCCTCATCGAGGCCGGCAACCTTGTGCCGGACGAGGTGGTGGAAGGGATGATCGCCGCAAAATTCGCCAGCGCCCCTGACGTGAACGGCTTCCTGCTGGACGGCTTCCCCCGCACAATCGCGCAGGCGGAGGCACTGGACAAAATGCTGCAGGAGCGCGGAGAATCCGTCACCGCGGTTGTCTCCATAATGATCCCGGACGAAATGATCGCCCAGCGCATCGCCCACAGGGCCTCCATCGAAGGCAGGGCCGATGACGCAGCGCCGGAAATCGTCCAGAACCGTATCGACACCTATCACCAAAAAACCGAGCCGCTTATCGACTATTATACCGCCGCCGCAAAATATCACGAGATCGACGGCACCGGCACCATCGAAGAGGTTGCCGGAAGGATATCGGCCCTGATGAATAAATTCTGATGCATCGAATCTTCCTACCTCTTTACAAGTGGTTCAAAGGCCATAAAGTGCTTATGCACGTGTTGCTTTGGGGCAGTTTCGTGCTGTTCGCGTATTTCGGCCTCAAGATCACTCTTGAAGAGGACATCATCAAGCTCCTGCCCCGCGAAGCCACCAACAACGAGCTGGCATTCAGCCAGATAGAGCTCAAGGACAAGGCTTTCATCCAGATAACCTCGGCGGATCCGGAGAATCCGGCCAGCCCGGAGGATCTGGGCTACGCAATGCAGGAGTTCTGCGAAACTCTCCAGGCCAGGGACAGCAGCGGACAGTACATCCGCGGCATCCTTCACACCCTGGACATCGGCCTGGCCCTGGACGCAATGGACTTCGGCCTGGCCCATCTGCCCACTTTCGTGGACACATCGTATTACAGAGGCATCCTCGCCGCTACGGAGCCGGCCGCTATCGACTCGATGATGGCGGTGAACTACGACATTGTGATGGCCGATATGACGGGCGAGGCAAGCCAGTTTGTGTCGATGGACCCGCTGGGCATCCGCAACGTGGTTCTGGCGGAACTCTTCCCGGAAGGGATGGGCGCCCTGGGCGGCTACTCGATCGTGGACGGCCACCTTATGTGCCCGGACAAAACCGTGGCCCTGGCCTTCCTCACGCCCAATTTCAGTTCCACCAATTCGGGTGCGGCCACACGTTTCATCAAGGTGCTGAACAAAGTGAAGGACGAGTTCGAGGCGGAGCATCCGGATATGAAGGTGTATACTCACGGAGACGTAATGACGGGCGTATCCAACTCCAAGACGATGAAAACGGATATGGCCCTCACCGTGGGCATCTCCTTCCTCATCATCCTGATAATCATCCTCTTCAGCTTCCACCGCGTATCCTTCGTCCTGCAGCAGATATTGCCCGTGGTCTACGGCGCATTCTTCGCCCTTGCCTGCATGTACTGGATCAAGGGATATATGTCGCTGATGTCGCTGGGCATAAGCGCGCTTGTGCTGGGCGTTGCCGTAAGCTACTGCCTGCATATATTAATACATTATTATTATGTGGCCGATACGGAGTCGATGCTCCGTGACGAGTCCACGCCCGTGTTCCTGGGCTGCCTCACCACCATCGGCGCGCTGATGGGCCTCATCTTCACGGACAGCGACCTGCTCAGGGACTTCGGCCTGTTCTCCACATTCGGCCTCATCGGCAGTACCCTGTTCGCCCTTATCTTCCTCCCCCACTTCCTGCATCCTTCGCAGATCAAGTTCAAACGCAGCCACGGCTTCCCGCTGGTGGAGAGGATCAACAGCCTGCCCTGGGACAGAAACCTGGTGGTGGTGATTACCCTCCTGGTGTTCATTATCATCGGCCTGGTATTCTCCCCCAAGGTGAAGTTCGACAGCGACCTCCGCAACCTTAACTACGAGAGGCAGGAATATGTGGCCAGCGCACAGCTCTACAATGAGAAGAATGCCGATGGCGCATCGCACCTGTACTTCGCCGCGCACGACGAGACTTCGCTGGACAAGGCCCTGGAATACAACGAGGGCTTGTCCGTCGCCCTGGATTCCCTCAAGGCCACCGGCCTGGTGAAGGGCTACTCCCCTATCGCCAAGCTCCTGCTGGTGCCCCGGAAGGTGCAGGAGGAGAGGATCGTCGCGTGGAAGGAGTTCTGGACCGCGGAGCGGGTATCCGCCCTGCGCAAACAGCTGGCGGCATCGGCAAAAAAACACTCCCTCCCGGAGACATTCGCGGAGCCTTTCCTGGCGCTGGTTTCCCAGGACTACGAGCCCGGGGACCTGTACGAGAGCGGCATCGTCCCTCCCGGCCTGATGAGCAATTACGTGGAGAAGCAGGAAAGCGGCCGGTTTATGGTGTTCACCGACGTGGCGTTCGATATGGCCGATAAGGACAAGGTCATCGGCACTCTGGTGTCGGAACCCAACGTCCTGGTCATCGAGCCGTTCTATTACTGCCGCGATATGGTGGAGATCATCCACGACGACTTCAATACCACCCTGATGATATCGTCCCTGTTCGTCCTCCTGGTGCTGCTGATTTCCTTCCGCAACATCTGGATCGCCCTGCTGGCTTTCCTGCCGATGGGCATCAGCTGGTACGTGCTTCAGGGATATATGGCCCTGTTCGGCCTGGAATTCAATCTGATTAACATTGTAATATCGACCTTCATCTTCGGTATAGGCGTGGACTACAGTATCTTCGTAATGGAAGGCCTGCTGTCGGAAGCGCGGGAAGGTGAAAACAGGAAACTGGCATACCACAAGGTGGCCATCGTGTTCAGTGCGATGGTACTGGCGATAGTGACGTTCTCGCTCATCTTCGCAAGGCATCCTTCGCTCAAGAGCATCGGCCTTATCACGCTGATAGGAATGGCCTCCACAATTTTGATAACTTATTCGCTGCAGCCCTTCGTATTCAGGCGCCTCGCCAAGATACCTTATTTCCGCCGCAGCTTCCGTATAAAAGATAAATGAACCTGAACGCTGACCTGTACCTTAACCTGATTCGCGGAGGAGCCGCAAAGCTCGCAGAGAACCGCGAGACCATAAACAACCTTAATGTCTTCCCCATCCCGGACGGAGACACCGGCGACAATATGCTTATGACCATCCAGGCAGGCTGCGACGCCAGCGGTTCGAGCCTGGGAGAAATGGCCGATGCCGTGGCGCACGGAATGCTCCTCGGCGCCCGCGGCAACTCGGGAGTCATCCTCTCGCGCATATTCGCAGGCATCGCCAAGGGATTCGCCGGGTTGAAAGAGGCCGATGTGAAGGACTTCACCGCCGCAATGAAAGCCGGCGTCACTGAGGCCTACCAGGCCGTGGCCCAGCCCGTGGAGGGCACCATCCTCACCGTCTTGAGGGAGGGTGTCGATGCCGCCGTGGACGCCTCCTCGCTGGAGAAGTTCTTCGACCAGTGGATCACCGCCATGGATGTCTCCCTGGAGCACACACCGGAGCTCCTGGACGTGCTGAAGAAGGCGGGCGTCGTGGATAGCGGCGGCGCGGGCCTTATCTGCATCACGGAAGGGATGCGGGACGCGCTGTCGGGGGATGTTGTCATTTCGACCAAGGCCGAAGGCCGCGTGGAGAAATCTCATTTAGTGGACTTCAACGCCTTCACCGAAGACAGCGTCCTGGAATTCGGCTACTGCACGGAATTCATCCTCCGCCTCCAGCGGAGCAAAGTTGATCTCGAGTCCTTTGACGAAAACGTCATCCGCCAGTATCTGGAAGGCGTTGGCGACTCTCTGGTGTTCTTCCGCGACGGGTCGATAATCAAGGTGCACGTGCACACGATGGATCCGGGTGCGGTTCTTTCGCGCTGCCGGGAGTGGGGCGAGTTCCTCACCATCAAGGTGGAGAATATGACGCTCCAGCACCACGAGAACAAGATGGACGAGCGCTTTAAGCGCCAGCGCAAGGCCCTTGGCATCGTTGCCGTGGCAACGGGAGAAGGCCTCACCGCCACCTTCCGCGAGATGGGGGCCGATGCGGTGATTGCCGGCGGGCAGACGATGAATCCGCCCGTGGAGGCTTTTTTGAAGGCCTTCGACGATGTATCGGCCGATGTGATAGTGGTTCTTCCCAACAACAGCAACATCCTTCTCACGGCTCAGCAGGCAGCAAAGCTATATGAGGGCTCGCGCGTGGAGGTCATCCCCACCCACAGCCTCGGCGAGGGCTACTTCGCTATGGCCAATATGGATGCGGAGGCCGATATCGACTCGCTCGTATCCGGTATGACCGAGGCTGCTTCTTCTGTGACCACAGGAGCCGTTTCCGCGGCAATCCGGGACTGCGAACAGGGCCACGTCGGCGATTTCCTGGGCCTCAGCGGCAAGGATATCCTCTGCGGCTCCCCTTCCCGGCTGGAGGCCGCATCGACCCTGGCTACCAAACTCGACGCTTCCAGCGCCGACATACTTCTCATTTTCCGCGGCAAGGACGCCCCTTTGGAGGAGGCCGGGCAGTTGCGGTCGACAATTGAAAAATCCTGCCCCATGACTGAGGTTATCCTCATTGACGGCGGGCAGCCCGTATACGATTATATTTTGGTATTATGTTAAAGCTTTACACCGACTCCGACACCGACGTAACCCCGAAAGTTGCTAGAGAGCACGGCTATTCCGGTTACATTTCCATGCCCTACAGCGTGGATGCCAAGACTATCTATCCCTACGTTGACTTCGAGACATTCGACTGTCACGGATTCTACGAAATGCTGCGCGGCGGCGTTCTCCCCACGACGAGTGCCATCTCCAAAGAGCGCTACATCGAGTATTTCCAGGACGATTTCGCCGCAGGAAACGACATCCTTTACGTTCACTTCTCACGTGCGATGACCGTCACCTTCGACGCAATGGACCAGGCCGTGGCCGAGCTCCGCGCCAAGTACCCCGGCGTCCGCTTCGAAGAGATCGACTGCAAGGGCATCACCACCATCTGCTACCCCATCGTGTGCAAGGTTGGCGACATGGCGCTTGCGGGCAAATCGCTGGACGAGATTCTTGCCTGGGCCGCCTCCGACGTGGACCACTGGGCAATGTACTTCTTTGCCGATGACCTCAAGTTCTTCCGCCGCAGCGGCCGTGTGAGCGGTATCGCCGCAACTATGGGCACGCTTATCGGCCTCCGCCCCATCATCTATATGTCGCCTGAAGGCAAGATGGTTTCCAAGGGCACTGAAAAGGGCCGCGCAAAGGCAATGCAGCGCCTCGTGGACGAGGTGATGGAGAAAGGCCTGGACGTGAAGAAGCACGGAGTGTACATCGGCCATACCGATGCGCCCGAGTTCGCCAATATGGTGGGCTTTATGCTTCGCGAGAAACTTGGCGAAGACCTGCAGATCACCTACGTTGAATGCAACCCCACCGCCGGCAGCCACGCCGGCCCCAACGGTGTAGGCGTGTGCTTCCACGCAAAGGAAAGGTAAATCTTAATTATTATAATATGAAACGATTAGTTATTGTTTTGGCGCTCGCGCTTGTTTCATTGACAGCCAGTGCACAGTACATTGGCGGTGCCAGGTACAAGGACATCAAGAACAATTACAATTCCAAGGATTATATGCCTTCACAGGTGGATCCGTACAGCCCCACCTGGAGCAGCTTCTTCTCATTCTTCGTTCCTGGTAGCGGACAGATGCTTTCCGGCGAACTTCTCCGTGGCGCATTATTCCTTGGTGGCGGCGCGGTTATGTCAAGCATCATCAACGATACCTATAGCGATTTGGTGGAAAATCGTTTGACAGTTAACGCCGATCAAACGGTATCATGGACCGACAAAGCAGGTGGTCAGTTGGACGTTTGGATTATCGCCGGATGCCTTGCTATCGATCTTGGCATCTCCATCTGGTCCTCCATCGACGCAAATAGAGTCGCCAAGGTGAAGAACATGTACTACCAGGACATGATGGGCCGCAGGAGCGCCGTTGAAATGAACTTCGCCCCTTCACTCGCCTTCACCCCCAGCACCGCCGGCACCGCCGGCCACGCCCAAGCCGCCCCCGGCCTTGCCTTCACCCTGGCCTTCTAAATTCGCCCCGGAACCCCGGGCGCGAAAAACCATCGTAAAATGTAACTGATTGTAAATCAATAAATAACGCAATATTGGGTGGGAATTATTTCCACCCAATATTTTATAATCCTCTGTTTATCAGACACTTACATTTCACGGGCCTCCCACGCATCACCCGCCAGTCGTGCCAGCCAGCCCATCGCGAAACCCACGGCCAGCCCGACGAGCGCACCCACAAGGATGTCGCCCAGGTAGTGCATTGCCATGAACACGCGGCTAAGGGCAACGAGCGCTGCCCAGCAGAACACCCCTACGGTGTACGCGCGTTTACGGAACGCCATGGACGATGCGGCCGCGAATGCAAGCGCATTGCAGGCGTGGCCGGAGAAGAACCCGTACAGCCCTCTGCGCGGAAGCGGGCACCACAGCCCGCCTTCAAGCATAAAAGCAGAGTAGCACGGCCGCAGCCGCATTACGGAATTCTTAACCAGATTGGATAACTGATCTGTTAAAACAACAGTTAAAATCAGCGCTACCAGAAACACCAGTCCCTTTTTCCAGCCCAACTGCCTGAAAAGCATAAACGCCACAAAAGCATACGCCGGGAACCAAATGCGCACATCGGAAAGCAGCATCCACACGTTGTCCGTGAATGGGCTGTGAAACGAGTTCACCCACAGCGTGGCCTGCTGGTCCAACTGTATGATGGGCTCCAGACTCACTTGGTGAGCGCCTTCCAGAGCATTTCCTTAAGATCCGCCAGGCCTGTTCCGGCTACGGATGAAATGAACACGTGGGGAATATCGGCAGGCAGTTTTTTCGCAATCTTTGCGAGCTGCTTTTCATCGGCAATATCGGTCTTGGTGATAGCCAGAACGCGGTCTTTCACCAGTAGCTCCGGGTTGTACTCCTTGAGCTCATTCAACAGGACCTTGTAGCCTTTGGCCACATCGGCCTCCTCGCAGGAGACCATGAACAGCAGCACTGAATTCCGTTCGATATGGCGGAGGAATCTTGTGCCGATGCCCTTCCCCTCGTGCGCGCCCTCGATGATCCCGGGGATGTCGGCCATCACGAACGAGCGGTCGTCGTGGTACCGGACGATGCCCAGATTAGGCTCCAGCGTGGTAAAAGCGTAATTCGCGATCTTCGGTTTTGCCGATGTAATCGCTGCCAGAAGGGTCGATTTTCCCGCGTTGGGGAAGCCCACCAGGCCAACATCGGCTAGTACTTTAAGCTCCAGGATGAACCATCCCTCCTGGCCTTCTTCGCCGGGCTGGGCATATCGGGGCGTCTGGTTGGTGGCCGATTTGAAATGGTCGTTTCCCCAGCCGCCCTTGCCGCCCTGGCACAGGATGTACTCCTGCCCGGGCTCCACGAGTTCCTGGATAACCTCCTCTGTTTCAGCATCTTTCACGACTACACCCTGGGGCACCTCCAGCACGATATCCTCCCCGTTCTTGCCCTTACGGAGGCCAAAGCTGCCGGGCGCGCCGTGCTCCGCCCGCACCACCTTGCGGTAGCGCAGATGGATAAGCGTCCAAAGCTGCGGATTAACTCTGAGGATAACGTGGCCTCCGCGACCGCCGTCACCGCCGTCCGGCCCGCCCTTTGGCACGTACTTGGCCCTGTGAAGGTGCATACTGCCTGCTCCTCCGTGCCCGCTGGCACAGAAGATCTTAACGTAGTCGATGAAATTGGATTCTGCCATAACGCTGCAAAGATAGCGATTTTGCATTGAAAAATGGAATAAAATCGAAAAGCAGATATTGCATAAAAAGACGCCTTTTTGTAAATTTGCGAATCCAAAACGTGTGCACCTATGATTCAGATCTATTGCAAAAACACCGGTACAACCCTTAAGTATCCGGAGGGCGTGTCACTTATGAACATGCTGGACGACTTTCAGTTCGAGAGGCCATACCCCATTGTGTCGGCCAAAGTGAACAATGTGTCGCAGGGTCTGAAATACCGTGCATACCAGAGCCGGGACATCGAGTTCATTGATGTCCGTGATGCGAGCGGGATGAGAGTGTACATCCGCTCGCTTTGTTTTTTACTGAGCAAGAGCGCGGCCGACGTGTTCCCCGGCTGCGAGGTGTATATGGAGCACCCCATCGCAGGTGGTATCTTCTTCCATGTGAAAAAGGAAGACCGTTCCCCGTTCACGGAGGAAGACTGCAAACAGCTTAAAGAGCGGATGCTGGAGATCGTTGGGAAAAACATCCCCTTCCACCGCTACGACGTGCACACGGACAAAGCCATCAAGGAGTTCTCCCGCAAGGGCCTGGACGACAAAGTCAAGCTGCTGGAAACCAGCGGTGAGGTTTACACCGACTACTACACTCTGGGAGACACGCCGGACTACTATTACGGCAAGCTGGTGCCATCGACAGGATACCTTACAACCTGGGATATTCAGAATTATTACGACGGCCTTCTGCTCCGCATCCCGTACCGCAACAACCCCAACGAGCTGGTTCCGTTCTCAGATCAGCCCAAGACCTATGCGATGTTCGACGAGATGCTCCAGTGGAATAAGATTATGGGCCTGAACACTGTGGGCGATGTGAACCACGCCTGCCAGAGCGGCCACGCCACGGAACTCATCCAGATTGCTGAGGCCCTTCAGGAAAAGAAAATCGTCCAGATTGCGGAGGAGATCAACCGCCGCTTCCGCAGCGAGGATCCCGTGAAGGTTGTGCTCATCACCGGCCCGTCATCGTCCGGAAAAACGACCTTCTGCAAGAGGCTGTCGCTGCAGCTCAAGGCCTGCGGTCTGAAGCCGCTGTCAGTATCGACCGATGATTACTTTGTGAACAGGCTGGACACCCCCAAGTTCCCGGACGGCAGCTACGACTTCGACAACTTCGAAACCGTGGACCACGCCCTGATGGAAAGCGACATCCTGAAAATGATTGAAGGCGAAGAGGTTTCGGTTCCGGAATTCAACTTCGTTACCGGAATGAGGGAGTACAACGGCAAAACCATCAAACTGGGCAAGAGCAGCATACTCCTGATCGAGGGCATCCACGCGCTGAACCCCGGCCTCACGGACAAGATTCCGGACAGCGCCAAGTTCCGCATCTTCATCAACACCCTCACCGGCACCCTGCTGGATAACCACAACTCCATCCCCACTACCGATAACCGTCTCCTCCGCCGCATCGTCCGTGACTATAACAAAGGCGCCTTCACGGCCCGCGAGTCAATCTCCCAGTGGCCCAACGTGTGCGCCGCGGAAGACAAGTGGATCTATCCCTTCCAGGAGATGGCCGATGTGATGTTCAACTCGGCGTACCTCATCGAGTTCGCGGTTATGCGCAACCACGCGGAGCCCATCCTGGGCAGCGTGCCCAAGAACTGCCCGGAGTACAGTGAGGCGCACCGCCTGCTTCACTTCCTGCACTACTTCACCCCGGTGCCGGACAAGGAAATCCCCGCCACATCACTCCTTCGCGAGTTCCTCGGCGGCTCCAGCTTCCTGGCGTAATTTATTTGAATCCTCAAGAACGCCGCTATCTGACGCGCATCTGCATTCGAGTGCTGCACCAGGTAGTCGAATAGCTCGTATCGTCGGTTCTCGCTTAGGTCAAACACGTCGTGTATGTCCTTGAGACCGGTTTTGTTAAGTGTGAGACGGATCAGCCTGGGATAGTGTTCATCGGACTTGCCGATGAAAACCTCGTTCAGGTCGTACTCATTCCCGGTTGTTGCGTGCATCGACAGGATCATATCCTCCCAGGAATCGAAGAACCGGATTGCAGCATCATAGTCGATAACAATGTATGTGTCGATGATGAAATCCGTAA
Organism: Bacteroidales bacterium; assembly: GCA_024689525.1. The sequence continues at coordinate 38,944 of JAILDI010000073.1, forward strand.
GCTGCAACTGCTCCCGCTTGTTCAGCGGGGCCGATATCCGTTTGAGCACGGCATAAGTGAGATAACGCCCCGCCTTGTAATGGCTTTTCACCTCAGTTATCGCCTTGCGCATAGGCCACGATGCCTTGCGTATGACAAGCGGCTCCGAGAACGGGTTCTTGCTCTTCGCATAAGCAAGGAATCCCCAGCGGTAGTCTTCCGCCTTCTTGACGATCCTCCGCTCTACCGCATTGTTACCCAGATAGATGAGGTTTGTGCGGGCGGCTTTATCACCTTTCTTCGGGACGCTGAGGAAAGACTGCTCGAACAAGCGGCCTTTGCGATGAAAGACAGGATTACTCTCACGGGAGTATGTTCCTGTACATGAGGATATGAAATCAGACAAGTGTTGAGCATTGCGTGCAATCACAGACATATGGTAATGGTCATACATAAGGATCAAGGACAGTAGAGTGACCTTGAACTTCCGGACCATCACGGAAACGATTGTGAAAAACACGAGGAAGTCACTGAAGGTGTAAAACAGAAGGCTTCCGTCGACTGCCCTTTGGCAGCAGTGGTTGATGATACCACGAAGAACGATACGTCTCTTCATAACGAAACATGTTATGTTGGGTTTAACATAACAACTGTTTCAGAGATGACAAAGGTCGGTATTTGGTTTTTAATATGCAAACAATTTTTTTTCGTGAAATGCAAGTGACTGAATGATAGCGATTTATGCGATTTTGGGTGGGAATATTTCCCACCCGAAAATGTGTTATTGACTGATACTCAGCGAGTTACATTTCACGCCCGCTACAAGGCGGGGAGGACTTTTTCCATGCGGGTGCCGCGGGAGCCTTTGACGAGGACCGTGCAGCCGGTGAGGGGGTGCTGGGCGAGCCAGGCGGCCAGGGCGTCAGAGGAGTCGAAGATGAGGAGGGTGTCATGAGATTTTGGCTGAGGCCATCTCTCGCAAGCTCGGGTCTCGGCTTCGCTCGAAATGACAGATAACGCCTTCTGGAACTCGGGGCCGACGAGGCAGACTCGCTCCAGCCCCATGCCCATAAGGCGCCGGACCACCGCGGCGTGTTCGGCGACGGAGTCGGCGCCCAGTTCGCGCATTTCGCCCAGGAGGGCGGCGCGGGGGCCGGACATGGCCGCCAGGTTGTCCAGGGCCACGGCCATGGACGAGGGGTTGGCGTTGTAGGCATCCTCAATGATAGTGTTGCTCCCGCTGCGGACGAGCTGCGAGCGGTTCATCGAGGGTTCATATGCGGCGACGGCGGCAAGGGCATCGGCAAGGGATACGCCGAAGTACTGGCCCACGGTCAGGGCGGCCATCACGTTGGTGGCGTTGTAGGCACCCACGAGGTGCGTCTCCAGCAGGCGGCCATCGACCACCATCCTGAGATAAGGCTCTTCCGCCGAGGCAGGGAGCACGCGAACCGTTACCCCATCGACCCCATAAGGGACGATGGAAAGGTGACGGGCCGATGCCATACCCACGAGGTCCTCGCTGCAGGTGTTCACGAAGGCGGTGCCGTCGTGCTCCGACAGCCAGTCGTAGAGGCGGCCCTTGGCGTGCTTGACGCCCTCGAACGAGCCGAAGCCCTCAAGATGCGCCTTGCCAACGTTGGTGATGAGCCCGTACGAGGGCTGCGACACCCAGGTGAGAGAGGTGATGTCCTCCGGGTGATTGGCACCCATCTCCACCACGGCGATATCGGCATCCTCCCCTATCGACAGCACAGTCAGCGGCACGCCGATGTCATTGTTCAGGTTGCCCTTAGTGGCGGCCACGCGAAAATTCACGCCCAGCACCTCGCGGATAAGCTCCTTAGTGGTGGTTTTCCCATTAGTGCCGGTAAGGCCTATAACGGGGATCTGCAGCTGCTGCCTATGATATGCGGCAAGCTCCTTGAGAGTCTGTAGCGTGTCCTCTACCGGGATGAGTCTCTCTGCCAGTGTCGGAGAAGTGTTTTTGTCGCATTTTTCAGCGGCAAAAACACTTACTCCGCACTGGCTACTTACTATCGCATAGGACGCTCCCGCCTCCAGCGCTTTCAGCGCATACGCGTTGCCGTCGAAATTCTCACCCTTCAGGGCAACGAAAATCTGCCCCGGCTCGATGGTGCGGGAGTCCGTATTCACCCCCTTGGAGGCCTTCCAGAGGCCGTATAGTTCCTCGATGCTCATTTCTTTCCGGTGCTGCCGAATCCGCCGGCGCCGCGGTCTGTGCTTTCCAACGATTCCACCGGCTCCCATTCCACCGTCTCGTGCCGGGCCACAACCATCTGCGCAATCCGCTCCCCGGGAACGATCTCGAAGGGCTCCTGCGACAGATTCACCAGAATCACCTTGATCTCACCGCGATAATCCGCGTCGATGGTGCCGGGCGTATTCAGCACGGTGATTCCGTGCTTGGCCGCCAGGCCGCTGCGCGGGCGCACCTGCGCCTCAAAGCCCTTGGGCAGGGCGATGAACAAACCAGTGGGCACCAGCGCCCTCTGCAGGGGCGCCAGCGTAATGGGCTCTGTGATGTTAGCCTTGAGATCCAGCCCTGCCGACTGCGCTGTAGCGTATTCCGGAAGGGGCCAGGCCGAACGGTTGATAACGGGAACTGTCATACTATTTGGGTGCAATTCTGTACAGGAAGGCCGCAATGATGGCAAAGAGCACATTGGGCATCCATATTGCGATATACGCAGGCAGCGTGTCCGTAATCACGAACATCTTGCTGAACTGCATAAACAGGATATAACTGAAGCCCAGGGCAATACCCAGGGCGATATTCCAACCGATGCCGCCACGGCGCTTCTTGGTGGACAACGACACGCCGATGATGGTAAGGATGATAACCGATATCGGCATGGAGAAGCGGGTATTCTTTTCAATCTGGGCATCGCGCACCGTGGAGTCTCCCCTCTCCAGCTGGGTCTTGATCAGTTCATCCAGTTCCGCCTCGTTCAGCCTCTCGATGGTGTGCTCGTTGCGGTAGAAATCATCGACAGTTAAACTAATGGTCGTATCCAGCTGCTTTCCGCTGGTGATATGGTCCTCCAGGCCTTCCCCATACTCGCGGATGATCCAGTTGCGAAGCTTCCATTTGCCGCTGGTGCTGTCCCACTGGGCGCTTTCCGCCGACAGTTTGGACACCAGATGGTCCTCCGACAGATGCTCCAGCGTGAAGTTATAGGCCGTATTGTTCCAGGTGCTGAATGACTCCACATACACGAACTTGTTGTCCTCCAGCTTGTAGTGGACATCCCGCCCCGTCTTCACCTTCATTCGCTTGATGTATTTTTGCTCGAAGTCCACCCTCACCCCGTTTGCCTTGGGAATCACCCACAGGCCCAGGCCCAGCGACAGCACGGCAATAAGAGTTGCCGATATCAGGTACGGCACCATCATCCTGTGATAGCTGGTGCCCGTACACAGGATGGCGATAATCTCCGAACGGGCCGCCATCTGCGAGGTGAAGAAAATAACCGTGAGGAATACGAACATCGAACTGTACATATTCATAAAGAACGGTACGAAGTTCAGGTAATAATGGAAGGCGATTTCCTTGAGCGGGGCCTCCGTGCGCACGAAATCGTCGATCTTCTCCGATATGTCGAAGATAATCACGATGCCGATGATAAGCAGCAGCGAAATGAAGAAGGTGCTCAGGAACTTCTTTATTATGTACCAGTCCAGTCTCTTGAGTATCATAGGCGCTGCATAAGTTTAGGTACGGCCTGTTCTTTCCATGCGGCAAAATCCCCCGCCTCGATGTGCTGCCGCGCCACACGCACCAGGTCCAGATAGAATGCCAGATTGTGCTGCGATGCCAGCATGGCCCCGAACATCTCTCCGGCAATGAACAGATGGTGCAGATATGCCCTTGTATAATATGTGTCGATGTAGGAGGCCCCATCCGGGTCGATGGGACCGAAATCCTCCTTCCACTTGGCGTTGCGCATATTCATCACCCCGTTCCAGGTGAACAGCATTCCGTTGCGCCCGTTGCGCGTGGGCATCACGCAGTCGAACATATCGACCCCGCGCGCTATGCCCTCCAATATGTTGGCGGGCGTTCCCACGCCCATAAGATACCGGGGCTTGTCCTGCGGAAGGAGGGGGCAGGTAACCTCCAGCATCTCGTACATCTTCTCCGTGGGCTCCCCTACCGCCAGGCCGCCAATGGCGTATCCGCCGCGGTTAGGCCCGTCCAGGCTAAGCGCGTGCTCCACGGCCTGCCTGCGCAGCCCCGGATACACGCATCCCTGGATAATCGGGAACATCGTCTGGCCGTAGCCGTAGAGCGGCTCGGTCTCATCGAACCTCTTGGCAAAGCGCTCCAGCCAGCCTTGAGTTAGTTTGAGCGACTTGGTTGCATAGCGCTCATCGGCATCGCCGGGACAGCATTCGTCCAGGGCCATTATGATATCGGCCCCGATAATGCGCTGGGTGTCGACATTATTCTCCGGCGTGAAGGTATGGCGGGAACCGTCGATGTGAGAAGCGAAACGGCATCCCTCCGGCGTGAGCTTGCGGATTGGCGCCAGCGAGAACACCTGGAAGCCGCCGCTGTCCGTGAGGATGGGTCCGTCCCAGTGCTCGAACTTGTGGAGGCCGCCGGCCTGCTTAAGGATATCCAGCCCCGGGCGCAGATATAAATGATAGGTGTTGCCCAGGATGATGCTGGCGCCGATGTCCTCCTTCAGATCCCTGTGGAACACGCCCTTTACGGAACCCACGGTGCCCACGGGCATAAAGACCGGCGTACGGATTTCTCCGTGGTCCGTCCGGATTATGCCTGCGCGAGCACTTGTGGCGGGGTCCTGAGCGGTCTTGACAAAAGTGAACATCTATTTTCTTTTAACTTACAAAAGTACACATTTTTTTCGTACATTTGCATAATCGGTATAAAACAACGCACTGAAATGGCAACTAAAATCAAACCCATTACAATCAGGCTTATCCTGATGAACTTCCTGCAATACGCAGTGTGGGGAGCTTATCTCACCTCCATGGGCAGTTTTATCGGCTCGGCCGGCATGGGAAAGCAGGTGTGGCTCTTCTATGCCACCCAGGGATTCGTATCCATCTTCATGCCCGCTCTTATGGGTATCGTGGCCGATAAATGGATCCAGGCACAGAAAACCCTTGCCATCTGCCACGGGCTTGCTGCCGTGTTCATGATAGCGCTTGGGCTATATGCTATGGGCAATGTGGAAGTGCTTGAAAGGGCGGCTCACGGAAGC
>JAILDI010000079.1 GCA_024689525.1 Bacteroidales bacterium
CCACGCAAATTTAGCCAAAAAATTTGGAAGTTCCGTTTCCTTTTTCTAAATTTGCAGCCCGTTTCGAAAGAAGCACCTCTGGATGTAGCGCAGTTGGTAGCGCACCTGGTTAGGGACCAGGAGGTCGCTGGTTCAAGTCCAGTCATCCAGACAAAGCAGGCCAGAAGCCTGCTTTTTTTTGTCTGGATGACTGGACTTGAACCTCGTCTTCGACTATACCGGGGGGACTAACCCCCCGAACCCCCTGGGTCGCTTCGCTCCGTTTTCACCCAAATTACTACTTCAAGTGTTTCTTGAAGAACTCAAGGTACATATTATCCCAGTTTGGAGGGTAGCTGTGCTGCATTTCCGGGTAGTAGTGCATCTCCTTGTCGTTGTGGGGGAGATTGTTGTACGGGGCGATGTTGGTGTGGGGAGGGCAGGTGCCGTCCTGCAGGCCGATGGTGGCGAGAACGGCCGTAGATGTGATGCGGGTGGCCAGGTTCTTCGTGTCGAAGTATGACAGGAAGGCATACATCTCGTCGTCCGTCATCGACCCTTTGTTATTCTTGGCTGTGTCTCCGGGCCAGGATACAATCTGGAAATAGTCCGGGAAATCCCCCAGGAAGGCCACGTTGGGCGCGATGGCATTCAGGGGGTAAGGGCTGAGGGCCGCACAGGCATATGACAGCGCGCCGCCCTGGCTGGAGCCTTCCGCAAACACGTTGTTCATATCGCACACACTCTGGCTTGCCATGAAGCGCACGGCCTGAACGCAGTCCAAGAAGGCGCCGCGGTAGTAGTAGCCGTCCCTCTGGCCGAACTGGAACGCGAACCAGTCGCCGTAGATGTTCTCATAATCCTCGTTGATGCCGTCCTGCCGCTGATCGGCCTTACGGGCGTTGATGTACTGCCCGCGATGCGACAGATAGAACTCCGCATAATCGGCCGACACTCCGGCGTAGAGGCTCATTTTTCCGGGAGGGCGGCTGTCGTAGCCGAAGAAATGCAGCAGCACGGGGTGCTTGTTGCCGTCCTGTGGCTCGACATAGTAGCCACGAATCTTTACTGGCTCGCCGCTCAAACCGTCGGGCACCGAATTCATCTCCACAAAGTACACATTTCGCGCGCCTGATGTCTTGATTAACTCTTTTCTTGCTTCCATAGGAATCCCCTCCAACTGCGTCAGAGCCGTCTCCCAGAAAGAGTTGAAATCGCTCTGATAGTCAGGTGCCGATACTATTGATGTGGGGTCGATGCCGAAAACGAATACGCGCGGCACCGTCTTGTTCGCCACACACCGGGCCTTGTAGAAACCGGCAGGGAGCGCCTCATCCGTTGTGAACGACACATCTTCGCTTCCATTTGCCTTTATCGTCAAAGTCTTGCTAACTGTTGTCAGCAAAGCACCCTTGTCCGTCCTGATTTCCACCCTGCCGTCAAACTCCATCGGATAATCATTGGGATTCTCCGCATGGATTATTATCGTGGGCTTAGCGGAGAATATCCAGTTGTCAGTCACGGGGACCGACATCACAAGCGGCTCCAGTTCTGATGGATCCGGTTCAGGAGCAGGATTCGGATCCTTGCACCCGCAAATCATCAACGCCGAAAAAGCCAAGGCGGCAAGCAGAAGTGAAAGTTTCTTTCTCATAACCGTATTATTTCCAACCGCATAGTTACAAAAAAAACACAACAAAAGCAAGGAATCCCTACAGCCTGCCCGCAGCGGTGCGAATCTTATCGGCCAGATCCACAAGGGCCATTTTCAATGTAGAGAGTTCCTCTTTCGTGAAACCACCTCTGCCACCGTTGCCGTCAATGCCATCCAGTTTATGGTATAACCATGACGGAGACTTCCCAAAATAATCACTGGCAATCTCTCTCCAAGTAATTTTCATATAGATATCCGACAGTAACTGTTTCACACCGGCCATCATCTGGCGATCATTTCTTTTTACTACTATTTCCATATCTGATAATTTAAACATTTAATCATTAAATGGATACGTTAAGTCATCAAACAGTCGTTGTGCATAATCCAACAACTCAGGATAACAGTCTGGGTAAGTCTTAACGTAATTCCTGATAGCATATATCAGTTCTGCCTCAAGTTCAGTCACTTCTAAGGAACAAAGATTACTCATACAGTTTCGTTTACAAATATAATACGATTTTTCGTATAGTACAAATTTTTATAGTATTTATTTCTTCTGGTACTCGCTGGTGCCTTTCAGGCCGGTGGTGCCAAAGTAGGAGGAGACGAGATTGCCTTTGACGTAGATACGAGTGCCGATAAGGTTGGGGTGGTCCACCAAGTTCAGGTCATCGCGGATGGCGCCTTTGGGGAGTTCAACTGCGACGCAGGATGCTTTGGCGGTAACGGATGAGCGCGCTGCAATGGCCAGGTGGGTATTCTTCGTAATATCCTGGGTCTTAACGGTTTTTCCTGCCGATGTGAGGTCTCCCCCGACGATATACCCGTACAGCCACACTCCGTTCTCGCCCGTGTGCGAGGCGGCATCGGCCACCGAAATTGCATCGGCAGTATCCGATCCGTCATTTCCTCCGGAGCCACCGCCGATGACGTAATCCTCCGTCGTCCAGATGCGCGAGGTATCCACCGCCGCGCTGATGGAGAGCCCGCTGGCCGGATCGACCGGGGCCGATATGTTCACGGTGAGTATCTCCGACGGCAGCAGATCGCGAGAGAGCAACTCCTTGTCCTTTCCCTCCTCATACAGTATCAGCGTCACCGTTCCGGGGTTGAAGTACGCAATCCGCCTCTCCGTGTAGCTATACATCAGCTTTCCATCGGCCCCCTTCACATATAGCACCCCGTCGGGACAATAAGTGAGGAAACTCGGGTCGATTTTCAGCCGCACCCCGGAATTCACCTGCCGACATACCAGCTTCAAGTGCACCGACTCCCCGCTCTTCACCTCAACCTCCCGGTCGTCCCCATACTGCGGCTTGGCAAATTCCGGCCTGGTGAACGGAGCCGACCTCAGCGACACCCCATAAGTCCCCGCCTCCACCTCCAACGACTCCGGCGAATCCCCATAACTCCCGTCATACAGCAGCGTCCCTGATGCATCGGCCACCTTCAAAATAAAGTCATTCGTATCCGGAATCTCGGCCGATGCCTTCGTTGACACCACCCTCACAACCGGATCCATACTCCAATAAAGCGTCCCCCTCCCCTTCTCCTTCTCCAGAGAAAAATCCTCGCACGCGCAGCAAACAACCATTGCAGCCGCAGTCAATAAAAGTCTGATAGTTTTCATAATAGTGTTTTGTTAAAAGATTGTCCTACAGTAATTTTTTCAAATCTTCTATATCCGGCAAAGCATTCCGCAGCTTTTCAGGCATATCTTCTCTGGTCCGGTATGTTGCCACCCCCATCGGCTTTTTATAGTCCTTGATGAAATACTCGACTATTGCTTTGTCTGCACTTTTGCAAAGAATCAGGCCGATTGAAGGGTTCTCGTGAGGCTTGCGGACAAAGTCATCCAAGACAGTTATGTAACTGTTGAGTTGACCAAGATAAGCAGTCTTAAAAGGCCCCCGCTTTAGTTCTACAGCCACAAGAGAACCCAGTTCCCTGTTGTAAAAGAGCAAATCTATCTTGAATGTATGGCCATTGACCTCAACCGCATACTGGTTCCTTATAAACAGGAAGTCCTGGCCAAACTTGAGTATGAAATCCCTGATATTGTCGACAATCTCTTTCTCAAGTACTCTTTCATCCACATCCTCAATGTCATCGGCATCTAGTTCTTCCACATTAATGAAGTCAAGGAGGTACTCGTCTTTGAATGCCCGTATTGCACGACGTGCGCTTTTGGCGTCGGAGATAGTTGATACGAAATTGTTTGGAAGAGCGCCAATATGGTGATATTCGTCCGCCTTTATTGCTTTAAGGAGTGCGTCCTTCGATAAATGCGAAATAGCAGTCTGCCGGATATAGTAGATCCTTTCTTCACGGTCTTTAACTCTCTGAAGAATTATTATATGGTGAGTAAAAGGGACCATTAAGAACTCACTTACAGTATTCATTGCCAAATTCGGCAACCGCGGTTGCCGAATTATAATCCGCTCATTATCAGTGCTTTGCAAATCGTCAACCGCGGTTGACGATTTTTCGGGCGATGCCGACCAAGCCTCATAGAAAATGCGCATATATTTGAGACTCGTAACGCCGAAACCCATTAGTCCGGGCAGATCTTCTTTGAGTCTGGCACTTATTATTTCCAAAGCGCCCGTCCCCCAGAAGCCATTTCTGGAATTCAGTGAAATGTATCTGCCAATACCGAAATACAGTTTTATCTGCTCCCTATTGGCTAGACGAATTGCGTTGTACTGGCTTTGAAGAATAGCTTGTTTGATTAACTCAACAGCTTGAATGTACCTGGGCTCAATCGTATTCATGACATAGCATATTTGCACCGGGCGACGTGCCCGGATGATGCAAATATACCTGCCTCAGGAATACACCTAGTTAAGAAACGTAAAAATCTCTTAAAGAAAAATTTTTCTTTATAAAATTAAGAAAACTAAGATGTTACGAGAGCTAACTACTTGATATGGCGCAGTTTGGCGTGCCTGAGAAGTAAAATTTTCTTACCGTAGAGGTCGAAAGTCACCTCAGCGCGAAGGTCCGGGATGGTTCCGGTGATGGGGCCCATAGTGCCTTTGCCGAAGCGGTTGTGCTCTATGCGGTCGCCTTCGCGGAAGCTGGACATCGGGTCCGGCACGAAGTCCGGGTCCACCTCCGCGGGCTTTGGCCGGGACTGTATGGCCGATTTGATCTCCCAGGCCGATGCCGCCGTTGGGGCAGGCCTCGAAACCGGCGCCTGGCCTACGGTTCGTCCACGATTTTGGCCGTTTTCGTGGATGAAACTGCCAAAACCGGAGGTTCGTCCATAAATAGCGCCGTTTTCGTGGATGAGTCCGCCACCGAAGTCGTCGCGCGGAGCCTTGGCCAGAGGGTTCTCCACGTATTGGGGAGCGATTTCCCGCAAGAAGCGGCTGGGCTGGTTGTTCTCGTGGCGGCCGTTGCGCATACGCGTATCTGCATAGGTAAGCACCACCGCCTTCTTGGCGCGGGTGATGGCCACATAGAACAAGCGGCGCTCCTCTTCCAGTTCTTTGGGGCTTATTGTCCAGCCACCGCCGGGGAACAGATTTTCCTCCATACCGGCAACGAACACGTACGGGAACTCCAGGCCTTTTGCAGAGTGGGCTGTCATCAGGGCCACTTTATTGGATGTTTCGTCATCGGCCACATCCACGCTGGAGAGCAGGGAGATGTTCTCAAGGAACTCGCCCAGGGTGACCACTGGGAGTGCACTTTCCGGCACCTCGGAGGCATCCTCCACCTCGCCTTCCTCAACAAGACCGTTACGGTACTCCTCGTGCTGCTCCTCAACATAGCCCGCCACACTGTCCAGCAACTCCTGGATGTTCTGGAAACGGGACTGGCCCTCCACAGACTCATCGCTCTTGTAGAAAAGATAGAGGCCGGATTCGTGGGCTATGGACATAGCCGCCTTGTATGCATCGCCAGAATCTGCGGCGAAGCCCTGCATCATTGTGCAGAACTCCCGCAGGTGCTTTATAGCTGGGCCCCGCAGGCCGGATGTCTCAAGTTCCGGACTCAAGGCCGCCTCGAACAGGCACAGGCCGCGACCAAAGGCAAAATCCGTCAGCTCCTTAACTGTATTTTCGCTGATTCCACGGGCAGGCTTGTTCACGATGCGCTTGAAAGACTCATCGTCGCGAAGGTTCACCGCCAGCTTGAAGTATGCCATCAGGTCCTTCACCTCCGCCCTCTCGAAGAACGAGTTGCCGGAGAAAATGATATAAGGAATATTCCTGCGTCGCAGCTGCTCCTCCAGTGCACGCGATTGTGCGTTAGTGCGGTACAGGATGGCAAAATCGTCATACGACGCACCGTCACTCTGCATTCTGGAAATGATTGCCGATGCTATCTGGAACGCCTCCTCACTTTCCGTATACGCACGCATCAGCCGGAGCTTTTCGCCTGCTGAGCCCATCGACACACAGTTCTTGGGAATGCGCCCCTCGTTGTTGGCAATAAGGGAATTCGCAGCATTGACGATGTTGGCCGTAGAGCGGTAGTTCCTTTCCAGTCTGAACAGCCGGGTCTCTGGGAAATCCTTCTGGAAGTTCAGGATATTCTGAATCTGGGCGCCGCGGAAGGCATAAATCGACTGGGAATCGTCCCCCACTACGCACAGGTTGTGATGCACCGAGGCCAGTTTCTTCAATATGAGATACTGGGCCAGGTTGGTGTCCTGGTACTCATCCACCAGGATATGGGTAAAGCGCCCGGCAATGTTTGCCAGCGCATCCTCGCTCTTTCTGAACAGGACATTGGTGTAAAGAAGAATGTCGTCGAAGTCCATCACGCCGGAGGTCTTGCAGAACTTGCAGTATTCAGAATATATCCTGTATATCTCCGGCTTCTTGTGCAGCCTGTCCGATTCCCTGTATCCGCCTTCCCCGTTTGCATAGGGCGTGGGGGTTATGAGGTCGTTCTTGGCCTTGGAAATGCGGGACTGGATTTCGCGGGGCTTGTACGTTGTCTTTTCGTCCAGGTTCAGCTGCTTTATCACCGTCTTTACGGCATTCACCGAATCCGTCTGATCATAGATGGTAAAAGTAGCCGGAAACTCAATAACCTCCGCATACTCCCTGAGGAACCTGATGAACACGGAGTGGAACGTACCCATCCAAATCCTCCTGGCTTGCCTGTCCCCCACCATAGCGGCAATTCTCTCCTTCATCTCCCCTGCCGCCTTTTTTGTGAAAGTAAGGGCCAGGATGCGCTCCGGAGGCACACCCAGGGATATTAAATATGCAATTCGCGAAGTGAGGACACGGGTCTTTCCCGAGCCTGCGCCGGCTATTATCAGCTCCGGTCCTTCCGTGCACTTGACGGCGGCGAGCTGTTCCGGATTCAAATCGTCCAAAATTCCACTCATCTCTCCAAATATTTGAGCACTAATTTAGGAAAAAAATCGTATCTTCGCAAGATAATTGTGCAATACACAAAACTATTTTTATAATGTCCAACCATCTTGATCTGAAAAAGGGCCTTGACATCCCTCTGGGGGGTGCTGCGGCCTTAAAAGTCCACAAGACTGTCAAGGGCGGGACAATTGCGCTGAAACCTACCGACTTCAAAGGACTCATCCCCCGGCTTCTGGTAAAGGAGGGAGATGCGGTGCTGGCCGGCTCGCCCGTGTATGCGAGCAAGACGGACGCCCGTATCCTCTTCACTTCGCCCGTATCCGGCGTGGTGGAGAAGATCGTGAGGGGAGAAAAACGCAAGCTCCTGGCCATTACAGTCAAGACCGATCAGGTTCAGAAGTATGCCGATTTCCCCGCCAAGGCTCCCGCCTCGGCCGATGAATTCAAGGAGCTGCTCCTGAACTCGGGCCTGTGGCCCTGCCTGGTCCAGCGCCCCTATGGGGTGATGGCAAACCCGGACGGCCTGCCCAAGGCCATCTTCATTTCCGCATTCTCCACCGCTCCCCTGGCTCCGGACACGGAGTTCACCCTTGGCGGCAGCGTGGCGGACATCCAGCTGGCAGTCGACGCCCTCAAGCTGTTTGCCCCCGTTCACGTTTCCGTGAAGGAGGAGGGCTCGGCCTTCGCCAAACTGGAGAATGCCACAATCCACGTTGTCAAGGGCAAACACCCCGCAGGCAACGTGGGCGTACAGATAAGCCACATCTCCCCCATCCTCAAGGGGCAGACAGTGTGGACTGTGTCGCTCATGCACGCCGCCGCAATCGGCCGCCTCATCAGCACCGGAAAGGTGGATCTCAGCCGCAAGGTTGCGATTACCGGCCCCCTGGCTCCCACCGCAGCCTATGTGGAAACCATTCCCGGCGAGCCCGTGGCTGAACTCGCCGCCATACCGCGCGAAGTGCGAGTAATCGGCGGGGACGTGCTCAGCGGAGAGAACCTTGGCAAGGACAACTGGCTTGGCTTCTTCCAGGACCAGCTCACCCTTGTCAACGAAGGCACGGAGCGCGAGATTCTGGGCTGGGCAAAGCCCTTCCGCTTCAACCTTCACAGCTCATCCATGTGCTACTTCTCCTGGCTGCAGAAGATGTTCGTGCCGGGAAAGACCTTCGACATGGACACCAACCTTCACGGCGGCCCCCGCGCCTTCGTGGAAACCAAGTGCTTCGAGGACGTTACCCCGATGGACATCTTCCCCATCTACCTTATCAAGGCCTGCCTTGCGGGCGATATCGACAAGATGGAGAAGTTCGGCATCTACGAGGTTCTTCCGGAAGACCTGGCCCTTTGCGACTACGTGGATCCTTCCAAGAACGATATCCAGGCGATTATCCAGGGCGGTATCGACCTTATGATTAAAGAAATGGCATAGAGTTATGGCAGACGAAAACGTGAAACCCGGCCTCTTTGAAAAAGGCGGAAAGCTCTATTGGCTTCATTCTTCCATCGACGCGTTCGACACCTTCCTCCGCGTTCCCGGCACGGTTACCCGCAAGGGTGCACACGTGAGGGACGCCATCGACCTTAAGAGGGTGATGATAATGGTGGTGATCGCGCTTGTGCCTGCCGCTCTGTTCGGCATGTACAACGTGGGTCTCCAGACCTCTCTCACATACGGCCTCGGATGGGGCTTCTTCCAGATGTTCTGGTATGGCCTCCTGCGTATGCTTCCCCTGTTCATCGTCTCCTATGTGGTGGGTCTTGCAATCGAGTTCGGCTCGGCGCAGATCCGTGGGGAGGAAGTGAACGAGGGCTATCTGGTAACCGGTTTCCTCATTCCGCTCATCGTCCCCGTGGACGTTCCCCTGTGGATGCTCGCCCTGGCGGTGGCCTTCAGCGTCATCTTCGTTAAGGAAGTCTTCGGCGGCACCGGAATGAACATCTGGAACCCGGCCCTGGTGGCGCGCGCATTCCTGTTCTTCTCCTATCCTTCCAGCATGTCCGGCTCCAGCGTATGGGTGTCCAAGACCTGGGTCCCCGCACTCAAGGGGGTCGATGCCGTATCGGCCGCAACCCCTCTGGCAATAGCCCACGACGGCGGAATGGCCGGCCTGGAGCAGGCGGGCTACTCCTTCTGGGATATGTTCTGGGGCTTCATCCCCGGCTCCACGGGTGAAACCTGCGTCATCGCAATCCTGCTGGGCGCGTTCATCCTGGTGTGGACGGGCGTTGCCTCCTGGAAGATCATGGTTTCCAGCGTCGCCGGCGGCCTGCTTGTGGGCTGGCTCGCAAACATCGGCGGAGCAACGGAGCTCCCCTGCTACTATCAGCTCGTGATGGGCGGCTTCCTCTTCGGTACCGTGTTCATGGCGACCGATCCTGTAACCGCGGCCCAGACGGAAACCGGCAAATGGATCTACGGTTTCCTCATCGGCGCCCTTGCAGTCGTCGTCCGCATGTGGAACCCGGGATACATGGAAGGCATGATGCTGGCCATCCTGCTTATGAACACCTTTGCACCGCTCATCGACCACTGCGTGGTTACGGCGCATATCAACCGTCGCTTGAAGAAAGCGGCAAAAGCATAAGGAGGGCGCAGGTATGAATACGAACAATAATCTGTACACAATCATCTACACAACCATCATTGTGGTTGTCGTAGCCGCGCTCCTTGCCTTTGTTTCCCAGTCTCTGAAGAGCAAGCAGGACGCCAACGAAAAGGCGGAGACAATCGCCCAGATGCTCGCGGCGGCCAGGTACGACTTCAAGTCGGAGCTGGACAAAATGAGCAACAGCGACAAACTGGATATGTACGCAGCGGAGATCGAGAGGGCCTTCCTCATCGACCTTCAGGGCAATGAGGTTCGGGACCTTGGAACGGACCGCGACGCCATCGAGGTGTTCAGCCCCAAGGATCTCAAGCGCATCAACTATAACATCAAGGGCGGGGCGAACGCCACCGGCGAGGCCCTGCTCCCCGTGTTCTGGTTCCGCAACGGCAGCGTGGTGGTTCCCATCTACGGCGCAGGCCTGTGGGGCCCCATCTGGGGTTACATCTCCTTCCAGGGAGGCACCCCCACCATCGGCGGAGCCTATTTCGACCATGAAAGCGAAACCGCGGGCCTTGGTGCTAAGATCAAGGACGACCTTTCCTTCCAGCTCCAGTTCGAGGGCGAGCAGGCGGATTTCAGCCAGGCAAATGTCTTCGAAATCGTGAAGGGCGGTGCCCCGAAGGAGGCCGACGGCAAATCGGTGGTCGACAATAAGATCGACGCAATCACCGGCGCCACGATGACTTCCCAGGGCCTTGACGCCGCCATCGACACCTGGCTGGCGGCATATGCGCCGTATTTCGCGGGCAAGGCCCCTGTCATTCCGAGCGAAGTCGAGGAATCTAACGCAGAGGAGGTAGTACTATGAGTCAGAAATTGAAAGAAACAATCCTGAACCCGCTGTTCAAGGGCAACCCCATTACCGTCCTTGTGCTGGGCATATGCTCTTCCCTCGCGGTTACCGTGACGCTGAAGGGCGCTCTGGTGATGACCCTCTCCGTGATCGTGGTCTGCGGCATCTCCAGCCTCATCCTTTCGCTGCTTCGCAAGACCATCCCCAGCCGCGTACGCATCATCGTCCAACTGGTTGTGGTTGCAATGATGGTGATCCTGGTCGATCAGGTGCTCAAGTCGTTCGAAGCCACATACGCCATCGACAAGCAGCTGTCGGTGTACATCGGCCTTATCATTACGAACTGTATCGTGATGGGCCGGATCGAAGCTTTCGCCCTGGGCAACAAGCCCTGGCCCAGCTTCCTTGACGGTGTGGCCAACGGCGCCGGCTACGGCATCATCCTCCTTGTGGTTGCCTTCTTCCGCGAGCTTCTGGGAAGCGGCACTCTCTTCGGCATAGACATCCTCAACTGGATGGGCTACGTTCCCAACAACCTGGTAATCCTCCCGCCTTTCGCCCTCATCCTCCTGGGATGCATCGTGTGGGTGCAGAGGAGCATTCAGAAAGACCTTCAAGAACAATAAAAAGCACAGACTATGGAATACTTAAGCTTATTCGTAAAGTCCATCTTCGTGGACAATATGATATTCGCCTACTTCCTGGGAATGTGCTCGTTCCTGGCGGTATCCAAGAATGTCAAGACCGCAGCCGGCCTGGGCCTCGCCGTCATAGCCGTGCTGCTCATCACCCTGCCCGTCAACTACCTGCTCAACAGATATGTGCTGGCTCCGGACGCCCTGTTCGAGGGCGTTGACCTGAGTTTCCTCAGCTTCATCATCTTCATCGCGGTGATTGCCGCAATAGTGCAGATAGTTGAAATGGTCGTGGAAAAATTCTCACCTGAACTGTACTCGTCGCTGGGTATCTTCCTGCCGCTGATTGCGGTGAACTGCGCCATCCTGGGCGGTTCCCTCTTTATGCAGCAAAAGGACTTTATGAACATCGGCGAAACTGCAGTATATGCCCTGGGCTCCGGCCTGGGCTGGTTCCTGGCGATCGTCTCCCTTGCGGCAATCCGCGAGAAGATGGCCTATTCCAACGTTCCCAAGCCCCTCAAGGGACTGGGCATAACCTTCATCACCGTGGGTCTTATGGGCATCGCCTTCATGACCTTCATGGGACTGGCATTGTAAGGAGGACTGCGATATGACAAACACGATTCTCTTTTCAATAATAGTCATCACGGCCCTGACGCTGGTTCTGGTTGCGCTGCTCCTTATCATCAAGGCGGCGGTAACCCCTTCCGGAAAGGTCAAGATCGACATAAACAACGGTACCAAGGAGCTGGAAGCCACCCCCGGCGGCGATGTGATGCACACTCTGGCGGACCACGGCATCTTCCTCCCATCCGCCTGCGGCGGCAAGGCCAACTGCGGCCAGTGCAAGCTCCAGGTGCTTGAGGGCGGCGGCACCATCCTTCCCACCGAAACGGGCTTCTTCTCCCGCAAGCAGATCAAGGAAGGCTGGCGTCTGGGCTGCCAGGTGAAGGTTAAGGACAACATCAAGATCGCCGTTCCGGAGAGCGCCCTCAGCGTGAAGAAACTCGAGTGCGAGGTCATCTCCAACGACAACGTGGCCACGTTCATCAAGGAATTCACCGTCCGCCTGCCGGAAGGCGAGCACATCGACTTCAAATCAGGCGAATATATCCAGATCGACATTCCCGAATATGAGGCCGATTTTGCCGATATGGGCGTGGATCCCATCTATATGGGCGACTGGGAGAAATACGGCATCACTTCGCTGAAGTTCAAGAACACCGTTCCCACCATCAGGGCATACTCGATGGCTTCGTATCCCGCAGAGAAGGATGTAATCAAACTGAACGTTCGTATTGCCACTCCTCCGTTCGACAGGTCGCAGCCCAAGGGCGTGTTCAAGTTCGTGCCCGGCGTTCCTCCGGGAATCGCCTCCACCTACGTGTTCTCCCGCAAGCCGGGCGACAAAGTGTGGATCAGCGGCCCTTACGGCGAGTTCCTCCTTCCCAAGGACGATCCGGATTCGCAGGAGTACATCTTCGTGGGCGGCGGCGCCGGCATGGCTCCGCTCCGCAGCCACATCATGCACCTGTTCAAGACGCTCAAGACCAAGCGTGAGGTACACTTCTTCTACGGCGCCCGTGCGCTCGTGGAGGCCTTCTACCTGGAGGATTTTGCGGAAATCGAGAAAGACTTCCCCAACTTCCACTTCCACCTGGCCCTGGACCGTCCGGACCCTGCAGCAGATGCCGCAGGCGTCAAGTACACGGCCGGCTTCGTGCACAACGTGATGAACGAAACGTACCTCAAGGATCACGAGGCACCGGAAGACATCAAGTACTTCATGTGCGGCCCGCCCATGATGACCCAGTGCGTGAACCAGCTGCTTGACTCCCTTGGCGTCTCCCCCGAAAGCGTCTTCTACGACAACTTCGGCGGCTAGACGGCCTGAAGGGCGCTGCGGTCGACACGCCAGCTGTCCTCGTTTAGGCCGCTGCCCTCAGGGCGCACGACTATAGAGTAGTTTACATTGCGCCGGACATCGAAGTTGTCCAGCGATTCGCCCAGATAGAAGCGGTATACCAGATACTCGCCGGGGCGGTTACAATAGCGTGAGGAGCTGTACGAGGCGTGGATTTCCACGTACGAGCACAGCTCCCCCGTTTTTTCCAGGCTGCCGAAGACCTTATCTTCCGGGCCAGTCGCGCCCTCCAGCAACGTCCCCTGGCAGTTTTCAAGCAGATACAGGGTAATAGGGGCAGAAAGGCCGTCGGCGACATCGGTGTTGAGCGGCCCCGTTTCCGTGCCGCTCCTGTGGTAACCTTTCGGAAACAGGTCGTCCTTGCTCCTGGCCCGGCTTTCCCTGAAGAGCGCCACCGAGCGCGGGCAACCTCCCACTTCAATTCTTTCAACACCGATATCCACTCCGGAATACAGCTTGGAGCGGTCGACACGGATCTCCAGCTTAGCCATACACCGCGTAAGTTCCATGTCGATGTCGTCATCGGCCACCACATCCCTGAGTACCGCCGACATAGGTATGCCACGGCTGAACTCGTCCGGATAGGTGAGGAAATACCTCATCCCGTCCAGTTCCGAGGCCGATGCATCCTCCATCCTGTATCCCGTGTTTGCGCATATATAAAAGGTATAAGGGACGTCCCGGATAAGCGACACCTTCACGCTGTTATCCCTGATTTCCCTGCCCTTTGCCCAAATGTGCGCCTCCGGAGTATTACCAGGGCCGAAGATGAACACGTTCACATCGTCGATGTCATCCTCCGGAGGATTCGTAGCGCGCACATCGGGCATGGCGGAGAAGTGCAGACATACTTCCCGCCTGGCCTGCGGCGGTTTGTCACAGGCCATTGCAAGCAAAATCAATATAATCACACATGAAGGTTTCATAGCTAAAAGGTTACGGTTTCTTCCGGCCTGTCCTCCCACGGCAGCACTCTGAGCGTTGCCGTTGCCGCAGTACTTTCCGCCGGGATATCCGGGTCCGGCGTTCCCATACGGGTGATTTGCACACTGAGCTCGTACACGGTGTTTCTCTGCAGCGGAGGAAGGCGGAGGGGATAATAGCATTTATTGCCCTGGATTTCGCACTCGATCACAAGGCGTGTGCCGTTGTCCCCATCGTCCTGATTGGGATAAGTATATAGGTCGATGCCGCACTCCAGCGGCTCCTGTCCCACCGGACCCTCCAAAGTTCGGTAAAGATATTCCGGATGCTTCATCCGGGCCAGCGCTACGGAATCGGCCATTCCGGGGTTCGCCCAGGTTATGCCACGGTCGTCCCTTAAGGGCTGGCATTCCACACAGGCTCTGGTGAGGTATATTCTTACGTTCTCCATTACGGCACCCGCGTACGGGCGGCCGCTGAAGTCGCAGCTGATATCAAGGAGCCGGACCTTTACCATTGAAGTGCAGGGGGAAAGGACGCTTGCCCGGCTCCATCCGGCCTCCAGAAAAGCTTTGCACGACAATCTCTGTGCAGCGAGGGACTCATCGTCAAGAAGAAAGCTTTTGTGGGATAGGGAGGCATAAGTATCTATGTCGGCCCAGGTGTAAGGGTCGTCGGTCACATTGGATAGGAACACTACCATCGCGGCTTCGTTGCCGGCGGTGACGCAGCTGTGCACGCCCTCCGCGGCTTGCAGCCGGGTGTAACTGTCCAGCTTATACGGCGGTTTGGCGTCGAAGAAGAACAGGTCGGCCCCCGCAGCGGTTGTCGCGCGGGTAATATATATATAGGTATCGGGCACGACGGGGCTCGGAGAACAGGCAAAGAGAAAGGCCGGGGCTATCAGAACTGCGAAGTAATGCAACAGTGCCGCAGACGCGCGGCGCCCGAAACGGGCAGAGAAGGACGATCTGACTGGGCTTGGCCGGCCTGAAAAAAAAGAGAGGTTGATATGAATGATTGACAGCATTTTCGGTACTACTTGTCTGCTGCAAAACTAGAAAGCGCCAATCAAAAAAACCAGAAAACCGGCCCAGCACCCTCAATTATTTATGTTTCTTTATAAGATTTGCCACTTTTTCTTTATAATGTTAAAAAACATAAAAATTTTTCTTTATAATATTTTGGCTATCTTTGCGCCAACAATGGTAATACTTAGCGACATTAAACAGCAGCAGGCAATACTGCTTGAAATCCTGAAGCATCTGGACAAGTTCTGCCGGGAGAACAATCTCAACTATGCGCTTGCCGGCGGCAGCATGCTGGGGGCGGTGCGCCACAAGGGCTTCATCCCATGGGACGATGATGCCGACGTCATCATGCCCCGTCCGGACTATGAACGTTTACTTACAATCTACAGGAACGACGGCCGATACAAACTCCTGTCCCATCTGGCGAATGAAGGGCACCGTTTTGTAAACTGCTATGCAAAACTGGAGGACAGCCATACAGAATGCACGGACCTCGGCCACGTAGGCAAGAACTTCGGCCTTAACGTGGACATCTTCCCCCTGGACGGTGCTCCTGCATCCCCGGAAGAGCAGAAAGCAGTCATGAAGAAGATCACCCATTACAAGCACCGCATATCCCTAAGGCAGAAACCCCTTTCGAGCCTCTTCAAAAAGCATCAGGGAGCGCCTCTGGCCATGATTCAGGCACATTGTTTCAGCCTCGGGCACTGGATGGAGAAGTGTGACAGCCTTGTTCGCCAGCATGACTTTGACACCAGCGAGTATATAGGAAACATGTGTGGAGTGTATGGAGCACGCGAAGTGTTTCCCGCCCGTATCTTCAAGGAATACGCGGAATACGAATTCGAAGATACGCGCCTGATGGGTGTAAAAGACTATGACTTTTATCTGAAGGGGCTGTACAGGAACTACATGCAACTTCCCCCGGAGAAAGACCGCCACGGCGGCCATCATCTCCAGGTCACTCTGGAAGAACCAGAATCATAGGAAAGGATACTCCTTGTAAACCGAACGGTCGTAAACGAGCGCCCACCAGCGTGCCTTCGCAAGCAGGCTGCGGTGGAAATGCCGCATAGGAGATGTCTCCAGCGAATCCTTGTAAAAAGAATAAAGGTCCAGCAGGTTGCGCAGCGACTGCCGGCGCCGGCTTACCCTGGACTTTTTCATCATCGCCCCGGAATTGTCGCATCTGTAGTGATAAATCGGCTCCGGAAGCAGTTCCACACTCCCGGCCCTGTCCAGCAGCTGCACCGCCTGAACCATGTCCTCATGAATGCCGTAGAGGGGAAAGAATATTTCGGGCCGATACAGGCTGCGCCTCCAAAGCTTCAGCCACAGCGCAGAGTGTGCCTTGTGCTTGAAAATGGCCGATGCAAACGCCTGCGGCGACTTATACCGCGCATCGGTAATAACCCGCCTGCGTCCTCCGCCGAACTCTTTCCAGGCATAGAAATAAACCACATCGGCACCGGAACCAACAGCAGCAGCCACCATCTTCTCCACCGCATCGGACTCCAGCCAGTCGTCGGAATCCACGTTCAGCACATATTCCCCGCTGCAATACTGAAGCCCTGTCTTACGGGCCTGTGGCAGGCCGCCGTTGGGCTTGTCCACAATCTGGACTTTTCTGCCGGGATAGCGGGCGATAACCGAAGACAGAACCTCTCTGGAGCCATCCGGAGTTCCGTCGTTCACAAAGACGAATTCAATGTCGGGATAAGTCTGGCTCAGCAGCGATTCCGCGCACTGCCCGATATACGCCTCAACATTGTAGAAAGGCACGACTATGGATACCAGGGGCGTCACAGTTCGTAACTGCACTTGGTGTTCAGCAGGAAGGCGAAACCGTCGATGAGACGCTCCTTGGAATACATATAACGCATCTTGGGCATATCCACGTCGTTGATGCACACGAAGTTGCGCCTGGGCTTCTGGAGATATTTCACAATATCGTCGGCCGATGTTATCGCCATCGAGAAATGCTGGTGTGAGATGCGCCTGGACACGGCTATATGCTTGAAATACATATAGTCCGAGAAGAAGTACTGGTTGAAGTTGCCGGGCTTGCGCACGGGCGACAGAGTGGCCAGAATATCGCTTTCACAGGCCTTGAAGGCATCTTCGCATGCGCTCTTCAGGAAGGGAGTCACCGAGTGCTGCGGCCTGTAGTACCAGGGCCTGACGGGCAGCCCGGCCGCCTTGCGGGCAAGATTGCAGGAATCCATGCACAGGCGGTTGAAATCGCTAACCCTGGCAATTTCCAGCACCATCTGCTTGGCAGGCTTGCCGCCGGGGAACAGATCCTGCTCCTTGACGTCGCGGACCGGGAATACGTCATCGTTCATGTACACGTATTTCTCTCCCAGGCCCGGAATACGGTGGAGGAACATCTCTATCATCGATGCGTTGAACGTGGGCAGATACTGCTCGGGAATGAATTCCCTGTGGTAAACGACTTTCACTTTATCCCTGTTCAGCCACTCCGGAACCTGGCTTTCCCGTGAGACCACAAGGAATACCCTGTCGATGAACGGCATGAACGCCTCGATTCCGCGGAACAGATAGGGTAGCGTACCCCAGTCACGGAAACGCTTCACCAGCATAGGTTCGCCGGCAAATTGCTCATAGTCCTGTTTCCACAGCGGATCGTCTCCGTTTACGTATGTTATAACTGCATCCATTGTTTCAAATAATTGGCAGTAAATGTATTAGCTTTCGTTATCAAATCTTCCGGGCGGCCTTCGAAAACCACTTCCCCTCCCCTGTCGCCGGCATCCGGTCCCAGGTCCACAACCCAGTCCGAGCTGCGGATCACATCCAGGTTGTGCTCCACCACAATCACCGAGTGGCCGCCGGCTATCAGGGCGTCGAACGCCTTGAGCAGCTTTTCCACATCGTAGAAATGAAGGCCTGTGGTGGGCTCGTCAAATATGAACAGTATGTGCTCCTTCTTAGAGCCGCTCTTTGCCATCGACAGGAAATAGGCCAGCTTGATCCTCTGGCTTTCCCCGCCGGAGAGGGTGCTGGAGCTCTGCCCCAGCTTGATGTATCCCAGGCCCACGTCGACCAGCGGCTTAAGGGCCACGGCAATGCCTTTGGCCAGCTCCTCCTTCTGGGCGCCGAAGAACTCGATGGCTTCATCGACACTCATCGACAGGATGTCGTCCACGTTCTTCCCCTGGTAGCGCACCTCCAGGATGTCCGGCTTGAAACGCCTGCCGCCGCAGGAGGAGCATACCATGGTTACGTCGGCCATAAACTGCATCCCGATCTTTACATAGCCGTCGCCCTGGCATTCCGGGCAGCGGCCGCCCTCCTGGTTGAAGGAGAAGTACGAGGGGGTGAAGCCGTTTATCTTGGCGAACTGCTGTTCCGCCAAAAGTTTTCGTATGTCGTCGTATATCTTGAGGTAGGTTACCGCATTGGAGCGGGAACTCTTGCCGATTGGATTCTGGTCCACGTATTCCACGCGGGTGATCCTGTCCAGGTTGCCGCCAAGGCCGCGGAAGGTGCCGGGAAGGTCCCCCGTTTCGTTGAGCCTGCGATGCAGCGCGGGGTACAGGATATCGCCCACCAGGGAGGATTTGCCGCTTCCGCTAACGCCGGTAACAGCCGTTACCACATTCAGCGGGAAGGTTACATCCACGTCCTTGAGGTTGTTCTGCATAGCTCCCTGAACTGTGATGCTGTACTGCCAGGGATGCTTCTCGCGGACATATTGTTTGCGCTCGCCGCTCAGGTACTGAAGCGTGAGCGACTGAGTGAACTGCTTCTTCGTATACTTGGGATAAGTGCCCTGGAAGACAACCTCTCCGCCATTCTTCCCGGCTTTGGGACCAAGGTCGATGAGGCAGTCCGCCGCCCGGATTATCTCCGGATCGTGCTCCACAACCACCACAGTATTGCCGATGTCCCGCAGGCGCCGCAGCACGGCGATGAGCCTGTCCGTATCCCTGGGATGAAGGCCGATGGAAGGTTCGTCCAGAATGTACATCGACCCCACCAGCGAGCTTCCAAGCGCAGTTACCAGGTTCACCCTCTGGCTTTCCCCTCCGGAGAGCGTGTTCATCGCGCGGGACAGGGTAAGATAGCCCAGCCCCACATCCTGGATGCACTGCAGCCTGTACACGATTTCGTCGATGGCCTTCCCCGCAATCTCCCTTTCCTGCTCAGTGAGTTTAACTTCGCGGAAGAATACAAGCAGTTCCTCAACCGTCATGGAAAGAAGGTCGTGAATTGTCTTGCCTCCTATCTTCACCCACAGGGCCTCCTTGCGCAGGCGGCTGCCGCCACATTCGTGGCACACCGTGCGGCCGCTGTAGCGGTTGAGCATGTATTTGTACTGTATCTTGTAGCGGTTGCTCTGCACCCAGTCGAAGAACTCGTTTATGCCGCAAATCTGGCTTTCGTCCTCATAGGACGTGGCCCTGGTTTCCCAAAGGGTGCGTTTCTGCTCCGGGGTGAGCTTGCAATAGGGCTCGAAGATGGGGATGCCGTACTTCTGGGAATTCTTCACCACCAGGTCCTTGAACCAGCTCATCTTGTCTCCCCTCCAGCAGGCGATTGCGCCGTCGTAGATGCTCTTTGTCTTGTCCGGCACCACAAGGTCTTCACTTATGCCGATGATCTTCCCCAGCCCCCCGCATACGGGGCAGGCCCCGAGCGGGCTGTTGAAGCTGAAAAGATATTCGTCCGGCTCCCGGAACGTGATTCCGTCCCTCTCAAAACGGCTGCAGAAGCGCTTCAGCACCCCATCGGCCCATATAGCCATGTCGCCGTTTCCCTTGAGGAAAGCCTGTTTTGCCGATGCGTCCAGCCTGGTGCGCAGCTCTTCCGTGAGTTCATCCACCTTGGCCCTGTCCACCAGCAGCCAAAGCCCCTCCGGATACTTCCCGTCCATCTTCAGCACATCCTCCATCCTCACCACGCTGCCGTCATTCACGTTGAACAGCCTGCTGTATCCCTCCTCCTTGAGCGACAGCATCAGCTCCACCTTATCGTCCCTCGTATCCCACTTCAGATCTGCGAGGATGTACAGTCCCTTGTCATTTCGAGCGAGCGTAGCGAGTCGAGAAATCTCATCCATCACGTCGCGGACGCTGTGCTTCCTCACCTCCTCCCCGCTCACGGGCGAATACGTACGGCCTATTCTGGCAAACAGGATGCGCAGATAATCGTATATCTCGGTAGTAGTAGCAACCGTGGAGCGCGGATTCTTCACGTTCACCTTCTGCTCAATGGCGATAGCGGGCGGAATGCCCTCTATCCCCTCCACATCCGGCTTGGACATCCTGCCCAGAAACTGCCTGGCATAGGAGGAAAGGCTCTCCGCAAACCGGCGCTGGCCCTCCGCAAACAGCGTATCAAACGCCAGCGACGACTTCCCGCTTCCGGAAATCCCCGTAATCACCACAAATTTACCGCGTGGAATCTCCACGGTAATGTCCTTCAGGTTGTTAACCTTTGCGTGACGTATAACGATATTTCCTTCCATAGGCATATTATGCAAATATACTAAATTATAGCTATAATTAGTATAATCCCATTAAGAAATGCTTCCTTGTCTTCTAATGCCTCCTTAAGAATGAAGTTTTTTTCACTTTTAAGTTTTGACCGATCCGAACTTTTTGTATATTTGTAGAAATATGAAGTTCATATGAAACTGTTTGAAGAAAAGACACAAGCTCGGCCATTCATCAAATGGGTTGGAGGGAAGACACAACTGCTGGATGAGGTTCGCAAATCGCTTCCTCGCGATTTCGCATCCCGTCAGCACGTTACGTATGTCGAGCCATTTGTTGGTGGAGGAGCTGTGATGTTCTGGATTCTTCAGACATATCCCAACATTGAGAGGGCTGTCATCAACGACATAAACGAAGAATTAATTTGTACCTACAGAGTCATCAAAGAGAATGTCGATGAACTAATTGCCGAACTGTCTCGAATACAGGCCGAATACATCCCAAAGTCTGCCGATAAGCGCAAAGACTTTTTTATGGAGAAAAGAGCCCGTTTTAACACGAAACTGACTTCTCCACTAGAAACGGCTGCGCTCTTCATCTTCCTTAATAGAACGTGTTTCAATGGCCTTTACAGGGTGAATTCAAAAGGCGAATTCAACGTACCTCACGGCAAATATTCAAATCCGCGCATCTGCGATGTGGATAATCTTCGTGCGTGTTCAGCTATTCTCCAAAAGGTCGAAATCCTTTGCGGTGACTTTGCCGAAACTGGCCGCTTCGCAAGTCCTGATACATTGTTTTACTTTGATCCACCGTACAAGCCCATCACTGAAACCTCCTCATTCACATCATATGCAAAGGATGGCTTCGATGACAGCGAGCAACTTCGGCTCAGGGACTTCTGTGACCAGATTAGCAAGGATAAGGCCCTCTTCATAGCCAGCAACTCTGACCCAAAGGATGTCAATCCCAAAGAGAATTTCTTCGATACCATATACCAACACTTCTTCATCAAGAGAGTATCCGCTGCCAGAATGATAAACTCTGACGCATCCGGCCGTGGTGCCATTTCTGAATTGATGATTTCTAACGTAGTAAACGCGTAAGTATGAGAGATTTTAGCACCTGGTTGGCGGGCTTCCGCTCCGCCATAGCTGGCTATAAGTATTACACTGACTTTGAAAAGATCTACAACAATGTAGGTTCCATCAAAGTTGAGCTAAACATTTTGAACACCTTGATTGGGTGCCATGACATTGAGAAGGAATTCGTGGCGCTATACAGTCGCTATCCTGAGATCCTGAAGTGCATCCCAATCCTGCTGGCCAAACGCGAGTCGGACATTCTCACAGTAGATTTTGACGGCGAGCACGTTTGGAGTTTCAAGCGAGCAAATTACCATATTGAGGAATACGTGATGTTTATGCGTGAAACAGGGTTGTTTGACCTTATGCAGCAGAAGCACATACACAACTTAGTTGACTACGTGACCGGC
The DNA here is from genome assembly GCA_024689525.1 of Bacteroidales bacterium. The sequence goes on from JAILDI010000079.1 coordinate 21,858, forward strand.
GTGGAAACCGGTTTAGATTCCAACGCCCGCAAGAACCGTGGTGGCCACGTTATGGAAGACCTGGTGGAAGGATATCTTGTCAAGGCCGGATTGGTTAAGGATAAAACCTACTTCAAAGAAATGTACATCCACGAGATAGAACAGAAATGGGGCATCGACCTGTCCTGCATCTCCAATGAGGGGGGCACCGAGAAGCGCTTCGATTTCGTCATTAAGCGCCCTAATATGATTTATGGCATAGAGACCAACTTCTACGCCAGCGGTGGTTCCAAACTGAACGAGACTGCTCGCAGTTATAAAACCATCGCTCTGGAGACCAAGAACCATCCCAAATTCAAATTCGTGTGGATTACCGATGGCCACGGCTGGGGCTCTGCCCGGAACAATCTGAAAGAGACCTTCGACGTTCTGGACAATATGTACAATATTATGGACCTCGATGAAGGCGTGTTATCCACCAAACTAGTGTAATATGGTTAAGAATAAATACGTTCATTCTATTGAACTTAAGAAAGTTCAGATTCGAAATACCGATCGTGAGAGTTTTGCTAATGCGATCATCGAATTACCCTATCGTGGGTATGAGGTTGAAGATATTTCTGACGGCCGCAAAATCGTGGTGACCAAACCTGGTGGAAAAAGAAGTTTTGGGCGTATAAGCAAGGAAGATATTCTCGTATTTATTTATACGCCTGATACTCAAGACCTTTGGCAAATTTCACATAATCAGATATTGGAAGATTTATATGACAAGTCTGTTGAGAATGCTAAAGAGACAAAGCATTTGATTGATGTATTTGAATTAGTCCTAAATGGGACAGACCCTGAGGATCTTAAAGACGAAATAGCATCATTCAAGTTTAGCAGTGGAGAACTCCCCGAGGCTTTAATTAAAGCATACAAATGGATTTGGGGCCAAGAAGATGTGAATTATAAGAATGGCGAAGGCCGGATGTTGTCCTGGGGTGCCATTGCAGAATTGAGAGACAGTCTATGATTGAGCCCTTCTACAAGTCTCCGGACAAAAACTTCACTCTCCTACAGGGAGACTGTATCGAGCTTTTGAACTCATTCGATTTCAAGTTCGATATGGTTTTCGCGGATCCGCCGTATCATTTGTCAAACGGCGGTATCAGCATACAGAGCGGTGTCCCTGTATCCGTGAATAAGGGCAAATGGGATAAGTCCCAAGGCTTTGAGGAGGACTACATGTTTGACAAAACGTGGCTGGCCGCCTGTAGGGAGCATCTGAAATCCGATGGCACCATCTGGGTCAGTGGAACGTATCACAACATCTTCTCTGTGGCACGCTGTCTCTCGGAACTGGACTTCAAGATACTTAACTGCATCACTTGGGTGAAGACCAATCCTCCTCCCAATCTTTCCTGTCGATATTTCACTTATTCGGCGGAGTATATCCTGTGGGCACGAAAGGAGCAGAAAGTGGCTCATTACTATAACTATGAACTAATGAAAGAAATCAATGGCGGCACTCAGATGCGAGATGTCTGGACATTGCCTGCCATTGCTCCGTGGGAGAAGTCGTGCGGCAAGCACCCAACCCAGAAGCCGCTGTGCGTCTTATCGAGAATTATTCAGGCTTCCACTAAACCAGGGGCCTGGATACTTGACCCTTTCACCGGAAGCAGCACCACCGGTATCGCCGCAAACCTTTTGGGGCGCCGTTTCCTCGGTATCGATCAGGAAGAAAAATTCCTCGAAATGAGCAAAGCCCGTCGCGAGGAACTTAACAGTATCAATCGTAGAGGAGAGGTCCTTGAGAAGTTGGAGAAACAAGCCAAACTCTTCCAAGATAGCGACATCCGTGTTCTTTGTGAGCCAGAATCCTATTACGGGCCAGAACTGCCTTTCTAAGAAGAAAGGAAGGGAATAGCCTTCCACATCTTCCCAAAGAAGGAATGCAGTCACGCGACAATATACCTGGAAAAGCCCTAAAAAGAAGGGAGGCTGATGCCTCCCTAAATTACACGGGATAAACCCGGAGCGGCCACTCGCAAGCGTCCTAAGATTGTTTTGAACCAATCCTGTTGCAATTATATAAAAAAACTGTAATACTGCAAACTATTTCTGGAAAGAAGGAGAGCAGTCAGGAGACAATTTACCGGGAAAAGCCGTATATTTGCGGTGAGAATGATTTCTCTGTCGGTAATAGGACTCGGGAACCGCGCGGGCAAGTATCTCAGCTGCCTGGGCGGGAAGGCGCGCGTGGAGTGTCTGGTGGAACCGGATGCGTTCAGGCTCCATAAGGCGGCCGACCTTTACGGGGTGCCTCCGGAGAACTGTTTCCGCAGCGCCTATGACTTTTTTGCCTCCGGCATAAAGGTCGATGGGGTGATTATCGCCGTGCCGGACCAGATCCACTATCCCATTGCCATAGAAGCGGTTAAGCGTGGCTTCCACGTACTTGTGGAGAAGCCGGCCGTAACTACGCAGGCCGATTATGAGAGCCTGCTCCAGGCATCGGCCCAGGC
>JAILDI010000084.1 GCA_024689525.1 Bacteroidales bacterium
GAAATAATCCCTTACGGCAACAAGGTAATAATAAAGGACAAGCCCGGAAGAGCCTGTCCTTTATTTTTGCTTTATGCCCCAGACGGACAAGTCGTAGTCCGATTCAACCAGGTCTTCGATGTCGTCCGGGAGCGCAGGGAATAAGTCGATGCCGGTGAGGGATTCCAGGTCGTTGATGCTCATGGAGCAGTCGGCAAGATAGTAGCGCTCCGAGTCATTGCCCATCACAAAGCCGATGGCCGAATAAAGGCTGCCGCTCACAACCATCACCGCCTTGAAGAAGGCGTCAGGAACCACAACACGGTCCTCCCCTATCGTGCCGTATTTATTGGAGCCGATAATGGGCCCGCTCACAACCCATACCTTGCCGTACTCCCGCGCCCACCTGCGTACCTGCTTCTCCAGGTAGTTCCAGTCTTTGGCGTTGAGAGTCTCGTCCTGAGGGCACACGTTCATGAAAAAGAAAGTCTCATCCATTGCTTCGTCGCTCCATGCCATATCCTTCGCGGGAGCCATGTGGCCCTTTGTCCAGCCGCTTTTGGAATAGTCCTCGCGGCGGGCCTGGCGGCCACTGAAATTGGAGTCCATGGAGAACATCTTGTCCTCGCGGTCCACCTCGCCGTGGGTTTCCTCCTCCGTGAGTTCGTAGGCCACCCAGTTGGGAATAAGCGTGGAAGTATTGTAGGCCGATGTGTACCCGTCGTACACCACCACATTGTCCGTGATGCCAGGGGCGGGGATCTCCATCCCGGCGGGGGTGGAAATCACGAAATCGCAGGCGCACAAAAGCAGCGCCGCGGCAATAAGGAAGGTATTACGCATTGTCCATCCTCCCCTGTTCGCCAAGATGGCTGTCCTTGAAGCCAAGGAAATACAGCACTCCGTCCAGGCCGATGGTACTGAGCGACTGCTTGGCGCTCTTCTGCACCCGGGGCTTGGCATGGAATGCAATGCCCAGGCCGGCTTCCAGCAGCATGGGGAGGTCATTGGCGCCGTCCCCTACCGCGATCGTCTGGGCAAGGTTAACTTTCTCTGTCTGGGCGATGAGCTTGAGAAGGTCGGCCTTGCGCCGGCCATCGACAACTTCGCCCACATATCGGCCAGTAAGAAGGCCGTTGTCATCTACCTCCAGTTCATTGGCATACATATAGTCGATTCCGTATCGGCGCTGGAGATACTCGCCGAAATAGGTGAATCCGCCGGAGAGGATTGCTATCTTGTAGCCGCAGGTCTTGAGCACGCTCATCAGGCGGTCGGTTCCCTCAGTGATGGGCAGATTCTCCGCAATCTCCTGCATCACCGAGACGGGAAGGCCCTTGAGCAGGGCAACGCGGCGTGTAAAGCTCTCTTTGAAGTCGATTTCCCCGCGCATGGCGCTGGCTGTGATTGCCGCCACCTCATCGCCCACCCCGGCCCGCTTGGCCAGTTCGTCGATGCACTCCGTCTGGATGAGGGTGGAGTCCATGTCGAAACAGATGAGGCGCCGCATACGGCGGTACATATCGTCCTTCTGGAAGGAGAAGTCCATGCCGGTTTCCCGCGAAAGGCGCATAAGGTCCCGCTGCATGGCCTCTTTGTCCACGGGCGTGCCACGAAGGGAGAACTCAATGCAGGAACGCACGTTGCGCTCCGGATGCATAATGCTCAGGCGACCGGTGAGGCGCTTTATCGAGTCGATGTTGAGTTCCTGCCTGGCCACCACCGCCGACGCCTCGTGAATCTGCTGCGCCGACAGGCTGCGGCCGATTACTGTGAGGATGTAGCGGTTCTTGCCCTGACGCTGGGCCCACTGCTCGTAGGAATCGTCCCCGATGGGCTCGAAGCCGATGTTCACTCCAAGCTCCGTTGTCTTGAACAGGAGCTCCTTCATCATAGGCCCTGACTGGGTTTCGTCGATGCGCACAAGGATGCCGAGGGACAGGCTGCTATGGATATCGGCCTGGCCGATGTCCAGGATCTGGGCATCGAACCGGGCCAGTATTTCCATAATGGAGGCAGTGAGACCCTGCCGGTCCCTGCCGGTTATGCGAATTAAAATCTGTTCTTTATTGTTTTCCGGCATAGGGAGAATGATAAAAAATAAGAAGGCACATTCGGGATGTACCTTCTTATTATATTATAAGGGATTATTCTGCAGGTTTCTCTTCCGGTGCGGGTGCAGGTGCGGCTGCCTCTGCGGGGCCGAACTCGTTGTCCTTGGGATCGCCTTTCTTTGCGAGGAGGACGATCAGCCAGATGGCGCCCACCAGAGGGATGAGGCTCACCAGGATCATCCAGCCGCTCTTGCCGATGTCGTGCAGACGGCGGACGGTGAGGCCGAGGCTGGGCAGCAGAACGCCGAGAGAGTAGATGTAGATAAGTACGCTCTTCAGGCCGGCAGCGCTGTCAATGATACCAAGGATGGTGCAGACAATGAAGTTGAACAGGACAAAGTACCAGTACTCTGCCAGACCGGCGCGGCCCTTGAAATTGAGGTAATTCTGGGTGAATGCGCCAATGTAGAACTTTTTGAATTTTTCGACCATATAGTTTAAGTTTTAAAGGTTTGTGTCTGATCGTTCACTTACAAATATATGAATTTTTTAACGGAATTACTATTTTTGTAGAAATAACTTGAAAAATATATGGGTCTCTTTATAAAAAGGTCGGTCAAATCGGCCCTGGACAAAAGTAAACTTGCAACCAGTTACGCAGTTACGGCTCTGTGCGCCATTCTCATCGCCGCCAATGTGGGAGCGTTCCTGTTCTTCCCCAAAGTGGCGGCGCCGCTGGCGATAGTGATTTCCAACGTAGTCACGGTGCTGCTGATGCTGGTGGCTGTGAGGCCCATCAGCTCGCTCATCGAGAAAAGTTTCAGCGACAAAGCCAAGGCCCTGGTGGAGAAGGAAAAGGAGGAGCAGGAGCTCCGGGAAAAGGTGGTAGATCTGGAAAACCGCAACCGCGAGCTTGAGAGCCGCATCGACACGTGGACTCAGACTTCCAACGTGCCCACCAACGTGAATTTCACCTTCAAGGTGGAGACGATGACCTTCGACAAGACCGGCTACATCGTCAAGGAAGAGCCCCTGGAGAAGTTTATGGCGGATCCCGTGTACAAGCTCTCGGATAAGAAAGGCGTGTTCGACCGCCTCTCCAAATGGATGGACGACATCGCCCATCCCGGCAACAAGAGGGTCCTTTACATCGGCAAATATTATATCAAGGCCTCCATCGGCATCGACTTCACGAAGATTAAATTCTCGGTCGATGGCGGCGCGCTCACCCTCTCCGGCGTGCGCTTCACCAAGCTTAACGACCTGGCCATAGAGGCCGATCCTGACGAAGTGAGCCACTGCTGGCTGATCAACGACGAGCAGGGCTACATCACCATCAACCAGAACGACATCTACCGGGAGTTCACCGAAATATATTCACGCATACGCGCGGAAGAGGCCGACAAAGCCCTGGACGACGAGGTGGAGGCACTGTGCGAGCACTACACCTCCGTATTCCGCAGCAATCTTGTAGAACGTTTCCCCGGCATAGGCTTCTGCGACAATATCGAAGACTCCACCGCCACGTGGTACTCCCTCAAGGAGCACATCCATGACGAGCGCATCTATCAGGTGGCATCGAACATGTTCCTGATGGCCGATGTGCTCAGCGGCTACAGCGACATTCCGGAGCACAAACTCCTGCCGGAGTAGGATCTAATAGCACTTTTTGTTGAACGTGAGGCCGGACATATAGCTGCCGCTGGCCTCAAGGGAATTGTCCATTCCCGGGAAGAAGAGCACCTGGACGCTGTTCTCATCCTCCGACAGGATCACGCCGCCCTGGATTTTCCAATAGACTATGTCGATGTCGGTGCCGTCGTAGACGAACGACTGCGAGGCATCATCCTTGTGCTTCGGAGAGAAGGGATGTGGCAGCATTACGCTGGAGAAGAAGTTCTGCATTCCTTCCTCAATCTCAAAGAAATGCTTGTTCAGCGATCGATGGCCTTTGTCGTCCTTGTCGGCGTGGATAGTATGTTTGCCGGGCATATCGAAGGTGTACAGCTTGGCGCGGGCCTTGCCGGCGCGTTCCGTAATCATCTTGGAGCCGTACATAACCGGGAACATGACTTCATTGCCGATAACCTTCTGGAAGGGGTGATCCTGGCCGTAAGGCACCACCGGGTCCCCGCTGCTGTGGAATGAGACTACGGCCGCGGAGCTATTGTTGAGGATGTCAAGGTTGTTCACCGCGCCCCACATATTGCCCACGGCGCGGATGCTGAAGGGCTCTGACATCATGGGATTGATGGCCATGATCAGTCCGTCCTTCTCCGCCTCCTTGGGGATGTCCATATCGCTCATGAAAGCCACGTTGAGTGCCGTGATGCCACCGGCGCTGGTGCCGGCCACGAACACCCTTTCCGGGTCGATCTGATATTTGTCCTTGTTGTGCACCAGATAACGGATTGCAGCGTTCACGTCCTGCACGGCACGGAATCCGGCCCTTTCCGGAGGGAATATCACCCCGAATCCCAGCCTGTAGTTCACCGATGCCACCGCGTATCCCAGTCCGGCGAAATGGCGGGCCCACTGCGGGAAGCCGATATCGGCCTTGTCCCCGTTATAGAAAGCTCCGCCGTGGATGAGCACCAGCAGCGGCCTCAGCGCGCCGCCGTCCTGCTTGGGCAGGTAGATGTCCATATCCAGGCTAAGTTCCTTCTCCGCCTTGTCGAACATCTTGGCCATATAAATCGACAGGAAGGACTCCCCCGTGTCCGGATACGACGACCAGAAGCCCTTTGCCTTGGCATACACAACATCGTTGATTTCCTTCACGGCGTACACGGAATCCTTGTACTCCCAGGTCTCCGGATACTCCTCGTAGAGGGGCGCGTCGTACCTCGAGTACTCCACCACGGGCAGTTTGTCGTCCTTGCCCTCGATAAGCACGATCTGCTTCTTGGTAGCCTTCACCTTCACGTCTATTGCTTCAGCCATGAGTGTTCCGTTGTCCACATAGTACGTGCCCTTCCACGTCTTCTTCCCCTCTTTCTCGAACATGGCGTATCCGTCCGCGTTTTCGGTTTGTACGTGATAAATCACTCCGCTCTCGAACGGCACAGTAGTGTTGTCGCAGGCCGTGAGGATGAGCAATAGGGCCGATAAAGGTATAAGTTTGCGCATAAGTATTCTGTTTTAGCATACAAATATACCTATTCTTCGGGTAATTGTTGTATTTTTGCGGTATGAAAGTGTTCAATACCGTTATTTGTATTGTGGCAGCCTGCGCCGCTCTGGCGTGCAGCCCGTTCAGCGCAAGGGAAAGGCGCATTATCCAGCGTTCAGGGAATGTGATGTACGTTACAGTGCTGCCGCAGGACAGCGCTATCCTGCGTGCCAAGTCCGTGGATCTCAGCGAGCGGGAGCTTCGTTCCGCAGATCTTAAGACGCTGGCGGCAAAAATGCTGTCCACAGTTCAGGACCCTTCACAGGACGGCGTGGGCATCGCCGCGCCCCAGGTTGGCATCAACAAACGCGTCATTTGCGTGATGCGCTACGACAAACCGGGCGAGCCGTTCGAGGTATTCTACAATATTCATCTGGACACGCTTATGGGCCCCGTCTCCAGCGGTCCCGAGGGCTGCCTGTCCATTCCCGACTTGTACGGAATGGTCCCCCGCCACGAATGCGCGGTAATACGTTATATTGAACCTGCCACACTCGCAGAGCGCATCGACACGATTCACGGCTACACCGCCATCATCTTCCAGCACGAAATCGACCACCTGGAAGGCATCCTCTACATCGACCGCGCCGACTCCCTCTGGCGGCCGTAAAATGCAACTCGCTGCGAATCAGCGACTTATAAAAATTAAATGCGGCATAATGCCGCATTTAAAAATCATATCTCGTTGAGAATAAACCACTTCCACTTTACGGGCATCTAGAGATGCTCGTCGAAGTAGAGCGTGACCTTGTCCATGAGGTGGATGCGGTGCTCGCCCATCACATTGTGCTTGGCGAGGGGGTACGGGAAGTAGTCCACCTGCACGCCATTTTCGATGCAGGACTGGACGAAGCTCAGGCTGTGCTCCCAGACGCAGGTGTTGTCCTGGGCGCCCTGGCAGATCAGGAGCCTGCCCTTCAGGCGGGGCGCCTTGTCCACCAGAGAGGTTAGCGCAAAGCCATCGGGATTGGTCGATGGATTGTCCATATAGCGCTCTCCGTACATAACCTCGTACCACTTCCAGTCGATGACGGGGCCGCCGGCCACGCCCACTTTGAACACGTCGGGATAGGTGGTCATCAGCGAAATGGTCATGAAGCCGCCGTAGCTCCAGCCGTGAACGCCAACGCGCTCAGGGTCGATCCAGGGCTGCGCCAGCAGCCTGTTGATGCCTTCCATCTGGTCGGCCATTTCGGCCTGGCCGCACTGGCGGTTGATGGCTTTCTCGAAGGCGGCGCCGCGGTTGGACGTGCCGCGGTTGTCCTGCACGTAAACCACGTAGCCCTTCTGAGCCATAAGCATCTCCCACATACGGATTTCGCCCAGCCAGCTGTCCTGAACCATCTGGCTGTGGGGGCCTCCGTAGACATAAACAAGCAGCGGATACTTCTTGGAAGGATCGAATCCCGCGGGCTTGATGAGCCTATAATAATTAAGGAATGCGGGATCGGCCGACGGAACAGTGCCCAGCTCCACCTCACAGGAGGCGTAGCCGTCCAGCGGATCACTAAGTTCCATAAGTTTATGCCGCACCTTCCCGTCCACGGAGCATACCTGCGAGCCGCCGGGGTTGGAAGTGTTGCTCCAGCCGTCCAGGAACCACTTGCAGTCGTCTGAAACGGACACGTCGTGCCAGCCGCGCTCCACAGTCAGACGCACGGGTTTGCCGAACTTAACCTTCCCCAGAGTCGCCTTCCGCTTGGGAATCTTAAGCGAAACCTTGAACAGGTGATTCTCCACGGGAGACACCTCAGCAGAAGTATAGAACACATTAACGCCATCGTTGCCCGCATACTGGACGTCGGCGGCAACGGGAGTGAGCCTGCGCACCCCGCCCAGCGTATCGCAGAGATACAGGTTGCGGAATCCGTCGCGGTTGTCCGTGCGGTAGATGAACATATCGGCCCTTCCCTTGAGGAAATGGATTGCGTCGTAGGGCTCGATCCAGGCGTCGTTGTCCTCGGTGAGAAGCGTCTTCACGAAGCTTCCGTCGCTTGCGCGGTACTGGTTCAGCTTCATGTGATGCTGGCTGCGGTCCACGACCTGCACGTACACGAAGCGGTCGTCGGGCGACCAGGCCAGATTGGTGAGGTAACGCTCAGGCGAGAAGTCATCGACCTTCAGATAGACCGTGGAGCCGGCCCTGACATCATATATGCCGATGCTGATGAGCTCCGACGTCATCCCGTTCATAGGGTAACGGATGTTGCGAAGCTCGCCGGTACGGGTGTCGATGTCCAGGAGCGGGAACTCCGTCACGGCCGATTCGTCCTTGCGGAAGAAGGCGATTCTATCGGTCGATGGCGACACGTACCAGCCCTCGTTGATGTTGAATTCGTTGCGGCTCACAGACTCCCCGTACACGATGCCGGGACCCTCGGAGACGGCTACCGGCACGCGGGCTTCATCGACCAGAAGATAAAGGCTTCCGCCTTCAGAAACCACTTCGTAAGGCAGTTCAGAGGGGATTTTGGGTCGGCCCATGATCTCCTCGTCGAAGACTCCGGCCTCGCCGGTTATCCATCGGCCATTCTTATAAAATGCATAGGTATTGCCGCTGATCCACGTGGGCCAGCCATTGCGGGCATAGCCGACACCCTCGTACACGGCCTCCCTCATCGAGAGATTCTTGCCGGGATGGGCCGGATTAGTGTCGATGGGAGTAAAACCGGGGATGCTCTGCGCTCCGGCAACAAAACTGCCCGCCGCGAAGGCAAGGCAGATAAAGCTAATGAGGCGTTTCATAGGCTAAAGGAATACTTCTTCTCCCTGGCTTCCGTACGGATAAGTCGTCTCATCGGCCAGTTCCACTTTGTCCACGATGCTCTTTTCGTAACCCCTCCAGGGCAGGGTGCCGAAGTACTCCTTGTAGTGCACGGTTACCCTGCGTCCGGTGTATTCGCGAAGCTGCTCATACACCTCGGAATTCACCGCGGAGAACTTGAACTCGTTCGACTGGACGGTGCCGCTGGCGCCACGGTTGCCATATCCGAGGAGGATCATGTCGCCCTCGTAGGTCTTGAACACATATCCTGTCTTGGAGATGCGGTTAAGCTGGCCGGTCTTGGTTCCGTCGCTGAACACGTAGAACCATTTGATATAGGTGAACAGGCCAAGTCCAATCACAAGGATTGCAATGATGATAGCCCCTGCCGGGCCCCTTTTCTTTCTCATATCGTGTATTGTTTAATATGCAAATGTACTAAAAAAAACTCACTTACCGCACCGGGAAAGCGAAGTAGGTGTCCGGGAAGGGTTCGTTTTTGAGCGTGAAGTGCCACCACTCGCTGTAGAGGGGCTTGAAGCCGTGGCGGAGCATAGCCTCGCGGAGGATCATACGGTTGGCGTACTGCTCGGGGGTGATGTTCTTATAGTCCGGATGGCTGAGTTCGCCGAACCAGTCGAAGGTGCCGCCCATATCCACTTCCCTCTCCGTATTCATGTCGAACAGCGTCAGATCCACCGTGGAGCCGCGTGTGTGGCCGCTTTTCAGGGCGATGTAGTCCAATTCGAAGAGGCGGCTCTTGTCAACGTCCGGATAAAAATAGCGCCGCATCGTAGTGTCGCCCAGATCGGCCGCCCAGCGGACAAAATGGTCCACAGCGCACTGTGGCCGATAGGCGTCAAATATCTTAAGCCGATATCCGAGGCGCATAACGTCGTCGCTCACGGCGCGGAGGCTGTCCGCCGCCTCACGCGTGAGCAAGGCCTTGGGCGCCAGATATCCGTCGATGCGCTTGCCCACAAAATTGTATGTGCCGAAGTAACGGATCTCCAGAATCACGTCCGGAATGGCCTCGGTGATATAAACGAAGTGCTCCCTCCCGCGCTCCCCGGCGAACTCCTGCCGGGCCAGGGCCAGCTGGTTGCAGAAAGCAGGACTAGTCTGCAGGCAGGAAAAGCCGATGCTGGCGGCAAGCCGCGTCACATCCACGTCGCTCTGCCAGTGTGCCCCGGAAATCACACGGCTCTCCCCGCATTGCCAGGCACGGGTGAAGACAGCCTCCGCCGCAGCGGGATTGATTTCCGCCAGAATCAGCGCCGCAGTCCAGCTGCGCATCGTATGCCCTGAAGGATAACTCCCCTCCCCGCTGAACTGCGCATCGTCCTCCAGGAACGCTTTCTCCTTGAAATATACGAACGGGCGCGTACGGTGATAATAAGCCTTGGGCGCCACTCGCATCTGGTCGGTAGTTGCCAGGCTGTTCACCAGAAGTTTCCAGATTTCAGGGGTCGATGTTTCCGAAATCGACATTCCAAAAGGCACGCTGAGCTCCGTGAGCAGGGCCTCGTAGCTCCATACGCCATCCCTGCGCGCCATAGCCGCACGCTCGGGATCCTTCCTCTGGGACTTGCCCCAGTAGTACTGCTTGATATCATACTTGAACGCGGCGGAACCCTTGGCCGGGGGCGGCGGCAGGCACTGGATAAGGTCCGGCAGCTCTTCCGTACTGAAATATGTCTCCTGCGCCAATGCGCTCTGAAGGCATACTGCAGCTGCCAGAATGAATGAGAGGAATCGTTTCATAATGCTTGATTCACTTCTGCAAAAATACAATTTTTGCGGGAAAATTCGTAACATCGCGGGGTTAAAACAACACTATGAAACGATTTCTAATAATTATTCTGGCTTTTCCCCTGCTATGGTCCTGTGCCGATATGGATTACGACACCAGCGGGGGCATCGACCAGGAAATAACCCTGTTCTCGGACAAGGTGAGTATGCCCCTCGGGGATAAGAGGCTGAGAATGAACCAGAAGGTTATTTTCAACAAACTCCGCGCAACCGTTTCGGGCGGAATAACCATCCAGAGCCTATGAGAAAGATAGTTCTTATTGCAGCGGGTCTGGCCCGTCTGGGCCTTAGCGCCGGTGGCAGCGCTTATGGCTTTGTTTATGGCATTGACGGAAGCGTCGACTTCCTGTCGTTCCGGCTGTACGCCAGTTTCGGCAACGGCATCGGAGGAGTTATCCCGTACGAGGACACTCCCCTCAAAGCCAACAACAAAGTGCTGACCCTGGGATTGACCTACAAGCTGTAAAAAAAATGTCGGACTGTTCGGTCCGACATTTTTTCTGTGATTACTCTTTCGGGTGCAGCGCCTTGTAAATCTTCACGCTGCTGATGATTGCATTGAACTTGGCCCGGGAAACGTGAGTTGCACGAACAATGCCCTCGCTTTCCGTGGGCAGGCTGAATTCCAGCACCTTGGAGAAAATGAATCTCCTGGATGTAACGGTAATGGTCACAGGATCGCCCGTAGGATAGGCAACGGAGAACAATCCCTCAATTTCCATCGTAGACTTCTTGGGCTGCTTGCAGAAAGCCTTGAGTTCATTAAGTGTGAGGATTGCCTCATCGATAGTTCCGCCCAGAGGGATGAACAGCTCAAATGCCGGATCGAAACCAATCTGGATGATATTGTTGCCCACACCAAGATTTCCAACGGAGAGATAATACACGCGCGGGCTCTCGTCATTCATATAGAAGACATCCAGCACCACACTCTCATTCTCCTCATATTCAGCAATTTCCATCCTGGGACGCAGTATGGACGAATTCTGCGCAAAAGCCAATACAGTCACGCACGCAATTGCAAGAGTAGCGAATAAACGTTTCATATCTATCTTTGATTACTGTTCGTTCAGCAAATATACAAAAAAAGAGACGATTCTAAAATCGCCCCATGAAAAACCACCTCCATAGCCCACCCACGCCAGTTCTTGGGGAAGATGTGATTATACGCAGGGGACCGAATGGTGCATTAGAGGCTATCCCACCTGCTACAATAAGGGGCAAGAATCCGGTGTGGTATCTGAAGTACTGAGGCCACCTTGCGCCAGTCTTTGACGGTTGCGCGAACTTCCTCTATGATTTCGGACGCTTCTTTGCGGTCGAGCATATAGTTGCCAGAAGCCGATAGCAGGGCTTCAATATCCGATTGCTCTGTGTACTGGTCGATAAGAAGGCATTGGTGATGCTTGACTCCGGGGTTGATGTCGTATGCAGGAGAGAGAGTCCAACCCTTTGGGGTAAGCAGGAAACCGTGATTGCGGAAATGGTCATCGGTATTGCCGAACAATACGTTGAATGCAACCCTGCGATAAAGTTCCCTCAGATTCTGTCCGGCATCGATACATCCCTGAAGTATGAAATCCACGATATCCAGATAACCGTTTCCCGTGCTGCTGCCGGCGCCATCATCCAAACCAAGCAAGCCCATAGCTGAAGCAAAGTGAATGCGTTTGCCTTCGGCTGTCCTGTCGAAACGCTGGGAAAGCAACAGGTCGCGGTCTTTGGAAATCCTGATGACTCGGGTATTGGCCACGTTGATACCAGCCGCATATGCAAGCCGATGCGAGAAGTGCTCTATCAGTTCCGTGTTCTCCAAATCATTCTTTGAAGGGAATTTTGCGACATAGAGCTTGCCATCGGCATCGATGACGTTGGCTTTCGGCCTGGCGCCGCCGAGCGAGGTTCCGGGGTCGATCAGTTGGTCGAGCCAACGCTGTTCGGGCAATTCGTTACGTTCTTCCGCCAACTCAATCTCGTGGCAGGCATTGCACAGGGCGTGGAGACTCTCAATGGGCGGGACAAGATATTTTGCGCCTGCATTTAAGTAATCTTCTCCGCCTTCACTCTTATAACGGATACCGCCCATACGAGTGAAGTCCTCAATGCCTGTGAGGTAGTCATAGTTGGTGAGCATTCGCACAGGCCTTCCCTCTGACTGCGCCGTCAGTCGTTCCCTGCGGTCGAGCAACAACCGTCCCCAACGGTCAGGAAAGGAATCTTTTACAAAGCCGAACACACCGTCCGTGCCTCGAGGGTGCTGAGGCGACGGGGCGTTCATCAGGTCACCGCTCAAAACAAGACCACCGTGCTGCTTCAGCCACTCAAGCGAATACTCAAAGACAAAGTGATCCTTGCCACGGATGTGTTCATAGCCTAGGATGCCAATCTCCTGCGGTGATGCAAGGAAATCAAAATCTGCGTATACCGTAATCCTTTTCATTTCCTCAATAATTCTGCATCCTGGAGCTGGCGGCCGAGGGCATCGTCTGCAGCCAGTAGCGACAGGTCATTTTCAAGATTTAAGGCAAAAAGGACGCGCGCGTATATACCCAAGGAAACAGTAGGATCGCCGTGTTCCACTTTCGAGACAGTCAGCCGGGTCACAGAAGCCCTGTCAGCTATGTCCAGCATAGAGAGATGCCTGCGCTTGCGGGCCAGCATAATCCTCTCACCCAGGAGTTGCAACTGCTGCGTCAGAGGCCTCGGCATTGTCTTTCCAAATGTATTCTTACTCATAATTGTTATTTATCGTGTGCAAAAATAACAAAATATGTTTATTATAACAAACATTTTTGGAAAATAATGGAACACTCCGCTTTCACAAACAAAAAAAGACCGGAACGATTCCGGTCTTTTTCCTTGTGAGGACTGGCAGATTTGAACTGCCGACCTCTTGCCTGTCAAGCAAGCGCTCTAAACCAACTGAGCTAAGCCCTCAAATGCGGGATGCAAAGGTAAGAACTTTTTTGGGAAGTACCAAAATTATTCCGCCAATTTTTCCTGAGCGTGCTTCAGAGTGAGTTTGTAGGTCTTTTTCTTGGACGATGGAGCCTCGAACATGGCCTCGTCCATGAGTTCCTCCATGATGCTCCTGAGGCCGCGGGCGCCGAGTTTGCGCTTGATGGCGGTATCGACCACAAGATCCAGGACTTCCGGTTCGATTTCCAGCTTCATGCCGTCCAGGCTGAAGAGGTACTCGTACTGGCGCACCAGGGCGTTCTTGGGCTCAGTGAGGATGCGTTTCAACGATTCCCTGTCCAGCTGGTCCAGATATGTGACCACCGGCAGACGGCCGATGATCTCCGGAATAAGGCCATAGGAGCGCAGGTCCCGCGCCTCCACATACCTGATGAGATTATCCTTCTCGATCCTCTTCTTGCCTTCTGCTCCGAAGCCGATGATCTGGGTGTTCTTGCGCTGGGCGATGTGACGTTCGATGCCTTCGAAGGCGCCGCCGCAGATGAACAGGATGTTCTGCGTGTTCACGTGGATAAACTCCTGCTCCGGGTGCTTGCGGCCGCCTTGAGGAGGCACGTTCACAACGTTTCCCTCCAGGATCTTGAGCAGGGCTTGCTGCACGCCCTCCCCAGATACGTCGCGGGTGATGGATGGATTGTCGCTCTTGCGGGCAATCTTGTCGATTTCGTCGATGAAGACTATGCCGTTCTCCGCCTTCTTCACGTTATAATCGGCCTCCTGCAGGAGCCTGGTGAGCAGGCTCTCAACGTCCTCTCCCACGTAGCCAGCCTCCGTGAGCACGGTTGCGTCCACGATTGTGAAAGGCACGTCCAGCAGGCGGGCGATGGTTTTCGCCAGCAGCGTCTTGCCCGTTCCGGTGGGGCCCACGAGCAGGATGTTGGACTTCTCCAGTTCAACGTCCCCTTTCCCGTGACCCATACGGATGCGCTTGTAGTGGTTGTACACCGCTACCGACAGAACCTTCTTGGCCCTGTCCTGGCCGATTACGTACTGGTCCAGGAACGCCTTGATATCCTTGGGCTTGGGCACCTTGTCCAGGTTGGTAGGCTGCTTCACGCCCATAGGAGCCTCGTGCGACTCCAGTTCCTTAACATAATCTGCGGCAAGCTTCGCGCAATCCGGGCACAGATAGCCATCGAGCCCCTGCAGGAGGAACGGGACTTCAGCGTCCGTTCTCCCGCAGAAGGAGCAATGGTTCAAACCTTTGGTCTTCTTCTTGTCTGCCATTAGCGTTTGGCCAGGATTTCGTCCACCATACCATAGTCACGGGCTTCCTGGGCTGTCATCCAGAAGTCACGCTCGCCGTCGGCGGCAACCTTCTCGTAAGGCTGGCCGCTGTGCTGGGCGATGATGCCGAACAGTTCCGTACGGAGTTTCTCAATCTCCTTTGCGGCGATGAGGATTTCCGTGGCCTGGCCCTGTGCACCGCCGAGGGGCTGATGAATGAGCACTCTGGCGTGAGGCAGCGCAGAACGCTTGCCGGGAGCACCGGCGCAAAGCAGCACGGAACCCATAGAAGCGGCCATACCGGTTACGATGGTGGCCACATCGGGCTGCACGAGCTGCATTGTGTCATAGATTGCGAGGCCGCTGGAAACCTGGCCGCCGGGGGTGTTCAGGTACAGGGAGATGTCGACGCTGGGGTCCGTGGAGGCGAGGAACAGCAGCTGGGCCTGGATGATGTTGGCCACGTCGTCGTCGATGGGAACGCCAAGGAAGATGATGCGGTCCATCATCAGGCGGCTGAATACGTCCATCTGGGCAACATTGAGCTTGCGCTCCTCAGTGATTGTGGGATTGATGTATGCATCGGTCACCGACGCATAACGGGCCAGAGTCATCGAACTGATACCCCTTCCCTTTACGGCATACTTCTCAAATTCAGTCATATTACTTCAATTCACGGAATTTTGCGAGTTTGATCTTCTTGCTCTTGGCGGTCACATTCTCGTGAACGGCGGCGAGGGCCTTATTGTCGGCGCACTGCTCGCGGAGCTGGCGGCGCTGGTTCTCGTCGTTCATCACGTTGCCTGCAGCACCCTTGACAAGCTCATCGGGAACGTTGGCCATGCCGTACATAGCGTACTGGTAGCGGACGAAGTTCTCCGCGGCTTCGCGGATATCGGCCTCAGTTACCTTAAGGTCGAACTGCTTCATAATGGCGGTGCGGGCCTGCTGCCAGCGGAAGTCCTCGATGAAGGACGGGAATTCCGCATCGACCTGTTCATTGGTGAATTTGCCTTCGTTGGCATACACGATCCAGCGCTTCATAAAGGCCTCCGGCACCTGCAGGTTCGCCTTCTCGACGAAATACTTGCGGGCGTCGATGCCGAAGCGGTAGTTGGACTCGCGGGCGTACTGGGCGGTGAGGTTGGTCTTCACCATATCGTCGAACTGCTCCTCTGTCTTCACTACATCCTTGCCGAACATCTTGTCCCAGGTTTCCTGCTTGGATTCTGCGGGGACGAAAGTCTTCACGTTAACTACGGTGAAGGTGAACATGGGATCCATCTCTGCGAGTTTGCCCTTGTCCAGCTTGAGCATCGAGGCGCGGTCCGTCTCGTTCTCAAAGGCCTCGTTCACGTTCACTTTCACGGAATCGCCTGCCTTGAGGCCCACGAACATATTGCGGGCGACCTCGGCCACGTTGGCTACGGACACATACACGCCCTCCGCCTTGTGGCTGTCGTTGGCGATGTCGGCGATGATGTAATCCTTCTCGCCGGCGGCGCCGCCTTCCTGCATCGACCCATACTGCTCCAGCATGCGGGCTTTCTCTGCGGCGAGGGCATCGGCCTCCACCTCTATCTCGTAATAGGTGATCTTGTCTTCCTTGCTCACCGTGAAGTTGACCTCGGAGGTATGGGCGATGTCGAAGATGAAGGTGAAGTCGTCACCGGCCTTCCAGGAAATCTGGGGCTGCTCCTCTGCGGGCAGGGGCTCACCTACCATGGTGGGTGCGAGGCCTTCGGTTTCCACAAAGTCGTCAAGGGCCTTCGACAGGGTGCTGTTCACGGTTTCATAGAGGGCCTGCTCGCCATAGAGGCGCTGGATGAGCGAGAGCGGAGCCATTCCGCGGCGGAAACCGCGGATATCGGCCTTGCGTTTGTATTCATTCAGGCGCTTGTGGAGGGCCTCTTCATAATCGGAATTGGAAATCTCGACGGTAATTTTCAGGTTCAGGTCGTCGATCTGTTGCTTCGAAATGTTCATTACAATATATATTAATACTAGTCTGCTTTTGGATACACGATTCGCTCGTGATAAATCTGCTGAAGGTTGTCCCTGAGCACCTTACGGATGGTGTTCAGGTCTTTAACCGATATGTTCGCCTCGTCCAGCTGGCCGGCTTTGATCTTGCCGTCCACTATGCCGTTGACGAACTTCTCCAGGGCCTCCGGAGTGAACTCCTTGAGGGTTCTGGATGCGGCCTCCACCGAGTCGCAGATCATAAGGATGGTCTGTTCCTTGGTCTGGGGCTTTTTGCCCTTGTAGTAGAAAACCGCCGTGTCCGCCGGGTCTCCCCCTTCGCTTAAATATGTGTTCAGGAAGTATCCGGTGGGCGATGTTCCGTGGTGCGACAGGATGAAGTCCTGAATCACCGCAGGGAGTTTGTATTCCTTTGCCAGCTCCACTCCGTCCTGTACGTGGCGGATGATATCGCGGGCGCTCTCCTTGGCGGAAAGCCCGTCGTGATACTTCACCGCTCCGGGATTGGAGCTCTCGTTCTCGATGAAGCAAAGGGGATTTTTCATTTTGCCGATGTCGTGATACAGCGCCCCGGCCCTGACCAGCGCCACGTGTGCGCCGATTGCCCTGGCTGCGGCATCGCACAGGTTCATCACCTGGAGGCTGTGCTGGAACGTTCCGGGAGCCTTAACCGACAGGAGCCGCAACAGGCGGTTGTTGGTGTCGGTGAGTTCCACCAGCTTGGATGTCGATGCCAGGCCGAATATTCTCTCGAACAGATAGATGAGAGGATACATCGCCACAAGGAACATCGAGCCGATGAACAGCCAGATGAGGTTGAACCACACCGCGGCCGAGAATCCGGCTTCCAGCAGCCTGAAGGCCACGAATACCAGCATCTCCACGCCAAATACGATGATGGCGTGCACGAACTGGAGCCATCCGCGGGAGAAGCGCTCGAACACCAGCATACTTACCAGGCCGGCCGCAAGGAATATCACGAAGAACTCCATACCTCCCCTGCAGAATACCAGCAGTGGAAGCAGGGAAACCATATAAGCCGGAAGCACCACGCGCTTCTTGAAGAAGGCCATCAGGTACATAGCCAGCACGGGGAACGGTATGATGTACATCAGCTGGGGACGCAGCCTCTCCACCACGAAAGCTATCACGGCAGATATCATAAACACCGTGAGGAGATACAGGTAGCGGGGGGTATCGTCCAGAACATTGGGATTGGTGTACAGGATGCTCAGGTAAAGAATCACCACAAGGAGCAGCGCCATAAGGATATCTCCCACATACAGGAGAGCCCTGGGGCCGCCGTATCCGTTCACCTTATTGTATTCCGCCTCATAGCTGTCCAGCAGCTGGGCGATTTCGGGAGTCACGATCTCTCCGCGGGAGACAATCTTCTGGTCGGCCTTGATCATTCCGGAGGTGGGCGATACCGCATCCGGGTTGGATGCGTAGGCCAGTTCCGTCATCGAACGGTCGAAAACCAGGTTGGGTTCCAGGAGCTGGTACACGCCGGCGTGACGAAGGAGTGAGTCCGCATTCACGCCTTCCAGGCGGGATACTATGAACTCCTTGGCGTCCGACACAGTATATACTTCCGATGCAGGATATTTGGTTGCACGCTTATTGCGCTGAACCATAAGCACTTCCGTTGACACTTCCCCGTAGCCGCGACCCATCTTGGGGGTGGCGTCGGAGCGGATGCCGCTTTCGTAGACATCCCCCACCGCCGTCAGGACATCGGCCTTGAAGGCCTCTTTCTTTCCGAAATCCAGGGCGTGGACGGAGCGGGACACGCGGCCGTTCACCTCCTCCGAATAACGGTAGTAGGGCACCACTTTGCCGCCGTTCGTCTCCTTCTCGTCGAAGATCTGCTCCTGGGTTTTCAGGATGGGGAAATCGAACTCGGAAATGATGGTCTCACCTGTCCAGGGCGAGCCCTTGCGATACTCCAGATTGAGCCTGGCGCTGCGGGGCATGAGCAGCACCAGAATCGCGAGCACCGCCACCAGGGGAATGAACCTGCGGTGAATCCTGGAAATACGGAAAGCCATTATGCGTCGATGTTGGCGTAATGTGCGTTTTCTTCAATGAACTGCCTGCGCGGCGGCACGTCATCGCCCATAAGCATAGTGAAAGTGCGCTCTGCTTCCGCGGCGTTTTCGATGGTTATCTGGCGAAGCACGCGGCGGGCGGGATCCATTGTGGTTTCCCACAGCTGGGTGTCGCTCATTTCACCGAGACCTTTGTAGCGCTGAATGTCACAGCCACGGCCAAGCTTCACCGCCGCTTCTTCCCTCTGGGCTTCCGTCCAGCAGTAGATTTCCTCTTTGCCGCGCCTTACGCGGTACAGCGGAGGTGTTGCAAGATAGACGTAGCCGTTCTTGATGAGGTCGAACATATAGCGGAAGAAGAAGGTGAGGATGAGGCAGGCGATGTGCGAGCCGTCCACATCGGCATCGGTCATGATGATAACCTTGTGGTAGCGGAGCTTGCTCAGGTCCATCCTCTTTTCTCCATTATCGTCTTCCTGGGCCACCGTGACGCCGAGAGCAGTGTAGATGTTACGCACTTCCTGGCTCTCGAATGCGCGGTCCTGGGCGGCTTTTTCCACGTTCAGAATCTTACCGCGGAGAGGCAGGATGGCCTGGATTCGACGGTCCCTGCCCTGCTTGGCGGTACCGCCTGCGGAGTCTCCCTCCACGAGGAAGAGTTCGCATTTCTCAGGATCGTGGTCCGAGCAGTCCGCCAGTTTGCCGGGCATACCCACGCCGCCCATTGGCGACTTGCGCTGCACCATCTCGCGGGCCTTGCGGGCGGCTGCACGAGCAGTTGCAGCGAGGACGATCTTCTCGATGATTATCTTTGCCTCCTTGGGATGCTCCTCCAGGTACTGGTCCATGGCCGCGGCCGTAGCCTGCGACACTGCCGACGTTGCCTCCGGGTTGCCCAGCTTGGTCTTGGTCTGGCCTTCGAACTGAGGCTCAGCGATCTTCACGGAAATGATGGCGGTGAGGCCCTCGCGGAAGTCTTCCGGGCTGAGGTCGCCCTTGAACTTGGCCAGGAGGTTGTTCTTCTCCGCATAGTTCTTCAGGGAACGGGAAAGACCCATCTTGAAGCCCTGGAGGTGGGTACCGCCCTCAATCGTGTGGATATTGTTCACGTAGGAATAAATCCTCTCCGAGAAGCCGGTATTGTACTGGAGGGCGATGTCGATGGGGATAACCTTGTCGGAATTCACCGTGACCGGCTCCGGTATAAGCTTGGGTGAGCCGGCATCCAGATAGTCGATGAACTCGCGCAGGCCTTCCTGCGAGTAGAATACGTCGTTGCGGAAAACCATATTGCCGGTAGCCTTGCGCTCGCCGGCTTCGTCGGTAATCATTTCCTCCACCTTCTCACGAAGGTCCGTGAGGGTGATGCGGATGCCCTTGTTCAGATATGCCAGCTCCCTCAGACGGTTTGCGAGGGTGTCGTACTTGTACACGATGGTCTGCTGGAAGATGGTGGGATCCGGGTGGAAGGTGATGATGGAGCCGTGGTCATCGGTCTCGCCTACCACTTCCACGCCCGTGATGGGCTTGCCCTTGGAGTACTTCTGCACGAAGATCTTGCCCTCGCGGTGGATTTCCGCGATGAGAAGGTCACTCAGGGCGTTCACGCAGGAGACACCCACGCCGTGCAGACCGCCGGACACCTTGTAGCTGTTCTTGTCGAACTTACCGCCGGCGTGCAGCACGGTGAGAACCACCTCCAGTGCGCTGCGGTGCTCTTTCTCGTGCATACCGGTGGGGATGCCTCGTCCGTTGTCCTGCACGCGGATGGAGTTGTCTTCAAGGATCTTCACGTCCACATCCGTGCAATAACCGGCCATGGCTTCGTCGATACAGTTGTCCACCACCTCATAAACAAGATGGTGCAAACCGCGTTCGCCTATGTCACCGATGTACATCGAGGGGCGCTTGCGCACCGCCTCCAATCCTTCCAGAACCTGGATACTGCTTGCCGAATACTGCTGTTCGGCCTCTTTCATCTGGTCAATCTCTGCCATATCTGTAAGTTAATTCTTATCGATTTTTAGCCCTGAAAAACAGGGCTTGCTATAAACATACAAATATAGCACTATTTCCCGAAAAATCAAAGATTTTTAGGCTCTACAGACGGAAAATCACACCGCCGGTTACGGACACGCCGCGCTGGGCGATGAAGGGGTCGGACATAATCGTCATATTGAGGAGATTTCCGGCTTCAAGCCAGAAGGCGATGTCCTTGCGCCACTGGAATTCTCCGAAGAGGCCCAGGTCGCAATAGCCGGGAATCTTCACTTCGTTTCCGGCAAGGACCGCCTTGCGGGAGGTCTGCCAGTCGCCGCGGATACCGGTGCGGATCCTGTCGCCCCAATGGTACTTGAACTCCGAAGTGCCCTTGAGGATGGACGGGGCGAAGAAGGAGCCGTCCTCGCGCAGCCAGCTGTAGGCCGCCTCAACACCAATCTTTGCCGAGAACGGATCGCGCAGCCACTCCACGTCCAGAGCGGAATAAGCCTGGTTGTAGCTGCACCATCCAAGGTGGGGCAGCATATCGGGCACGCCCGCGCCGCCGTCGACCGCCTTCCACATAAGCTCGTTGTCAACCATACGGTAGCCACCCTTGAGTTTCATCTCCAGGTGGCCCGTGACGGCGCCGCGGATGCCTGCGAAGACATTAAGTTTCTCGATAGTATTATCCAGATAGGCTCCAGCTACGTTCCCGGCCCCCAGGAAAGGATGCTCCGACACGAAATCCCAGTAGCTGCCATACCTCTCACCGCCGGTGAGCCCGGCATCGAAGAAGAACTTGTCGCCGGCGAAGCCCTTTGTAATGAGCACGTGGGGGTAAATCCACTGCCCGCCGCGGGTGAACATCGCCTGATGGGCGGCAGGCTCCCCATATATCGCGCCAACGGTAGCATCGCCTGAGAAGAGGGCGCTTACACGGAGGCCGACGTCGAAGTGCCAGCCCCCAAGCCAGAATTCATCCCTGGGGATAAAGGCGAAATAGCCGGAGTATGCATCGGCATCGGCCCCGAGGAACTGGAAGGCCATATCGGCCCCGATGCTGAGGTTGTTCAACCCCGCGTGGAGGGTGCCAAGGCTGCCGGTGAAATTGATCTCGGTGGCATTGATGCCGGCGGGGTTCACCGCATAGCGGTATCTATCGGCCCCGGCGCGCACTTTCAGCGTCGCGTCATAATCCAGGGGCGATTCGATGGACTTGAGCGAAGTCTCGAAATCGAACAGGTTGGCAAGTCGGCCGGATTTCCCTCCCCTGTCGATGGACGAGAACAGGTTGTCCCACGCCGCCACGGTATTCAGTTCCCCGGAGCCCCAGCTGTAACGCATACGGGCTCCCAGGTCCGACCCGCCAATGCGGCCGGCCTGAGCGGTGCGGTTGTCCGGATCCTTGACAAGCTCGACGGGATCGGTGCCGTCGGCCTTGAAATTCCAGTAATTGCCGATATAGGATTCGTGGTTTGCGAACACGCTCAAGGCGAATTCGGGCTTGGTAAAGGGGGTGTAGACCACGTGAAGGTCCGGATGAAGGGTATAGCCCGCACCGGCTTTCACATAGAGCAGGCCCTCCCTGTTATTGTCTTTCCGCGGCCTGATTTGCACGGAATACGGCTTGAACTCGTACGAGCCCATATACGGGCTCTCGAACACTGAATAATCGAAATTCAGCGTAAAACGGCTCACACTGTCCGGAATGTTCATCACCTGGGCGGGTTTCACGATGCCCGAGGCCTCCCCCTCGTACTCGTTCACGACGGTTACCGTAGGGTTCAGGTCCTGCGCAAATGCTGCAATCTGCAGGAAAAGGACGGGGATTATAATTGCTCTTTTCATACGCATTACATTCTGGAAAGTCTCATATTAACCTGGTCCAGGACATCGTCCTTGGGGCCGTACGGCGTGTATCCGGTGAGCAGGCTCTGGAACGTGGCCTTGGCCTGGGCTTCGTTGCCCAGCTCCATAAAGCTGTCGCCCAGCACGATATAGGCCTTGGCCAGCCAGTAGTTCTGGCCCACTGCCAGAGGCGCAAACTCGTACACCTTGTCCGGCACTGCGGCAAAGTCGCCTCGGTCGTACAGGTCCTGGATCAGCAGGTAGGAAGCCTCCGCTCCTGCGGGAGTCGAAGGATCCTTGGCAAGTTCCGCGAGCAGTTCAAGCGCCCTGTCACGCATGCCTGCACCCAGGCAGGCCTTGGCCAGGATGTACGTGGCCTCGCGCTCCTCCTTCTCGGAGAGGCCCGTCTGCTTGAGGACATCCTCCGCGGCAGCAACCGCTTTCGGGTATTCGCGGCCGCGGAATGCGGAGCGCATCATACCCTTCCGTGCGGCGAGCTTATTCTCGTCCAGCTTGGCTATCACCAGCAGCGTCTGGTATCCGGAGTAGGCATCGGCAAACTTCTCCAGGCGGTGCCTTACGCCGCTCAGATGCAGCCACGCCTGCTCCAGCAGTGCGCCGTCCAGGCCAGCGTCGATGGCATCGACATAACTGTCTTCCGCCTTTTCATAGTCCTCCAGGTTGCGGTAGCTCTCCGCCAGGTAAAAATAGGCCTGGGGCAGATGCGCGCCCTCCGGGAACTTGATCAGATATTGCTGGAGGGTCGATATGGCCCTGGTCCAGTTGCTTGCCAGATAGATCTGCTCCATCGCGCTGAAGTACACGGCTTCGCGGCGCTCGTCGCTCTGGGTGACGATGTCCTGCACCGATGCCAGATACTCCAGATAGGCCTCCGGCTCACCCGTGACGCTATAGATCGACTCAATCGCCAATAGGGCATCCTCCACATAATGGCCTCCCTGCTCCACAACGGTCTTGTAATATGCCAGGGCCTCGTCATATTCGCCCTTGCTGCGGCTGATAGTACCCAGTTCCAGCAGTGCGCGGGAAGTGTAATCCGGGTCGATGGCGC
The DNA here is from genome assembly GCA_024689525.1 of Bacteroidales bacterium. The sequence continues at coordinate 22,925 of JAILDI010000084.1, forward strand.
CGGTTCTGAGCAGACGGAAAGTTCGCACGGCATTGTCCGTATCGCCCACCGATGCATAGGCCTTACCCAGCTCATACATCGACTCCGGCCAGAAAGCGAGGGTATTGCTCGCGCTTTTCACGGGCGACAGGAGCCTGATCTTCTCCTGCGGCTCCCCAAGAAGGCCTGCGGCGAGGCCGGCCCTATAGTAGGGATACAGGTCGTCGGCATCCGGATATGTGCCGATCTTAAGCTCGTATGCCGTGATTGCGATATTGTAGTCCTTCGTGAAGAAGTAGCAGTCCCCCACCCTAACCATTGCATCGGCCGCGAACTGTTCATCGTCCGACTCGATGTAATTGTCCAGCCATCTCAGGGCATTGGGATAGTCGCCCTCCTTGAAGTAGGTGTATGCCAGATGATAGGAGATCAGATTGCCCTCAGGCTGTCCGTCCAGGGCCGATAGATTGTAAAGGTCTGTTAGGATTGTGCGGGCCTCCTTGTACTTGTCGTCGCGGAAATATGCCTCCGCAAGCCAGTAGCGGGCAAGCTGATTGAAGGGATCGTGCCTGTCGCTGTAATAGGCCGCGGCCTTCAGGTGCGGGATGGCCGTCCTCCAGGAGCCGCTCTCAATAAGCTGGCATGCCCTGAGAAAATAGGCCTTCATATAATTGGACCTCTGGCCTGCATCCAGATTGTCGATATTGTCGTAGGCCGATACCGCGCCTTCATAGTCGTGGTTGGCGAGGGCCGCCATAGCCATATAGCTGTAGATGCGGTCACCTTTGTCCAGGCCGCCGTAGCGTGCCAAATACTCGTTGAATATGGAAGCGTCGTGGTTGATGTCGAACGCCAGCTTGGCGTAATTGAAGGTTGCATCCTCCTGGACGTCCGGGTCGAAACTCAGCTTGGAGGCATCCCTGAAGGCATCCAGGGCGGCAACCTTGTTGCGCAACTGAATGTAGCTGTAGCCCATCTGGTAGTTGGCAACCTGGCCGATGGAGTCCGTACGCTCCGTCATCTTGCCGAAGTTGTCCACGGCGCCCTGCCAGTCCTCCAGTGTGTACATCAGGCTGCCGGCGTAGAAATAATCGGCCCTGTTCTTGGGGGCGGATGCATCCAGCACCTTCTGATAGTAGGCGCGGGCCTTTTCCGGGTCCCCGAGAATCAGGTAGGACTCACTCATCAGGCGGGCCATATGCGGCTGGCGGTCCTCCGGGATCTTGTCGAAGAGGTCCTCGCCGAACTCCACCACGTACTGATAGTCCTTCTCCATAAACCGGCACTCCAGGATGTAGTAGTTGGCCAGCTGCTCGAAGCGGGGATCCGCCGCGGCCTTAAGGAACCATTCCGATGCGGTTATGAAGTTCTTCTTCGTATACTCCAGATATCCCAGCGTGTACCAGGTGGGAGCGGTGTAGGCCGAATAAGGCAGGGAAGCCGAGCGCATCAGAAGGTCGCTTGCGGAGAACAGATCCCCCGTTGCGAATGCGCTGTAGCCCTTCTTGAATGCATATTCCGCGGCCTGTGAGGGGAGCACTTCGTTCTGACCCACCAGACGGAACTCCCTCATCGCCCCTTCAAACATTTCCTCACTGAAGCTCTTGACAGCCCTCTGGAACCGCACCTGGGGCACGAGTACCGACTCCGGCCATCTCTCCAGGAAACTTTCCGATGCCTGCACGCACCCGTCCGTCCCCAGTTTGAGGGCGCAGATTGCGGCATACCCTTCCGCCGATGAGCCTTCCACCGTGCGGAACAGGGCCATCGCCTCCGAGTACATCCCGTTATTATACAGATCAAGAGCACGTTTATATGTATCGTGTCCCTGGGCCGCCGCCCCGAGGGAAGCTGTCAGACCTACGGCAATCGCCGCAATGGCTGCTATGAAACGTTTGTTCATCTAATACTGTTTTATCTTGCAAATTTAACCATTTTCCTTATCTTTGCAAACATGAATGCACTGATACATTTCGCTGCGGCCGATATTGGCAACGGGGACACTCCCGTAGTCTACGGGCTGGACATGGATGTGTTCCCCGGAGACCTTCTGTACATCGTGGGCAAAGTAGGCTCCGGAAAGACTTCCATCATACGTACAATCACCGCGGAGAATCCCCTCCTCGGTGGCGAGGCCTCCGTCTGCGGCTATGCCCTTGCAGGCATCAAGCGCCGGGACATTCCGTTCCTGCGCCGCCGTCTGGGCATCGTCTTCCAGGACTTCCAGCTCCTGATGGACCGAAGCGTGGAGGACAACCTGTACTTCGTGCTCCGCTCCACCGGATGGAAGGACAAGGAGCAGATGGATCAGCGCATCTGCGAAGTGCTGGCCTCAGTCGGCCTGGAAACCAAGGCCCACAAGATGCCCCACCAGCTCTCCGGCGGCGAGCAGCAGCGCGTGGCCATCGCCCGTGCCCTCCTTAACAAGCCCCAGGTGATCCTTGCCGATGAACCCACCGGCAACCTGGACGCGGAAACCGCGGAAGGCATCCTGAACCTTTTGTGCTCCCTCAACTCCTCCGGCACCGCCGTGGTGATGGTAACCCACAATATGTCCATCCTGGACAACCACCCCGGCAAGGTGTTCGTGTGCGAAGGAGAACGCTGCACGGAGCGCGTATGACACTCAAGGAAAGATATGCCGCAATAGTGGGATGGTTTATGGAAAACCGTCCCGTGGCGGAGTCTGAACTGCATTTCGAGAGCCCTTTCCAGTTGCTTGTGGCAGTGATTTTGTCGGCCCAGTGCACGGACAAACGGGTAAATATGGTAACCCCTGCGTTGTTCGCCGCTTATCCCACTCCTTTTGAGCTGGCGGCCGCTTCCTTCGACGATGTGTATGCGCTTGTCAAGAGCGTCTCCTACCCCAACGCCAAAAGCCGTCACCTCATCGACATGGCGGCAAAGCTGATTGCGGAGTTCGGCGGTGAAGTTCCCTCGGATATCGACGCCCTGATGTCCCTCCCCGGCGTGGGCCGCAAAACCGCCAACGTCATCGCCTCCATCGTCTACGACCAACCCGTCATCGCCGTGGACACACACGTCTTCCGCGTGTCCCACCGCCTCGGCCTCTCCCGCGGCTCCACCCCCTACGAAGTGGAGCAGGACCTCGAACGCCACATCCCCGCCGCCCAGCGCCCCATCGCCCACCACTGGCTCATCCTCCACGGCCGCTACACCTGCACCGCCCGCAACCCCAAGTGCTCCTCCTGCGGCCTTGCCCCCTTCTGCCCCTCCCGCCACTCCACACACTAATCTCGTCCACGATTTTGCCCGAAAACGTGGATGAGTTGAACAGTTATACAGGCGGGGCCTAGCTGATGAATTGCGCTTTCAGGGCGTCGATTTTGGCGGGGGCATCGCTGCCGTGGGCGCCGAAGTAGAATTTGATCTTGGGTTCGGTGCCGGAGGGACGGACGGACACTACGTCGCCGGCCTCGTTGAAAAACTGGAGGACGTTGCTCTTGGGCAGGCCGGTCTCTTCGGGTTTGTTATAGTCGATGACCTTGGCGAGGGGGCTGCCGGCGATCTGTGCGGGAGGGCAGGCGCGATAGTCGGCCATGATCTTCTGGATTTCCTCGGCGCCACTCTTGCCTTTGCGGACGATGTACACCATCTTCTCCACGTACAGGCCATACTCCTTGTACACTTTCTGGAGCAGCTGCCACAGGGTAAGGCCCTGCTCTGCAGCCCAGGCGGCGCATTCAGCGACGGCGCAGCCTGCAACCTGTGCGCACTTGTCACGTACGAATGAGCCCAGGTTGAAACCGTAGCTCTCTTCACCGCCGCACACGAACTCAGTCTTGCCTTCCTGCTGCTTCTGCACCTCTGCGATGTACTTGAAGCCGGTGAGCACATTGTAGCACTTCACGCCGAAGCTCTCGCAAATGGCGGCGATGAGTTCGGATGTGACGATAGTCTTCACGCAGTACTGCTTGCCATCCAGTTTGCCAAGCTCCTTCCAGCGCCTGAGAATATAGTATGTGAGGAAGCTCCAGGTCTGGTTGCCGGTGAGCTGCACCATCTTGCCGGAATCGTCACGGACGGCGATGCCAAGACGGTCTGCATCCGGGTCCGTTGCCAGGACCAGGTCGGCTCCCGTTTCCTCTGCCTTGGCAAGGGCCATTGCCATTGCGGCGGGCTCTTCCGGGTTGGGCGATACCACCGTGGGGAAGTTGCCGTCGTTCACGTCCTGTTCAGGCACGTGGATGATGTTGGTGAAGCCGATGCGCTTAAGGGCTTCCGGCATCAGGCGTACGCCGCAGCCGTGCAGGGGCGTATACACGATCTTCATATCGGCATGCTTCTTCACGGCTTCCGGGCTGAGCATCAGGGTGAGCTGGTCGGCCAGGTAGTGTTCGTCCACATCGGCCCCCATCATTTCGATGCCGCCGATTTCGGCGCCTACCACGGGGGTGAAGCGTACATCGGCAGGGTCTTCAATCCTGGCGACTTCGGCTACGATGTCCTTGTCCACGGGTGCGGTGATCTGGCCGCCGTCGCTCCAGAACACTTTGTAGCCGTTGTACTCCTTGGGGTTGTGGCTGGCGGTTACCATGATGCCGGCGGTTGCCCCCTTGAAGCGGATGGAGTAGCTGAGTTCCGGGGTGGGACGAAGGGCGTCGAACAGATACACGTGGATGCCGTTGTTGGAGAGGACGTCGGCGCTGATCTTGGCGAAGAGGGCCGAGTTGTTGCGGGAGTCATAAGCGATGCACACGCTCTTGGAACCTGCGACGTGCTCCTTGATGTAGTTTGCAAGGCCCTGTGTAGCCATTCCCACGGTGTACTTGTTCATCCGGTTGGTGCCCACGCCCATAGTGCCGCGGAGGCCGCCGGTACCGAATTCCAGATTGCGGTAGAATGCGTCTTCCAGCCCCACCGGATCCGTGTCCATAAGCTGCTTGACCTGGGCCTTGGTCTCTTCGTCGAAGTTGCCCTGAAGCCAACTGTTGGCTACCTGCTTGAAGTCTTTCATAGAGTTATTGTGTTTTTAGTGTTTTCTCATCCACAAATTTAACTATTATTTTCTACCTTTGCAACAATGATTTTTGCCGATTTCATATTGCAGCACCAGGCCGATGACCCGGCCGCCCTGGCCCTCTCCCGCAGGCGCTTCGCCGACTTCCCCGACTTCTCCCTGGCGCTCACCACTCTTGAAGCCCGACGCAAGCTTCGCGGCAAAGTTCCCGAGTGGGTGGATGTGCCCTCCCTGCACTTCCCCCTGCCTCTGAGCGCAGAGCAGTGCAGCTCATCAGAAACTGCAACATACAAATCTAAATTGCTGCAAAAGTGCAATATTGCAGATTTAACCGGAGGTCTTGGAGTGGATGCGTGGGCTTTCGCAAAAGCAGGCCTCAAGGTGCTGTACAATGATATGCGGCCGGAGCTGGTGAAGGCGGCAAGGCACAATTTCGCAGAGCTCGGTTTGGATGGAGTGCAGTTCCGTTGCGCCGAAATAAAGCCAGGTGCCATAGATGGAATTCTGGATGGGTTCAAGGCCGATGTGTTCTTCATGGATCCTGCAAGGAGGGATTCTGCCGGAGGGAAAGTGTTCCGGATTGCGGACTGCTCGCCGGATGTAACAGAACTTCTTCCGGAGCTGTTCGCCAAAGCCCGGTACGTTCTCATAAAGCTCTCCCCCATGCTGGACATAACCCTTGGCGCTCGCGAACTGGGACACAGCGTGCGCGAGGTTCATGTGGTGGGTGCCGATGGCGAATGCAAGGAACTCCTCTTCCTTCTGGACCGCGACCACACAGGCGGCTACTCCATAACCGTTGCCGATGGCGGCAGCACCCTGCAGTTCTCCCCCGCCGCGGAGCAGGAGGCCCAGGCTATGCTGGCCCCGGAAGATCTCCCCTCCCATCTGTTCGTTCCCGGCAAGGCCCTCCTGAAGGCCGGCTGCTTCAAACTCCTGAGCCGGAGCTACGGCCTCCTCAAAGCCGGCACCAGTGCACACCTGTATTTCGCAGACACCCCCGTAGCCGCACTCCAGCCCTTCGGCAAGTGGTTACGCGTTCTGGAAAGCGCCCCTCTGGACAAACGCTCCATCCGCGACTTTGCGGTCCGCTACCCCGATGCCGATGTCACCGCCCGCGCAGTTCCCCTCACCTCCGAGGAACTCCGCAAACGCCTCGGTTCCCGCTCCGGAGGCCCCGCCCACATCTTCGCCTTCCGCCACGAAAAAAGCGGACGCAACCTCATGGTCGCAGCCGCCCTCTAATAGTCAAATCTTACCACAGTATCAAACCAACGGTCCAGTATGAGAACTGCGGGCCGAAGCCTTGCTGGAACTGGGAGCCGGGGCTGTACTTGCCGTAAATGCCCAGGTGGGCATAGGTGAGGGAAGCGCGGTAGCTGTAAGTGAAAGGAATGCCGTTGATGCCTTTCTCCTTAACTTTAACCTTTTCACCGTTCAGATCATTGGCCTTGGTAACGGTGACACCGTCGAAATTGAACTCGGCCACTACACCGCCGGCGATGCAAAGGTCACCGAAGTGAAGCTTCAGCTGAACGGGAATGTCGAAGCCGAAGCTGCGCAGGACCGACTTGCGGATCTTGCTGTAAGGACTGCCCTCCAGAGCGGCAACAGAAATACCGCCATTGCCGTCGGCAAGCCAGTAACTGCTCTTC
>JAILDI010000137.1 GCA_024689525.1 Bacteroidales bacterium
ACGCTTAAGCTGGGGATGATGTAAGTGGGCATGCGGAAACCGAACTCAATTCCGTAATGCCTCTGGTCGATGCCGGAGATGGCGAAGTTGGAGAACGCGTTCTGAACGTCGTCATAGGCGCTCATAACCTTGCTCTGGTCCATAATCTTTGCATAGTATCCGGTGAACCTTACGTTGATTCCGTTCTTCTGCAGCTGCCAGTTCACGTCCGATGAGAAGGTCTTCACGGTGGAAAGGTCCTTGATCATCGAGTTGCGGGTGCGGGGGCTCAGGAATGCCTGGTTGAAATTCGGGGCGTCATTGAAGTAGCCGACATTGGCCGATAATCTCTGGCTGCCGCCGATGATATAGCTGAAGCCCGCCTTGCCGGCATAGGTAAAGAACTGTGCCAGATCCGAGTTGCCGAAGGAAGTGATGATGTTTCCGTCGGAATCGGTTGCGGCCTTCACCAGGGTATTGGTGACGGGATCCGTGTAGTCCGTCCCGGCGAAGAGACCCTTGCGAACCAGGCCCTCGCGCCAGAAGGACGTGAGGCCCGCCTTTGCGCCGATGCTGGCGCTGAACTTGCCAAGGGCGTAACGCCCGTTCAGCCAGCCGCCGAAATTGCGGATGTGGGCGTAATAGTCATAGCCGTATTTGTCGCCCACGCCGATGGTCTGGGCCGTACCGCCATGCTGCAGATAGTAGTCGAGGTCGTTCTGGGCCATATAGGGATTGGCCGCATAGTCCCTGTCGGCAAAATTGTCCACGTTCACGAAGTACTTTGCGCCAAGAAGGTCGGCAATAATCTTATAGTACTCCGTACGGTTGACCTTGGCGTTCAAGCCGCCGGTGACGACGAGGTTGGGGTTCACGCGGAACTTGAAGTTGGAGGCCAGGTTAAGGTCCTGCTGGTCCGTGTGGCGCTCTTCCTGAACATATTTCGCGCGGCCGCCCTCGCTCATGGCGTTCACCTGATAGATGCGGTCCCAGTTCATATGAACCACTTCCGGCACTTCGTTGTACCAGCTGGCCTCCGCCATCCTGGCCTTGTCCGGATTGTTGCGCTTCATGTCCGGATTCTCGTTGTAGAAATAGCTGGGCAGGTTGCGGTAGTAGTCCGGACGGGGGTCCTGGGCATTGTACCAGTCCATTGCGGTGTATCCGTTCTGGCCGAAGCGGTACAGCAAGGTTGTCTTGGCGGAGAAGTTGTTTCCGTTGTTGTAGTCCCAGCTCACGAATGCGATGGGTTCGTGGGTGCGTCTTACGCGGGCGTTACGCACGACACCGTTCTGGTAACCCCAGTTGGCGTTGTACATATTGTCCCACATCAGGTCGTACACTTCCTGGGTACTGGCCATCTGGGCTCCCCTTTCGCCGGGAGTTCCGAAGAAGGCGAAGCTCAGGGTGTTATAATCGTTCAGCACTTTGTCGGCCGCCAGATAATAGGCCAGGGAACGATAGTACACGCCGTCGATCCAGTCGTTGCCGCCAAGGCGGGCGCTCACGTTCAGGGCGAAAGCCCAGCCGTTGTCCATCACGCCGGTGGCATAGGAACCCATAAGGCGCAAACGGTACAGGGCGCTGTTGGTGAGCACGCTTCCGCGCGCTCCGCGGCGCACGCTGGAGGCGTTGCCGAAGATGTTGGTTACGCCGTTGTATCCGCCCAGGGCATAGTCCGACACCTCGTTTCCGCTCGAACTCTCCTTTGAACGCATGGCCTCGTTAAGGCCGCTCCAGAGGGAGAACGGACCATAACCCGTTATTGCGTCGTTCATCTTCACGCCGGAGAGCAGTACCTCCTGGCTTTCCGAGGAAAAGCCGCGGGCGCGGAACCTCACCGAGGAGAAATTGTAACCGGCAATGTTGTTGAACACGTCGTTGGAGCCGAACAGGATGGTTGGATTGTCGTTGAATCCGCTGTCGTCCATGTCGAAGGCGCTGAATGAATCGTCATCCACATCGGCCACCTTCTCGATGGAGGTGAGCGACAGGTTGAACATATTCTTCACATAGCCGTCGTTCACGGTTACCTGCACCTGGGTCTCCAGGAAGTCCGGGGCCACGATGACCAGAGTGTACATACCGTCGGCAAGGCCTCCGATCTGGAAGGTTCCGTCCTGGGCCGATGTGGCCGTGGCGATTTCCTCCGCGCCCAGCATCAGGGTGAGGCGGGCGTTCTCCACGGGTGTGCGGCCGTTACGGTTCACAACCGTACCCTTCACCCCGCCCGTGGGCTCCTGCGCAAAGAGGCCCAGGGTGGCGAGCAGTGCGGCTGCGGCCAGAATAATTCGTTTAATCATAGGTTATGGTTTGTTTTATTTTTTCACCACGATGTAGGTAGGATAGTGATCCGAATAGCCGCCGATGAAGGCACCGCCGGAGAATGTACGGAAGGGGGTATCCTTGTACGGCCCGGTCTGATTGGTCATGAAGGGCTTTGCAAACACGCGGCCGTAGTATTTTTTCTTGGTAATGGGCTGGATCTGATACGTTCCCTTGGGAGCGTGTGCAAGTGCGTCGTTAACGAGGATGCAATCGTAGATGTTCGCCTCTCCCCTGTAATAGAGAGTACCGTAACCTGCCTCCAGCATACTCCAGAAGGGCGAGAAGAAATCCATCGGCCCAACCTCGTCAAGATTCTTCCGGCCCCTCATGTAAAGAGCCATGGAATCGTCGAAGGGATTGTCGTTCATATCGCCCATGATGACGATCTTGATTCCGGGATACTTCTCCATCATCATCGCCGCATGGTTATAGGCGATTTCGCCGCCACGGGCGCGCAGGTCCTGGCCCTTTCCGCCGATACGGGAAGGAAGGTGGCATACGTAGAAGGCGAAATCCTCATCGTCGATGATTCCGTGGACCATCAGGATGTCACGGGTGCGGAAACGGTCCTTTTCCTCCTCAGTAAGGGTGAATTCGATATCGGAGTTGAAATCGAAGGGGATGGACTCGCTTTCCACCACTATCATTTTCCTGGGGTCGTACAGCAGGGCCACATCCACGCCTCGGCGGTCCGGACCATCGTAGTGGATGATCTGGAAGTTGGCGTCGGCAATTGCCGGTTCGGCAACAAGATCCTCCAGGACGTGGCGGTTCTCGATTTCAGAAACGCCAAGCACGGTGTGCCATACACCGTTGTCCTTCTTCATCTCGGCAATCACACGCGCCATATTGTGGAGTTTCTTGGCATACTTCTCCTCCGTCCAGTTGTTGGCACCGTCCGGAAGGTATTCATAGTCGTTCTTGCCTTCGTCGTGATAGGTGTCGAAGAGGTTCTCCAGATTGTAGAATCCAATCACGTGGCTGCCGCCCTTTGCCTGCAAGGTAAAGGATGTGCCTGCCATCAGGAGAATCAGAAAGAAACAGTAAAGTCGACGTTTCATATAAGGTTTATTATTTGTTTACCAGTTTTTCACCGTTACCGCAGGGTCTGCCGCCTCTATGCCGTCGGCAGTCTCTTTACCCAGGAAAGTGGGAAGGTTTACAAAGAAGTCCACACCGGTTTTCTGCTCAAGTTCGTCAATGCTGCACACATAATCCATAATGTCAGCAAGACATACTGAGGAATCTCCGGTATGAGGAATATGGAAGGCTATTGCAGAATAGTTGCTGCCTTTCTTGCGGAGCAGGGCTTTGTAGTAATGTGTGGGCACTTTGGCCGCATGGCCTCCCCTGGTGCCCGACCACTGGGTGGAGTTGCGCACATCGCATCCGGTAACGACATACAAAGTGTCGCAGCGGCCGGCATATGTCCTCACCTGTCCTTCCAGTCTCACCCAGATACCGCTATAATTGTCGCCACCGTTGAAATCATAATTCTGAGGGGTCAGATTGGTGGGATAGAAGGTTGATGCATTGGCCGCATAGCTCATTTGCCTGTCGGCAGAAGGGATCTGGTGTCCGCGTGTCCAACCACCGCCGTAAGAGCCGGAACTGAGGTCGCACACGGCGCTTGCAGGGAGGAGCGGATCCGTTGCCTGCCAGTCGCTCCGGCCGGAACTGCCTTTGAGGAGACCGGAATTCAGCGGATAAGCCACCCACCATGATACGTATGCGTCATAGTCGTAATAGAACGACCAGTTGCGGACGCCGCTTTTGGTTCTGTCGATATATCGGCCTCCGTCCATCGAGTGGGTGAAGAAACCAAGCCCGGGCTGATCCAGGGCAGGAAGTTCCAGCCACAGCGGCGCATTTATGCTCCCTCCGGCCTCTCCGGCCTGAGCAATGCGGGCCGATATGGAGTGCTGCGGAGTATCCAGACAGATCCTGGCACCACGGGCCTCGCCACCCGTATTGGGATCCACCGTGAGAACAACGTTCACGATGCCTGTTCCGCTGGTGCTGGAGAAATGGAGCCAGTCCTCGCCGACTTCATATTCA
>JAILDI010000156.1 GCA_024689525.1 Bacteroidales bacterium
TAGGAGTCTGGACCGTGTCTCAGTTCCAATGTGGGGGACCTTCCTCTCAGAACCCCTATCCATCGTCGCCTTGGTGGGCCGTTACCCCGCCAACTAGCTAATGGAACGCGAGCCGATCCGGTATCAATGAATCTTTCAAACTAAAGCCATGCGACTCCAGTTGTTATGGGGTATTACGCGACGTTTCCATCGACTATCCCCCAATACCGGGCACGTTGCTCACGCGTTACTCACCCTTTCGCCGGTCGCCGCCAAGTATTGCTACCCGCGCTGCCCCTCGACTTGCATGTGTTAAGCCTGCCGCTAGCGTTCATCCTGAGCCAGGATCAAACTCTTCATTGTATATTATCTATAATTCTAGCTTGATCCGTGACATTTCCTTTTCCAAGGAATTAGACGCTCGTTTTATTGAATAGTGTTACACTATTCGGTACTTGCTTGTACTTTTAGTCTTTCAATATTGTCAATGAGCCTTAAAAAAGCCCGTTTTTTCAAACGGGACTGCAAAGGTACACTTTTTTTCTTTACCTCCAAAAAAAAATACTCTTTTTTCTTGTTTTTTTAAGCATTATCTTTGCGCTCATGAAGGAAAAAGTATCCCTGTGGCAGATTTTCGTCACTTTCGCCAAGATCGGTGCATTCACCATCGGCGGAGGTTATGCAATGATTCCGGTCATCCAGGCGGAAATGTCCCGCAAAGGCTGGATCTCGGAGGAAGACCTGCCGGACATCGTCGCCCTTTCACAATCGGCCCCCGGAGTTATGGCAGTGAACATTTCGATTTTCGCCGGGCATAAGCTGCGGGGCCTCAAGGGCAGTATCGCCGCAACGCTGGGAAGCATTCTGCCGTCGTTCCTTATCATCCTTGCCATCGCCATGTTCTTCACCGCATTCAAGGACAATCCCTGGGTGGAAAGGGCCTTCAAGGGCATCCGTCCCGTGGTAATCGCCCTTATTCTTGTGCCGATGGTGAATATGGCCCGGAAGAGCTGCAAGAAATGGTATCACTGGCTTCTGGCCGTTGTGTCCCTGCTCCTTGTTTCCTTCCTCAACGTTTCCCCCGTGTACATCATTCTCTGCGTCCTTATCCTTGGATACAGTGTAACAAGATATAGCCTATGGAAACGCTGATTCTGTTTGGCCAGCTTGCCTGGACTTTCCTGATTATCGGCGCCTTCACAATAGGCGGAGGCTACGCGATGCTGTCGCTCATCCAGAATCAGGTGGTTGTGGAGCATCCCTGGATAAGCGAAAGCACGTTCACCGACATAGTGGCCGTATCCCAGATGACCCCGGGGCCGATAGGCATAAACAGCGCCACATACGTTGGCTATGACGTCCTGTTCAACGCCACCGGCAGCGCCTTGATGGGCTTCCTCGGCTCCCTCACGGCATCAGTCGCCCTGATTCTGCCCTCCTTCATAATTATGCTTCTCATCGTGCGCTTCTACCAGAAGTTCAAAAACAGCAAACTCTACGAAGGCACAATGAGCTGGCTCAAACCCTGCGTGGTAGGGCTCATCGCTGCGGCCGCCATAATCCTGATAATAAAAACCACATGGGTTGGTACGGCGCCCACCGTCACGCTTGTCAGCGAAAACTTCCCGGACTGGAAGAGCTGGTGCCTCCTGGGCGCAGCGTTCGGCGCATCCTACTGGGGTAAGGTGAATCCTATCTATATAATAATAGGAGGAGCCGTGCTTGGGCTCCTCCTGTATTAGTTTATTTCCTTCCGTTTGTAAGGTAATCCGTAAGCTGTTCCGCCGTACGGGCCGGTATCCTGTCCATTCCCACCAGGCAGCGGATGTCCAGGCTGTAGTTGTAGCCCATAACATCGAACATACGGAATGCGTGGTCCAGCGACTCGTTGAAGCGGGTGAAGTCCTTCCTGTCGGCATCGCACCACTGGATCTCGCTGAGGGCGCACATGCGCGGCAGAAGCATATATTCCAGTTGTTCGTTGGAGCTGATGTATTCCGTCCACAGATTGGCCTGGACGCCCAGGATATGATCCTCAGCCCCGGCCACAATGCCGTCGAAAGGCTCATAGCTGTAAACCTTTTCCACGGGCAGATTACCGCCGATGGCAATGGGCTCCTTGTCACGCTCCGGGCCCTGGTAATAGTCGAAATAGAGGAAAGTGTAAGGGGTCATAATCGCATCAAAGCCCTTGGCCGATGCCTCAATTCCACCCTCAACACCCCGCCAGGACATAACCGTGGCGCCGGGCGCCAGCTCGCCTTCCAGGATTTCATCCCAGCCGATGACCTTTCTGCCCATCCCAGCTAGAATCTCCTGAACCCTTGCCGTAACGTAATTCTGCAGGTAGTGCCTTGCCTCCGGGCTCTTCTTGATTCCGAGCTCTTTCATGCGCGCTGCGCACTTGGGGCAGTTGTCCCATGGAATGTCCCCGTCGCCGAAACATTCATCGCCGCCGATGTGGATGTATTCGCTGGGGAAGATATCCAGTATCTCCGCAAAGACCTTCTCCAGGAACGTGAACACTTCCTCATTGCCGGCGCACAGGATGTCGTTGGACACGCCCCAGCGGTGCCATACCTTGTAGGGACCGCCTGTGCAGCCGAGTTCCGGGTAAGCGGCCAGGGCGGCCAGCATATGACCGGGAAGGTCGATTTCAGGAATCACGGTAATGCCCCTCTCATCGGCATAGGCAACGATTTCGCGAAGCTCATCCTGGGTGTAGTAGCCGCCGTAGCGGATGCCGTCGTTGGAATCCCAGTCGTGGCCGATCATAGTTCCGTCCCTCCACGCGCCGATCTCCGTGAGCTTGGGATAGGCCTTTATCTCGATGCGCCAGCCCTGGTCCTCCGTAAGATGGAAGTGGAAACGATTGAGCTTGTATGTGGCCATTATGTCGATGTAACGCTTCACTTCGTTCACGTCGAAGAAGTGACGGCAGGGATCCAGGTGCATGCCGCGATAGGCAAAGCGGGGCTCATCGACAATGGACACGGCGGGAATAACCCAGTCGATCCCGTGCCATGCCCGTGACGAGCCATAAACCTCGGCCGGAAGCATCTGCTTCAGCGTTTCGAAGGCGTAGATGAAGCCGTTGCGCTCCGACGCCTCGATCACCATGCCCTGGGGCGTCGCCTGCAGCGCATAGGCCTCGGGGCCAAGGTTCGAATTGAGGATGACCTTTATTTTCTGGCCATTATCGATACGGGATATCTGGTTGCATTTTCCGCTCACGCGCGCCATCTTGTCGGCGAATCGTTCCACTACGGCCTCAACTTCGGCGGGAAGGGCTTCTTCCACGAAAATATCGGCACCTGCAACTTTAAATACCCCTTCGCCCATTTCCACACTGTTGGGCATGGGAATGACAGTGAAGGGCTGGGCCTCCGGCTTATGGCACGACGATATAATGGCGACGAGCGTCAATAAGGTTAAGAGCTTCAGTGATTTCATATGATTAAGCTTTGGTTTTCATTACTTCGCGGCCACGGTCCTTAAGGAACAGCCAGCAGAATGCCGCATAGGCAATTATCAGCACGGTATTGATCCCCATCTGCGCCCAGTGGATGCCTGGAGCGGAGAAAAAGCGGCCTCCAAGGAAGGTCGATGCGCCGTAAACCAGCCCCATCGCCACAAAAATGAGCAGGATGCGGCCCCATTTGTACGGGTAGGGGTTGTATTTCGCCCCAAGCAGCACGCAAATCACCAGCATGGTGAAGTAGCTGGCCAGATGACCGAAGGCCGATGCCCAGTAGGAATACTTGGGCATAAACACGATGTTCACCACTGCCGTCACAATAAGGCCGGAAAGGGTAATCCATATGGCCATCGACGTGCGTCCGGAGAGCTTATACCACATGGACACATTAAATAGCATGCCCAGGAACATATAGCTCAGGAGCATTATCGGCACAACTCCCACGCCGATGCGGAAATCCTTGCCCAGGAAGAGGGAGATTATGTCGATATACAGGATTACGCCCAGGAACACCAAGCCGCAGAATGCGGTGAAATACTCCATAACCACGGCGTATAGCTCCTTGGAGTTCTTGTCCCGCGCGCGCTGGAAGAAGAACGGCTCCGCCGCATATCGGAACATCTGAATGAACAGATTCATTATCACAGCCAGCTTCACCGCCGCCTGATAAACGCCCAGTGAAGCACGCCAGGCCTCGGAATTCACGTCGAAGTAGCGGAACAGTACGCGGTCCAGGAAGTCGTTGGCAACGCCCGGCAGGGCCGCCACCATAAGGGGCAGCGAGTAAAGGAGCATGCGCTTGACCACCTTTCCGTCCCAGGTGAGCCTCAGACGCAGGATATCCGGCACGAAAAGCAGCAGGCAGAGCACGCAGCTTACGAAAATCGCAAAAACCGGATATGTGAAATCCGGTTTAGCCGGATACACGAAGAACAGCAGCAGATTGGCTCCCGTCTCGGTGAGGATCTTCACGGTCTTGAGTACCGCAAACTTTACCGCTTTATGTTCCTGCCTGAGCTTAGCAAACAGAATTGCCGTTATGCTGTCGCAGAAAAGGATTGCGGCCACATAGATTATTATGCGTTTGTAGCCCTCATAGCCAAGGGCCGCAGATATAGGCCCGGAGAAGGCCACCATACAGGCAAGGAAGGCCAGGTTGAGCCCGAATACCGCAAGCAGCGCTCCGGAATACACTTTCCGGGGGTCTTCCTTCTCTTTATTTGCAAAGCGGAAGCATCCCGTTTCCAGGCCCAGCACAAGCACCACCTGGAGTATGGCGATGTAGGCCATGAACTCCGTAACCACACCGTACTGGCTCTGGGTGAGCATACGGGTGTAGATGGGCACGAACAGGAAGTTCAGCACCCTGGCCAGAATGGAACTCAGGCCATAAACTGCGGTTTCGCCCGCAAGCTGTTTCAGTGGATTCCTTGCCATATCAGTCTGCCAGGCACGAGTCCATTAATTCTTCAATTGCGGCGCGGTCCATCTTTTGGCCGATGAACACTATCTTCTGCATCCTGTCGCCGTACTCCGAATCCCAGTCCCTGCGGAGCTGGGGCGTGCGCGCCATCATATCGGCCAGTTCCTCCGGGGGCATGGTAGCATACCACTGGCCCGCATCGCGGACGGTCTTCTGCCGCCCGGCCTGCTCGAAGAGGAAGGCTTTGTCGGTATTGTGCGCGAAGTAGCAAAGGCCCTTGGCGCGGATAACCGACGACGGCCAGTTCTTGTACACCATCCTGTCGAACTTATTCAGGTCCAGGGGCTTACGCCTGTAGTATACAAACGTGTCGATACCGTATTCCAGCGCCTCTCCCTCCCCTTCGTGCTCGTGATGATGGTGGTGATGCCCATGTTCATCGTGATCGTGGTCGTGGTCATCATCGTCGTCATCATCGTCGTCGTGTTCATCGACCTCCCCCTCCACGCCGGCAACCCAGGCCGCGGAGCCGGAAACCGTGAAATAGTCGAAATCGCCGGTATAGATGATTTCATCCAGGTCGATGTCGCCAAAGTCGCACTGGAGGATGCGGGCGCCGGGATTGATGGCCGATACGATGCTGCGGAGCTTGCCAAGATCGGCCTCGCTCACTTCGGAGGCCTTGTTCAGCAGCACGACATTGCAGAATTCCAGCTGCTCGATTACCAGGCGCTCCAGGTCGTCGTCCTCGATGTTTTCGCGCTCAAGGGAGCCGCCGTTCTCGAACTCGTCCCTCATCCGGAGGGCGTCCACAACGGTAACTATGCAATCGACATAAGGCACGGCGCCGCGCACGTACTGCGGGTCCATTTGCGGAATTGTGCAGATGGTCTGGGCGATGGGCTCCGGCTCGCAGATGCCGCTGGCCTCGATTACGATATAATCGAATTTACGGGACGATGTTAGCTCCGATATCTGGGCCACCAGGTCCATCTTCAGCGTGCAGCAGATACAGCCGTTCTGAAGCGCCACCAGCGAATCGTCGGTCTTGCCCACGATGCCGCCCTTCTCGATAAGATCCGCGTCGATATTCACTTCGCCGATATCGTTCACGATCACGGCGAACTTGATTCCTTTCTTATTGGACAAAATCCTGTTAAGGAGTGTTGTCTTTCCGCTCCCCAGGTACCCGGTAACCAGCAGTACCGGCACCTGCCTGATATCTTCTTCAATAGTCATAGCTTACAAAATTACGGAAATAAATCGAGAATATATTAGGAAATATCGTTATCTTTGTGAAAATTGCAAATACGATGAAAAGGTCACTGTTATACATTGCGATAGCTATTGTTGCCGCAACTTCCTGCGGCAATTCCGCCGCCAGGAAGGAGGCGGAAAGGGAAGCTGCCGTTGCCGATTCGCTTGCAAAGGCGGAAGCCGAGGTATCGGCCTCCAAGATAAATCCCCAGAAGGAAAAGAAGGCGGAGGAGATTATCGCCTCCCTGCCGGAGGAGCCCGTATTCGACATCGTCACAAGTATGGGCACCATCAAGGTGAAACTGTACAAGGACACGCCCCGCCACAGGGACAATTTCGAGAAACTTGCAGTTTCCGGCTACTATGACAGCCTCCTGTTCCACCGTGTGATCAACAACTTCATGATTCAGGGCGGGGACCCCTTCACACGTGACACCTCCCTGGTGGACCGCTACGGTAACGGCGGCCCCGGTTACAACATCCCCGCAGAATTCGTGAAGGACGATGCCGGCGCACCGCTCCACCGCCACAAGAAGGGCGCGCTTGCCGCCGCCCGCAAGGGCAACGCGGCCAACCCGATGAAAGAATCGTCCGGTTCCCAGTTCTATCTTGTACAGAATCCCGATGCATGCACTCATCTGGACGGCGAATACACCGTCTTCGGCGAAACCGTTGCAGGACTGAACGTTATCGACAGAATCGCATCGTCCCAGACCAACCGCAAGGACCAGCCGCTTCAGCCAATTCGCATAATTACGATAAAACCCGATGACGAACTTAACGCTATGGCACAGAATTCGCAATAAGTACCTGCGAATAGTTTTTTCATAGGTTAAGTTTTAGGTTAGATCGGAAATGTCGCCTGCAGAGATGCACGCGACATTTTCTATTTTACACAAAAAAGAGCCGCAGGCTTTTGAAAGTCTGCGGCTCCGTTATCGGCGATGCGATTTTAGTCGGAAAGGGAGAAGCGCTTGAATGCAAGCACCTTTGCCTCTTTGTCCACAGCTGCGAGAGCGGCCTTTACAGTTTCCTTGTTGTCGGAAAGCTGGTATTCCTGTTCCTCCAGGGTGTTCTCCTTGAGGAATTTCTGGATACGGCCGTTCACGATACCCATAATCATCTGCTCGGGGAGGGAGGCAGCCTTGGCGGCGACAACTTCGGCGATGATCTGGCGGGCCTGTGCGGCCTGCTCGGGGGTGAGCCAACCCTTGGCGGTGTTGGACTCGATGTGGTCTTCGCTGTCGACATGTGCAGGGTTGATGCCAACCTTCTTCAGAGCGGCGTCAACGGCTTTCTGCACCTGTTCGTCCTTTGTCTTCTGGATGGCAACTGTGCGCTCGGACTCCAGCACCTCTGCGGGTACGGAAGCGGCGTCAACTGCCACAGGGTTCATGGATGCTACCTGCATTGCGATACCGCGGGCGATTTCATTGGGAACCACCTTGTTGAAAGACACGATGGCGCCCAGCTTACCGTTGAAGTGGACATACTCGCTCACGAAGGGAGCCTCGAGGGCTGCATAGTAAGCAAGAACGTGCTTCTCGCCGGTCTTACCGGCCTGGTTGGTGATGTCTTCGTCCAGAGTGTAACCGTCTGCACCCTTGACAGCCTTGAGGGCTGCAAGGTCTGCGGGGAACTCGGCGATGGCTGCATCTGCGATGGCGCCTGCGAGTTTCTTGAAATCGGGCGTTGCCGCCACGAAGTCGGTTTCGCAGCCGAGGCATACGAGGATAGCCTTGCCGCCGTTGATACGGCTGAGCACTGCACCCTGGGTCGTCTCGTTGTCACCACGCTTTGCGAGGGTGGATTTACCTTTCTCGCGAAGGATTTCGACGGCGCGCTTGAAGTCGCCTTCGGCCTCTTCGAGGGCCTTCTTGCAATCCATCATGCCGGCGCTGGTCATGTCGCGCAGCTTTTTGATGTCTGCTAATGCGATTGCCATAGTTCTCTTTTGTTTTAACGGTTAATAATTACTCCTTCTCTGCGGGGGCTTCTGCTACGGGAGCTTCTTCTGCCTTAGGGGCCTCTTCAGCCTTGGGGGCAGCTGTGCGGCGGGCACGGAGGCGTTTTGCGGGTGCGGGTGCTTCTGCAACTGTTGCTTCAGGAGCCTCTGCAGCCTCTTTTTCCTTCTCAAGCTTGCGCTCGGAAAGGCCTTCCTCGATAGCCTTGCACATTACGTCCATGATAAGTTCGATGGACTTTGTCGCATCGTCGTTGGCCGGGATCACGTAATCAATGGGGGTGGGATCGCAACAAGTGTCAACCATAGCGATCACCGGAATATTCAGACGGGCAGCTTCCTTCACGGCGTTTGCCTCTTTCTGAACGTCTACGACGAAGAGGGCGCTGGGGAGACGGGACATGTCCCTGATGGAACCGAGGTTCTTCTCCAGCTTTGCACGCTGGCGTTCCACCTGGAGGCGTTCACGCTTTGCGAGCTTGTCGAACGTACCATCTTCCTTCATCTTGTCGATGGTGTTCATTTTCTTGACGGCCTTGCGGATGGTGGGGAAGTTTGTGAGCATTCCACCTGGCCAGCGCTCGGTCACGAACGGCATGTTGACTGCTGCAGCTTTCTCTGCAACCACGTCCTTAGCCTGTTTCTTGGTGGCGACGAAGAGGACCTTGCGGCCGCTGCGGGCCATATCCTTGAGGACCTCTGCTGCGTCGTCGATCATAACGACGGTCTTGTGCAGGTCGATGATGTGAATTCCGTTCCTCTCGATGAAGATATACGGAGCCATCTTAGGGTTCCACTTGCGGGCCAGATGTCCGAAGTGTGCGCCTGCATCAAGCAGCTGTTCGAAATTTGTTCTTGACATGGGTTTAAATTTGTCTTTTGTTTTAAATTCTCTTTCATCAATCCGGAGTAGCAGTGTTGTCTGGTCTCCGAAATTTTTTCGCAGCGGGGCAATCCTTTTATAAATAAGAATTTACTGTAAACCCCTGCTGTGCTGACGTAAATCCAGGGTAAACGATTAACGTTTGCTGAACTGGAAGCGACGGCGTGCGCCAGGCTGACCGGGTTTCTTCCTCTCCACCTCACGGGCGTCACGGGTGAGGAAACCAGCGGCCTTGAGGGCGGGACGATAGGCCTCGGCGTCGACCTCGCAAAGTGCGCGGGCGATTCCAAGACGGACGGCCTCTGCCTGACCTTTGGTGCCACCACCGACGAGGGTGACCTTGATGTCAAACTGACCTGCTGTACCGGTAACGTCGAACGGCTGGTTCACGATGTACTGGAGAGTGCCCTCTTTGAAGTACTCTTCCATGGGACGGTCGTTAACGACGATTTTGCCACTGCCGGCTACAACATAAACACGGGCGACAGCTGATTTACGTCTTCCAATGGCGTGTTTCTGTTCCATGCTCTGTCTTTAGATTTCGTTTAACTTAATGGGTTTGGGATTCTGTGCCTGGTGAGGGTGCTCGGGACCTGCATAAACATACAGATTGTTGATGAGCTTGTCACCAAGACGGGTCTTGGGGAGCATTCCCCTTACCGACCTGCGGATGAGTTCTGCGGGCCTTGTGGCAAGGATCTCCTTGGGGGTGGTGAAGCGCTGTCCGCCCGGATAGCCGGTGTAACGGACATAAACGCGATCCGTCATCTTTTTGCCGAGCAGGCGAACCTTCTCCGCATTGACGATGATCACGTTGTCGCCACAGTCCACGTGGGGGGTGAAGCCGGGCTTGTTCTTGCCACGGAGCACGAGTGCTACGCGGGAAGCCAGGCGACCCAGGATGAGATCTGTTGCATCAATGACCAGCCACTCTTTGTTCACAGTTGCCGCGTTGAGCGATACTGTTTTGTAGCTAAGTGTGTCCACTGTCTTGATTTTTAATGGTTTAACTATAAAAATTGCGATCCCCACACAATTTGGGGACCGCAAAGATAGGTATTTTCCCTGAAATAACCAAACTATTTGTCGTACACCGACGCGGCTTCGGGGGCTTCCCCTCCCCAGCGGGCGGCGACGTAGTCCAGGAGCGACAGGATTTCCGCCGGATCCTTGCTCGTGACCAGCTTGATGCGGGTTTCCTTGAAGTCACGCAGGCCCTTGAAGTAGCAGCTCAGGTGGCGGCGCATCTCGAATACGCCGGTGACCGGCCCCTTGTACTCCAAAGACAGCGCGAAATGCCGTTTTGCCAGTTCAACCCTGTCCCGCACGCTCATTGGCGGCAGCTCTTCACCCGTGTCAAGCAGATGCCTGATTTCCGTGAATATCCAGGGATGGCCGAAAGAAGCGCGGCCCACCATTATCCCATCGACCCCATAGCGGTCAAACGCCTCCCTGGCCTTCACGGCGCTGTCGATATCGCCATTGCCGATGATAGGGATGTGCATCCGGGGATTGTTCTTCACCTCGCCGATGAGGGTCCAGTCCGCCTCGCCCTTATACATTTGACAGCGCGTACGCCCGTGTATGGTGAGGGCCGATATTCCCACGTCCTGCAGCCTCTCAGCCAGGTCGACGATAATCTTGCTGCCATCGTCCCAGCCAAGGCGCGTCTTCACGGTGACGGGCTTGCCCACGGCATCGACAATGGCCCTGGTGATGGCCACCATCTTGTCCGGCTCCCTCATCATACCGCTCCCGGCTCCGCGGCCGGCGATCTTCGAGACGGGACATCCGAAATTCAGGTCGATGACGTCGGCCCCGTGGCCTCCGGCCAGCTCCTGCGCGCGGTCCGCCATGCGGGCGGCATCGACCATGGCTTCAGGGATGCTGCCATAGATCTGGATGGCCACCGGAGACTCTTCAGGGAGGGTTTTCATCTTGGCGATGGTCTTGGCGGCGTCGCGTATAAGGCCGTCCGAGGAAACGAATTCTGTGGTTACCATGGCGGCGCCCGCCTCCCTGCACAGGATGCGGAAAGATACGTCGGTTACGTCCTCCATGGGGGCCAGCACCACCGGCCTTTCACCCAAATCCAAATTTCCTATTTTCACGGGGGCAAAGATATGGATTTTTTATGTAAATTTGTGCCCATGATTTATAAGACCATCCTGAAACTGCGGCACAAAGCCTATGACAAAGGACGCAAAAAGTCCTTCGAGGCGGACGTCCCCACTATTTGCATAGGCAACATCACAGTTGGCGGAACAGGCAAGACTCCCCATACGGAAATGGTTCTGCGCACTCTCCTCAAGAGCGACGACTGGGCGTACGCCAACCTTGCCGTGCTCTCACGCGGCTACAAGCGCAAATCCCGCGGTTTCCAGAAGGTCCCCATCGGCGGTTCCGCCGGCCTCTTCGGTGACGAACCCGTGCAGATTGCCGGCAAATTCCCCATCGCCACGGTAGCCGTCGATAAAGACAGGGTGGAAGGCTGCCGCCTCCTGGCCCATCCGGAAACGGCCGACATCGCCCCGGCACAGCTCATTATCCTGGACGATGCATACCAGTACCGCCGCCTCAAGGCTACCTATAATATATTATTGGTCGATTACAACCGCCCCGTCCACAAGGACAAACTCCTCCCGTGGGGCCATCTCCGGGACCTTCCTTCCCGTATGGCCTATGCCGATATGATCATCGTGAGCAAATGCCCCAACTACATGGAGGACACGGAACGCCGGGAATGGGCGGAAGCCTTGGGCATTACGGATTATGACCCGTCCACCTGCCGCGGCAAAAGCGCAAAGGACAAAGAGCAGGTGCTGCTTTTTACCTCGGTATCTTATAAGCCCATGGTTCCGGTATATCCGGACAAGGCCGACAGCCGCTTCACCTACGCCCGCCGAGTGGTGCTTTTCACCGGCATCGCCAACGACACTCCGCTACGCAGCTACCTGTCGGACAGCTACAAAGTCGCCAAACGTCTGGAATTCCCGGACCACCACCAGTACTCATCGGCAGATATCGGCAAAATAGTCAAGGCGATGAAGGCATTTCCCACCGCCTGCGTCGCCACGACGGAGAAAGATGCCGGCCGCATACTGGATATCAAAAAAATTCCGGAAGAGCTAAAAGAGCGTCTCTTCCAGGTGCCAATCGAGATATCATTCCTGTCCGAACTTGAGCAGCAGGTGTTCGAAGCGGCCCTGCTGGGCGCCCTCCGGCCCTACGCCCCCGTGTAGGCGAATAGCCCGTGGCGGCTAATTCGCTGATAATCAGCGTATTATTATCCCATCCCCTGGTGAGTTTTAACCAGGGGAGCGGCAAATAAACCTTTGTGTATCAGGCAATTAGCCGCCACGGATTATTCGGCGCCGGAGAGGACATCGTTCTGGACGCGGACGGATTCGTCGTGGATGGCGGTCATGATGGCGCGGACGGCCTCTTCGGAGAGACCGAGAGCGGCGCCGCTGGCGATGACGTCGGCAAGGAGGGTTTCCCAGCGGCCGGCCTGGAGGATGGCCACGTTGTGCTCCTTCTTGTAATGGCCGATTTTGCGGCTCACCTCATTCCGCTCCGCCAGAAGTTTGAGAAGATTCTCGTCGATAACGTCGATGCGGGCGCGCAGGGACTCGATTCCCTCGCGGTAGGACTCGCTCTCGGAGGACTTTTCGCGAATCACCAGACTCTCAAGCAGCTTTTGAAGATCCGCGGGAACCAGCTGCTGCTTGGCGTCCGACAGGGCGCAGGCGGGGTTGCAGTGGCTTTCCACCATCAGGCCGTCCAGGCCCAGGTCCATAGCCTGCTGCGAGAGTTCCTGCAGGTATTCGCGGCTGCCGCCCATATGGGACGGATCGGCAAAGAACGCCATCTGGGGATAGCGGGTGCGCATCTGGATGGCCAGCCTCCAGCCCGGATCGTTGCGGTAGGGAATGGGGGCCGATGTGGAAAAACCGCGGTGAATCACGCCTAAACGACGAAGTCCGGCGCGGTTCAGGCGCTCCAGTGCGCCGATCCACAGGTCGATGTCCGGGTTCACCGGATTCTTCACCAGCACTGGCATATCGGTACCTTCCAGCGCATCGGCAATTTCCTGCATAAGGAAGGGATTGGCCGATGTGCGCGCGCCGATCCAGACCATGTCGACACCGTACTTGATGCACTCCAGGACGTGCTTTTCGGAAGCGACCTCCGTGCACGTCCACATGCCCAGTTCCTGCTTAACGCGGCGCATCCACTTGAGACCCGGCGTGCCGATGCCCTCGAACGAGCCCGGATGGGTGCGTGGTTTCCAGATGCCTGCGCGGAATACGTGAATGCCGAATGCGGCAAGCCCGCGGGCAGTTTCCATCACCTGCTCCTCGCTCTCCGCGCTGCAGGGCCCCGCGATGCACATGGGCCTCGGAAGGGTGAAGCACCCCCATTCGGTTCCGGGAATTATGTCAAGTTCGTGTGCCATTATCGAATGATCTTCTTTATTCTGTTCGCCTCCTGGATCAGCTCCCGGATCCGCGCCTCGTCGTATTCTGCCACCGCGTCGCGGAATTCCTTCATCTTGTCCAGGTATGTGTCGATGACGCGCAGCACATTGTCCCTGTTCTGCGTGAGAATGGGCACCCACATATCGGCATTGGATTTTGCCAGGCGCACCGTGGAGGAGAAACCGCCCGACGCCAGGTCGAAGATGTGTTTCTCGTCCTTCTCCTTGTCCAGCACCGTGAGGGCCAGGGCGAAGGAAGTGATGTGCGAAATGTGGGACACATATGCCGTGTGGACATCGTGCTGGGCCGCATCCATATAGATGGGGCGCATATTCAGCACGGAGTACATTTCCTCGATAAGCTTCAGCGCCGACGGGTCCGACTCCTCCGGATTGGCGAAGATGCAGGCCCGGCCGTCGAACATGTTGGGCATCGCCGCCCAGGGGCCGCTGTACTCCGTTCCCGCCATGGGGTGAGTGCTCACGAATCGGCCACGATTGGGGTTATAGCGCGTTGCAAGGCATATCTGCTCCTTGGTGGAGCATACGTCGATCACTACCTGCCCAGGGCCGATGGCACCTAATATCTGAGGTACCATCTTCACCGCCGTCCCCACAGGCACGGCCACCACGATAATATCGGCCCTTGATACGCAATCGTCAAAACTGACGATCTCATCGGCCAGGCCCAGCCGCACGGCTGCATCGGCACTCAGGGGATCCTGCTCCACGCCAAGGACGCGGGAGGCGAAGCCACGGGACTTGAGGTCCAGGCCCATCGACCCGCCAATGAGGCCAAGGCCTATGATTCCGACGGTTTTCATAGCACTGCGAGTATTCTTTGGAGGGCTTTTTCCATCATCGGCACGGGAACGCAGAGCGAAATGCGCAAATACTGCGCACCGTTGTTGCCGAAGATGAATCCCGGGGTGATGAATACGCCCGCCTCGTGCAGGAACTTGTCAGACATTTCGATGGGAGAGCCATCGACCCGCCCCCAGACGAAAAGTCCGGCACTGTCGGGATTGTATTCTGCGCCGATGGCGTCCATTATGCGCCCGGCCACCTCCGCTCTGCGGTAGTATTCCGCGTTGAGGGTGGAGAACCAGCTTTCATCGGCCTTCAATGCCTCCACGGCGGCCAGCTGCAAAGGACGGAAAATGCCGGAGTCCATCTGGCTCTTCACCTTGAGGATTTCCTTGATGTAGTCGGCCTCGCCGGCGATCATTCCAAGCCTCCAGCCCGCCATGTTGTGGGCCTTGGACAGGGAATTCATCTCCAGGCAGCCTTCTTTCGCGCCCGGCACGGCCAGGATGGAAAGATGCTGGTCGTTTCTAATGAAACTGTACGGATTGTCGTTGATTACCAGAATCTTATGCCTGCGGCCAAAGTCGACTATCTTTTCGTAGAGTTCGGGTGTAGCCTTGGCTCCGGTGGGCATTCCGGGGTAGTTGGTCCACATCAGCTTTACGCCGCTCAGGTCCATCGACTCAAGTTCGTCGAAATCCGGATACCAGCCGTTTTCGGCTTTCAGGTTATATGGCACGGGCACGGCCTCCGCCATCAGCGTGGCCGATTTGTACGTGGGATAGCCCGGGTCCGGGATCAGTGCTTTGTCGCCCGCATTCAGAAAGGTAAGCGATGCCAGCAGAATTCCCTCCTTGGAGCCCGTGAGGGGCTGAATCTCGCAGGAAGGGTCCAGTTTCACGCCGTACCACTTGGCATACCAGTCGGCATAAGCCTGCCTCAGCTCCGGAATACCCGTATAGCTCTGATAGCCGTGCACGCCGTCTTTTTGGGCCGATTCCGCCAGCACTTCCAGTGCCTTGCGGGGCGGGGTTCCGTCCGGCGAGCCGATGCCCAGGTTGATTACGGGCTCCAGACCCTTGGCTTTGCGTTCAACGTTCAGAGCCGCAATCTCGCGGTTCTTAATCGAGAAAAAGTATTCCTTGACGGACTCCGTCCGCCTTGCGGGCTTGATAATCATAATGCTGATTTATATTCTCCCAGTACGGTGAGGTCCTCGATCAGAGGCCTGACGGCATCCAGAGCCTGACTGTAGCGGGTGTAGCTTTCGAATTTGATATCGGCATAGAAAAAATACTGCCATTCCCTTCCCGGGATGGGGAGAGACTGGATTCGCGTCAGATTCATATCGTAAAACGATAAAATAGTGAGAATCCGGGCCAGCGAACCGGGCTTGTGAGGCAGGGTGAAGCAGAGGGAGGCCTTGTCGATGTTGGCCTGCTCGGGGTTTATGGCTTCGTCGAAAATGATGAAGCGGGTGAAGTTCTGCTTGTATGTTTCGATGCTTTCCTGCAGGATTTCCAGGCCATAGGTGGCCGCCGCAACTTTTGACGCCACGGCGCCGACGCCTTTCAGCCCATTTTCCGCGATTTCCGCTGCGCTCTTCGCCGTGTCTTCCGATTCCGTGATCTTGATCCACGGAGCGCTGTGCTCGAAGAAATCGCGCGTCTGGTTGATGGCCATATAGTGGGTGCGCACTTCCTTGATGTCCTCCAGCCTCTGCCCCGGCAGAGCCATAAGGTTCTGGACGATTCTCAAGTACACTTCACCCTTTATTTTGCGGTTGTGCTTGCGAAGCAGTTCAAAGTTGTGGATGAGACCGCCCGAAACCGTGTTTTCGATGGCCATTACGGCCGCATCGGCCTTGCCATCGTCCATGGCATTGTACAGTTGCCCGAAAGTATCGCACTCTACAATATCAAGCGGCAGGCCCTCATAGAAGACCTGCGCTGCTTCTTCGTGGAAACACCCTTTGTGACCTTGTACTGCTACTCTTTTCAATTACACTGTGAGAATTTCCTTCTCCTTTGCTGCGATGATGGCGTCGATGTTCTTGACGTGCTTGTCGGTGACTTTCTGGAGTTCGTCTTCTCCCTCCTTCTCGCCGTCTTCCGACAGGCCGTCGTTCTTCTGGGCCTTCTTGAGAAGGTCGATGCCGTCGCGCCTGGCGTTGCGCACCGTAACCTTTGTGGTCTCGCCCTGGGCCTTGGCCTTTTTGATGAGGTCCTTGCGGCGCTCCTCGGTGAGGGCGGGCACAACGCAGCGGATAATCTCACCGTTATTGGAAGGGGTGAGGCCGACGTTGGCGTCCAGAATTGCCTTTTCAATCTTTGCAATCATACTGCGTTCCCAAGGCTGGATGGCGATGGTCTTTGCATCGGGAGTGGTGATGGAGGCAACCTGGTTCAGCGGGGTGGCCGTGCCGTAATAGTCCACGGTGACTCCGTTGAAAATCGCGGGAGAGGCTTTGCCCACCCTGTA
>JAILDI010000203.1 GCA_024689525.1 Bacteroidales bacterium
ATGGGTATCGTGGCCGATAAATGGATCCAGGCACAGAAAACCCTTGCCATCTGCCACGGGCTTGCTGCCGTGTTCATGATAGCGCTTGGGCTATATGCTATGGGCAATGTGGAAGTGCTTGAAAGGGCGGCTCACGGAAGCGAAAAGGTAATCCACTACTATTCCACCCTGCCCAGTTTCAAATTCGGCATCTTCTACGTGCTGTATCTCCTGAGTGTGGCATTCTACATGCCAACTATTGCCATTTCCAATTCCGTGGCGTACAAGTGCCTGGAGAACGAGGGCATGGACACGGTGAAGGACTTCCCTCCCATCCGCGTATTCGGAACCATCGGCTTCATCTGCGCAATGCTCACGGTGAACTTCGTGCGCGACCCCAACTTCTTCCGTTTCCAGCACAGCTACTGGCAGTTCTTCACCTCCGGCGTCCTGGGCATCCTGCTTTGCGCATACGCATTTACCCTGCCGGCGTGCCCCGTTAACAAGAAGGCCGACGAAGGCACCATAATGGACAAACTGGGCCTATCCGCCTTCAAACTGTTCAAAGACCGCCAGTTCGCCATCTTCTTCATATTCTCCATGCTCCTGGGTGCATCCCTGCAGATTACCAACGGGTATGCAAACATGTACATCTCCTCCTTCCGCATGAGCCACGATCCCGCAATCGCAGCCAGCTGGGGCGCTCAGAACGCCAACGCGCTCATCTCCCTCAGCCAGGTAAGTGAAGTGCTGTGCATCCTGCTCATCCCGTTCTGCATGAAGAAATTCGGCATCAAGAAGGTGATGCTCATCGCCATGTTCGCGTGGGTGTTCCGCTTCGGCTTCTTCGGTCTGGGCAACCCCGGCAGCGGCGTGTGGCTGTTCATCCTCAGCTGCATCGTGTACGGCGTGGCATTCGACTTCTTCAACATCTCCGGTTCCCTGTACGTGAACCAGAACACGGACAAGAGCATCCAGTCCAGCGCACAGGGTCTGTTCATGCTTATGACCAACGGCCTTGGCGCCTCCATCGGCACCTGGGCGGCCGGTAAGGTTGTCAACCACTACGTCATGGAGCCCATGCGCATCCTGCGCGAGAATCCCGCCGCGGACGTAGCCCAGCACTGGGACACCGCATGGTACATCTTCGCAGCTTACGCATTCATCGTCGGCTTCCTCTTCATGATTCTCTTCAAGGATCCGGAGAAACAGAAAAAAGCAGCATAGACGCTACTCCAATATAATTAATCCGGTGTCATCGAAAGTTGGCACCGGATTTTTTATTGTTCATCTGCGACATCTTCTTCCGAGACTTCTTCCGGAACTTCAGGGATATATCGCAGGTCGGTGATCTTGCCTGGGCGGTCGTTGTAGCGGATGTTGTAGCAGCGGCATTCCAGGTCCCTCGAATGCTTACAGAAGGAGCTCACCACGGTACAGTCATATCCCATATCGGCAAGTTCCAGTTTGCCCATTGAATGGCACCCCAGGCCCAGGAGGTGCTCCAGGATGTCGTGGTTGCGCTCCAGGGTGTTGAATACCTTGAGCCGATAGCGCCGTATCTGCGCGCGCTTGGCATTGTGGTACTTGTTGCGGCAGTGGTCCGAGCAGAATTTGCGGTCGTATCTTCCGTAGCTGATGGTGTCGCCGCACTGAAGGCAGGTGCACTTGGTCTTGACAGTCTTGTATGGCATAGGTCGATCCCTCCTAAATCGGCCCAAATATGCAAAGCGAAATCGACATTTCAAAGGAAAATAGCCTCCTGACCATCAATTATTTACGTTTCTTAATAATGTTTAAAAAAATTGTTTGTAAAGAATTATTTTTAATTTTTCCGTTTTTTAATTCACGGGCAGTAAAGAAACATTAAATCGACATAAAAAACATAAAAATCTAACCCCCCGAGGCCCATTTCGCCTTGACGGGAGAAGGAAAGTGCGTTCCTTTGCATCAGCCGGACCGGCAGGCTTGCCGACTCGAGACGGGCCGCCGCCGGCAATCTGTTCAACCTTTAACTTATATGCGATGGAATACATCAACAAAATCGAACTCAGGGGCCGCGTCGGCAGAAGCGATGTCCAGGACTACGGCTCAAGCAGACTCTGCAAATTTTCCCTGGCTATCGACTACAGCTACAGGGACCGCGCGGGGAATCCCTGCATCGACACAATGTGGTTCAACATCTCGCTATGGGACTCCAAGGACGCGATGGACTTCAGCGAAATCACGAAAGGCGCCATCGTCCACGTATTCGGGCGTGCGCGACCTTATAAGTATGCCGATGCCGACGGACAGGAGCGCACCAGCTGGGATGTCCAGGCCAAACGCTTCAAGATCTGCCATCTCACCGAAGACGACGACCAGCTTCTTCCCCAGAGCAATCTAATGTAGAAGGCCGATGAAAAAGCTCCTCTTAGCCGCTTTGCTGGCGGCATCGCTGTCGCCGGCGGCAAAGGCCCAGCGCCTGTCGGTGGGCACCAACTGCGTGGACTGGCTCACGCTTGGGACGATGAACGCGGAAGCATCCGTGTCCGTGGCCCGCAAGGTTACCATCCACGCAGGCGGCGAACTCAACCCCTGGACCTTCAACGCGGGCAATCAGGACACGCAGGCGCAGCTGCGCTCGGCAAGTTGCTGGGCAGGCGCACGCTGGTGGCCCTGGCACGTGTATTCCGGCTGGTGGGTTGGAGGCGATGGACGCTACAGCGCCTACAATTCCGGCGGCCTCAGAGGGCGCGAGACCGAAGAAGGCGACGCCTTCGGAGGCGGCATTTACGGGGGCTACGCCATTATGCTCACGGACAAGTGGAACCTGGATATGGGCATCGGCGCCTGGGGCGGATATACCCGCTACACGCGCTACGCCTGCCCCCTGTGCGGCGTGACCCTTGAGCAGGGCGGTAAATCATTCATCCTGCCGGACGCCCGGCTGGCACTGCAACTGATATTCTAGAGATGAACAAGAGCACATTTGTCATAACGCTTTTAATTGTGCTGATGCTCCTCGGCTGCGGAGCGCCGAAGAAAATCGACGTCATCCGCAGCGGGGAGATAGGCGCCACCCTGGCCATCTCAGGGGCGGAGAAGGCGGAAGAACGCCGCATCATCGCCTCCAAGAGGGACAGCATAATGGTTCACGACGACGAACGCGGCGAACTGTACGTTATGCACGCCGTGGCCGAGGAAGAGAGCGGAGAGATGGTGGCTACCGACGTCCTGGACGCCGCGGTGGTCACTGCATACTTCCGCAATGTGGCCGAGCGCCACGGCAAGATCGACATACGTTTCGACGTCATCGTCCCAAAGAGCATGCAGGACACGAAATGGCAATTGCGCTTCTTCCCGGATATGTTCATAATGCAGGACTCCATCCGCCTGGAAACCGTCATCATCACCGGAGCCGGATACCGCAAGGCCCAGCTGCGGGGATATGAGCAGTACGACAGATTTCTAAGGACAATAATATCTGACACGACCAAATTCATAGACCTGAGAAACCTGGAGCTGTTCATCAAGCGCAACATTCCCGAAGTGTACAAGTACAAGAACGACACCACCTGCGTCTCGGATGAAGTATTCCATTCATACTACGGCGTCACCGAGCAGCAGGCCATCGAGCACTACACCAATATCTTTGCGCGCCGAATGAACGACCGCCGCCGTGAGCGCAGGGACAGGATGTATGCCCGGTACGTGAAAGTACCCATCGTCACGGAGGGAATCAGGCTGGATACGGTTATCCAGGCTTTGGACGGAGACTTCATCTATCAGTATACGCAGGTGGTGAACACACGCCCCGGGCTGCGTAAAATCGACATAGTGCTATCCGGCGACATCTATGAGAGCGACCATAAACTCTACTCGATGGCGCCCACCCCTCCCCTTTCCTTCTACGTGAGCTCCCTGTCCAGTTTCACGGACAACACGGAACGCTACCTTACCCGCGTGGTGGAAAGGCGGGCGGCTGCCAATACGTCCTGCTACGTGGACTTCGCCATCGGCAAGTTCCAGGTGGATCCGTCGCTGGGCAACAACGCCCGCGAACTGGGACGCATACGCGGCAACATATTCGAGCTGATGAACAACCGCACATTCGACCTGGATTCCATAGTAATCTCCGCCTCTGCAAGTCCGGACGGGAAGGAGAGCGCCAACAGGCTCCTGGCCCAGAAAAGGGCGGCGTCGGTGGCCGAATATATGGACGGCAACATCCGCCGGTATCGGGATTCGCTTATGCGCGAGCAGGGCTTAACCATAAATGTGGCCGGGGAGGAATTCGAGCGGGAAGAAATCCCGTCGATCCGCTTCCTGTCGCGCTCCAACGGGGAAAACTGGTCGATGCTGTCGTACCTGGTGGACAGGGACACGGTAATGAGCGAAGCCTCCAAGCGCAACTACATCGACTGCCTGGAGATATCCAATCTGGACGAGCGGGAAAGGCGGATGCAGGGCTCTTCCTATTATAATTATATGAAGCAGAACCTGTATCCCAGGCTCCGCACCGTGAGGTTCGACTTCTACCTTCACAGGAAGGGAATGGTCCGCGACACCATTCACACTACAGAACTGGACACAACTTATATGAAGGGCGTGGAAGCCCTGCGGGACAGGGACTACAAAAAGGCCCTGGAATATCTCAGGGAATACCAGGACTTCAATACGGCCATTGCGTACGTCTCGCTGGACTACAATGCCTCAGCGATGGCAATCCTGCAGGAGCTGGAAAGAACTCCCCGGGTGAACTATATGCTGGCGGTGCTGTATGCCCGAAAGGACGATGACGCCAAAGCCGTGCAATGCTATCTGGACGCCTGCAAGGCGGAGCCCTCGTACGTATTCCGAGGCAAGCTGGACCCGGAAATATATGTCCTTATCCAGCGCTACGGCCTTAACAGGGCCGATGACGAAGACGACTATAATCTTTAAACCATAATACAATGAAAAAACACTTTCTGATTTATGCTGCAGCCGCACTTGCGGCGCTGGCATCCTGCAACAAACAGCCCGTGGAAAAGGCTGCTGCGCAAAGCGCGACTCTTGATGTGTGTATCTCTGCAAGCGCACCCACCAAGGCAACTACTGTTTCAGAGGGCGACGAGGCCGCCGTGGCCAGGATCGAGGTCCTGGTGTTCAACGAGAGCGGCGGCCTTGACGCCTACCAGCTGTACGACGGGAGCAACCACAAGGTCACCGGAATCACGTCCACAACCGGAAGCAAGACCGTGGCAGCCGTGGTGAACGCCCCTGACGGCTCCGGAGTTTCCGGAGTTACCGACCTTACGGCCCTGCGCGCCCTCACTTCACGCTTCAAGGCCGACAACGACCCGGACCACTTCGTAATGTACGGCGAAACAGCGGCCGTCCTTACGGCATCCGGCACCAACCAGGTAACCGTAGAGGTAAGCCGACTGGCCGCCAGAATCCGTATCGACAAGATAACCCGCTCGCTGGGGAATGGCGGTCTTGCCTCCCTCTCAGCAGGCGATTTCGAGATCGTTCGATTCTACCTTATCAATGTGGCCGATGACGTAAACTTCGGCTCCGTTGTCTCCCCTGTCGCAAACGCCTATTGGCTCACCGACGACAGCGTCCTTCCCGGCGCATCTGTCGATATCGACAAGGACGCCCTGGTGTATTCCGCCGCCGTCACAACCGGCGATGCGAACAAGCTCGCGCAGAACGGCAGCTACGAAAACGTGCACAGGCTATATGCTTATCCCAATGCATCTTCCACACAGAAAACGAAACTGGTGGTTGAGATAAAGATCGACGGGGAATTCTACACTTTCCCCATCGCCATCGACACTATAGAATCCAACAATTCCTACGAGATCCGAAAGCTCACGATTAGCCGTCTGGGCAACTGGTCGGACGGCGACGACGTCATCGACACGAATGAATCCACCGAGCCCATCGTAACCACTCAGTTCGACTGCGAGATTGAAGTGCTGCCCTGGAATCTTGTTCTGCTGGGCGACGAAGGAAACATCACCATCTGATATGAAGTATCTGATTCCCATTGCGGCGGCCGCCCTGCTGGCCGCGTCCTGCCACCGCCTGGTATTCGAGGACCGGGGCAAATGCCCTTCGTTCGTCTTCTTCCGGGTTGAGGATGCGAACGGGGTTCCGGTGAGCGAAGAGCTGCGGCTGGAAATCCGCGAAACCTCCGGCATGGAAATGCTCGCATCGGACAATGTGCCGATGGGCAGGATGGACGGGCGCGACTATTTCCTGCAGGTGCGCAAGTGCCCGGAAATATCGGCCACCGGAACGGCGGGGATCAAGGCGGCGGTGTGCGCCGGAAGGATGTGCACCGTAGCTCCGGGCACACAATGGGATCCGGTTTACAGGTTCTCTTACTCCGGCAGTGCAATGGGCGGGGAAACCCTCGTGCCTGTTCGTATGAAGAAGGAGCACTCCAACATATGCGTGCGCTTCCGTTCCGATGAAGGCATATTCCCCTACACAGTTGCCGCCAAGGGCAACACCTGCGGGATGGACCTTGTGAGCGGAAGTCCCCTTGCGGGGCCGTACAACTGCAGCCCTGCGGAGGAGGAGCCGGGAGTATTCCGCTTCACTGTTCCGCGCCAGGCCGACCATAGCCTGGCCCTGGAGCTTACGGCGAAACCCGGCGTGAGCATCGAGTACGGCCCGGTTGACGAGATTGTACTCTGGCGGGCGCTGGAGATGATAAGCGGCTTCAGCTGGGAGCTGGAGAACCTCCCGGACATCGACATAGACATTGATTATGTGAGGTCCCAGATGACGGTTGTAGTGAACGACTGGGAAATGGCTTCGAGCGTAGAAATTACTATTTAGAGTGAGACGGATTGTATTCATACTGCCCTTGCTGCTCGCGTGTTCTCAAACGCGGGAAAGCGAGCCCGTGCCCGTGGAATTCTTCACGGAAGACACCAGGGCGTTCCAGGAGACCACGACGTCAAACCTGAAAGGATTCTACGTTACTGCCCGCAATACATCTGGAAAGGTACTGTGGGAGAATGTACCCTTTGTGCAGGACGAAGGAGGAAACAGGTTCACCGGCGGGATGTACTGGCCCCAAACCGGTGCGCTGAGTTTCTATGCAATCTCCCACAGTTACCCCCAGACTGTCAGCGGCAACAGTGTACTGGTGCAGCCCTCCCCCGCCGACGGCGACGTGGTGAGCGCAGCCAAGATCAACGCCTCCAACGGAACCACCCAGAACCTATATTTCGGGCACGTCTTTGCCGCGCTGGACGCCGTGGTGTTCACACCGGACGAGGGCTGTACCATTGTGGTAAACACACTGAGCTGCCGTTACATAACGGACGGCACATTTGACATCGCAAGCGGTTCCTGGGCCTCTGTGGATGCACCGGGAGCGGACATGAGCTTTGACTCGCCCTCACTGGAGAACAGAGGTTTGGGGCAACTGTGCGTACCAGGAGAATGCATCATCAGTGCAAGCTACGAATGCACTTTCGGCGGACACACGGAATCCTGCAACACATCGGCCACGGTTACCCTGCCTGTGGGCAGGAAATCAACCGTTAGCGGCACGCTCCAGGCCGCATCAGGGCTAGTGTCCCTGAGCGTTACTGTAACCAACTGGGATGAAGAATTAATTTATAACAACGACCTATAATGAAACAATATCAAATACTTGCGGCCGCGGCGGTTTTTATGCTGCTTGCCGCGTGCGACAAAACTCAACAGGCTGTGGACGATGCTCCGCGGCTCATCGAACTGGGAGCGGAAGGCGACAATATAAACGCCTGCGTCACCACAAAGGCGACGGAAGTGACCTCGCTGAGCGGATTCAACCTAACCGTCACCAAAGGATCCACCGGCAGCGAGCAGGCGGTGTGGAACAATGCACCGTTCACCGCTACCGGAACGATGACGCCCATTACCTACACGGGTAACAAATTCTGGCCTGCGCAGAACCAGTCGTATCATTTTTACGCCTCCAACGTAACTATGGACGACGCCACTGCCAACGGCGTAACCGTATCCGCCACGAATGACAACGACATTGTGTGCGCATTCAAGATGACCCCGACTTTCAAGGACAGGAACACCCTGGTTTTCGAGCACATTTTCGCCCGTCTGGGAGATGTTGTGATCACCCCTGCGACCGGATACACCATAAGCAACGTGTCTGTGAGCATCACTCCCAACACTGGAGGCACATATGCCGTCAAGACCGGTGCGGGCCGGACGGACGACGGCGGCTGGAGCAATCTCACCGCGG
Organism: Bacteroidales bacterium; assembly: GCA_024689525.1. The sequence continues at coordinate 8,216 of JAILDI010000203.1, forward strand.
CAAGTCCCGTACAGATTTCCGGCAGCACGTGCCCGTCCACAAAAGCAAACGACATCTATCTTGTGCCCGGCACCTATACGCTTACAGCCTCATGGCAGGCCAATATCAACGAATACGAGCGCGTGTATACGAACAAGACCGTGAACGTGCAGCTCTTGCGCGGCAAGGTGAACGTAATCAACGCAACACTGGGCGGAGACGCGGAGGAAATAAAGTTCAGCGTTTCAGTGAATGCATGGACGGACAACACCATCAACACAACCTTCCCTGTCTTTTAGCGATGAAACCGGCGATTGGAATACTGGCAGCCCTGCTGGCCATCGGTGCTTGCACCAAGCCCCAGGAGCAGAGGGTAAACGTGCGCTTCCTTGCGCGGGCCGATGTTAAAGCGGCGCTGCAGGGCGACGACAGCGACGTGGAGCGGCTGGACCTGCTGGTTTTCCGCTCGTCGGACGGCGCCATCGACACTTATGCATCAGGAAGCGGACGAAGCATCCAGGCCAGTGTCACTGCCGGTTGCAGGATGAACTGGCACCTGGTGGCCAACGCCCCGGCGGGAGCTTTCTACGGAATTGTGAACGAGGCCGGTTTCCTGGCTCAGAACACCCTGCTGGAACACACTTCCGAAATGACTCTGGTAATGCACGGGGCCGGCAGTAAAGTATTCACATCCGGGGAGCCAGCCGCCACAGTGATCCTGGAGCGATATGCCTCCAAGGTGAGCGTGGGGCAACTGGCCGTGAGCTGGCTGGACGATTTCGCCGTCACGCCGCCCTGTGTCCTGGAAACCGTGGCCCTGGTTAACGCCAGGGGCCAGATTTCCTGGGAGGGCACGCCTTCCGCATCGGAGGGCGGAGTATGGTACAACCGCTCCGGCATCGACCTTTTGACCGGGATTGTCGGCTCCTGCCTGGTGGCACATCCCAATCTTTCTATCGGCAGTGCCGATGCCGTGGATGTCGGAGAACAGCTCTATGCTATGCCCAATCCATCGGCCAGTATACCCACAAGGCTCGTCCTGGGGATAAGGATCGACGATATACTGCAATGGTATCCTATCGACCTGCCTCCGATGGAGTGCAATACGCATTATTCGGCAAGGAAGGTTTTCATCACCGGCCCGGGCGCGCTTGAGCCCGACGGCAATCTGGACAGAAGCAGCATAAGCTTCACCATAGAACTGCAGCCCTGGGGCAGCCAGACAAGCAATGTGGATTTTGGAACTTAGAAAAATGAGAAACACTTATCTGATTTGTGCGGCGGCCCTCGCCCTTTGCTCCTGTATGCACGAGGCCGATAAACTTACGATGCCTCCTGAAGGGGCGGCCTACAGGATCACGGCCGCCCTGGAGGCGCCGGCATCGACCAAAGGCAATATTGCCGATGACACCACGCTGGACAGTTTCAGCTGGCTTATAGCCTGCGGCGGCGTGACGCTCTACAGCGGCAGCGGCGAGATGGACAACCTGTATCTGACCACGAATAACACCTACACAGTATTTGCCTGGGCGAACACAGGCGAGGAATATACTCTTTCCAATGCGCTGGGCCGGGTGTACGGTTTCAGCAGTTCCAGAGCATCGTGGGACGGCCTTCACATACCTTCTTCATATTACGCAGCCGACATAAGTCCTGCGGAACTGGACGCGCTGGACGGCAGTGCGGATGGCTGCATCCGCCTGCCGCTTCGCCGGCTTACCGCCAAACTGAACCTGAGCGTGGAATTCGACGATATGCTGCGCACTATGTTTCCCGATGAAACGGGCTATGGAATCACTGTGAACTCCGTGAAACTTGGCGGCATCTCCCAGGACGTGGGGGTGTTCACTCCATCAGCAAACGTGCGGGGTTCTTCCAGCGGTACGGTTGACCAGAATTCCGGCGTCCCCGACTATGTGTTCTACGTGCCGGAAAGCCTGGGAGGAGATCTTCTCACCGGTAACAGTAATCCATCAAATAAGAATGCGCAGTCGCTTATGGCTCTGGGACTTAACCCCAACGCCTATCCGTATGTGGAGGTCAGCATAACGTTTTCTGCATATATGGTGTCCTCCCCTTTTACCAAGATATACCGCTTTTACCTTGGCGGCAACGCCACTAGCAATTTCGACGTGGAGCGCAACCGCGAATACAACGTTACCCTGCACCTTGGCTATGACGGCCTGGACGTAACCGACACCTGGAAACTGGACGGAGAAACCAGCACCCTGGACGGCCGTTCGTGCACTGTGGACTGCAACAAACTGCGGGCTGCGCCTGGAGAAAAAGTGGTGCTGTCCACCTGCTACCAATACGGCGGAAGCGGCAACGTTGCGGCTGATTTCTACCACCGTCAAAACGGCTTTACGCTTTGTCAGGGGGCAGAAAGGGATGCTTACATCAGCTCCGGAACCATCCCCCAGGGCTATAGCCAGCTCCCCGACGATTGCTACATACTGGAGTGTATGGAATGCCATCACTACTACACCGGAATGCCCGTGACCACCGGAACCGACCGGACGCTCTGGCTTTCCAAGAACCTAACCTGCAACGGCCAGGAAGTTAACTGCACCTGGTGCGGCGCGCTTCTGTTCCGCCAGGACCTGATCTCCGTCGACAGGGAACTGTTCAACGGCAGCACTTCCACCTACACCGGCACGAACACAAGTTGCCTTAACCAGTTTTCAAATGATATCGAATACACAATTCCGGCCGATGCGCACGTGGGCGACATGCTGCGGATTTATGCAGTAACTCGCGACGGGCGGGCCGGATCGTACATAGACATTACCGTATCCAACGAATGCGGATATCCTCGTTTTGTCAACTCATCCGGGGACGATATGTGGGTTGCGCAGAAAGGAATCCTTGTGGCTTCGCGATGGGCGGAAGGCATCTACGGGGCAAACCCTTCCTTCAGCTTCAGCATCAGTTGCCGCGATGGCCACGGAGCGGCCGACAGCGGCATCGCAAGCCTGGGTTCCATCGATTCTAAATCGGTGTACATCAGTGCTAAAAAGCCTGGAACTTACACTGTTACTTGCACTTGCGACGGCAAGGATGCAGGCACTTACGACGGTGCTGTATCAGCCCCCGGAATAGGGTATATATCCGGGCCGTCAAGCTATACTGTGACTAACAATGGAACGGCAACAAGCATCACCCAGCCTGTGTATCTGATTCAGGACGGAGGAGGCTGGATAGAGTATACTTCTTATGATGACGCGCTGTTCGCCTCCTGCCTTGGCGGCATCAACTGCTCCCTGGCGGAGGACAACGGCTGGGTGGGCCTAGGCGACACCGGCCTGTACCTCAGCCACGCCTATAAGAACGGCGTGGTATCGACACAGAATCTTCTTCCATACGGTTCCCCCGCCACCAGGCTGGATATGCTGCGATTCACCTCTTCAAAGCTGGCCGATGCCTACTGCGACGTTCCGGTGTACTTCGACGGCCGGTATGCCGGGATTCGGCTCATAAACGATTATGGCACATACTATAAATATGTTGCCGATTCAGGCTTGATACCCACCCAGGCATCGCTCACATTCAATGTTAACGGCGTGTGGCCTTTTGGCTTCGACGCAGAAGAGTTCTTCGCCGAAATCGACGGCACTCCCGTGAACAATTCACTTGTGCTCATAGCCAGGGGAAACGGGAATTATACTTATTCCACGGCCACTCTGGGCAACCGACGGCTATATTGGCGGCTGAAGGGAAGCGGAGACGACTGTTTCCAACTGGACATATGCCGAATATGCGTCAAACAGAAGTACATAGGGTCGATTGACGTCAGTTGCGACGCTGACAATACCGACACCAAGACTAACATCTACGGGGGCTTCGCAAGCTGGAAGGACTCGCCTGTAGGAGCGTTCCACACTTTCTCCAGCCTGGAAGTGAGTTCCGGGACACTGCAGGGATTCAGGGTTTATGTATCCACCAGGAATCTTGTTAAAGA